>JBAVXH010000332.1:0-2021 GCA_049698215.1 Xanthobacteraceae bacterium | reverse complement strand
GTCGATCACCTCCTGCGCGGCCGCGCCAAACGCGCGGCCGCGCTTGCGGTCCAGGATGCCGAGCGACTGGTTCACGTCGGCGGCGGCGCGCTTGACCAGCCCGAGCGCGCGAATGAGCGGCAGCGGCATGCGCTCCTCGCCGATGCGGAAATTCTGCAGCGAGCGCTGCGTCTGCGCGCCCCAGTATTTCTCCGCCGGAACCTCGATCGGTCCGAATGTGTCGGTCTCGGTGCGGGTCTTCGCCATGATCCGTCCTTCATTCGCCCGACATATAATAGTCAATGCGTCGGGTTTCAGGACATGAGCACTGAGGCATTGGAGCTGACCCATGCCGTCGAGCGCCGGCCGCCGGCGCCTGAGCCGCGCGTCCATCGGCTCGGACCGCTGGGGCTGTATCGGGCGCTGCGCACCAACGCGATCACGGCCTGGCGCGCCGAGGCCTACGAGGAGCCCTACATCGCCGATCGCAACATGCTCGGCGGCTATGTGCTGATCAACGACCCGGATCTGATCCGTTACGTCCTGGTCGAGAACGCCGCGAACTATCCGAAGGATGCTCTGCAGCTCGAGAAGCTCACGCCGGCGGTCGGGCGCGGCCTGCTCACCGCCGAGCCCGAGTCCTGGCGCCTGCAGCGGCGCACGGTGGCGCCGCTGTTTCAGCCGGCGAGCGTCGCCGGCTATCTCGCCTCGATGGCGGCGTCCGTCGAGGAGATGCTGGCGCGCTGGGAGGATCATGCGCGCTCCGGCGCCACGATCGACATCGCACGCGAGATGACGGCGCTCACCTATGACATCATCTCGCGCACGGTGTTTTCCCACGAGATCGAGACGCCGGCCGAGGTGATGGGCGAGGCGATCACCAGGTACTTCGAGGCGCTCGGGCGCATCGACCTGTGGGACGTGCTGCCGCTGCCGCGCTGGCTGCCGCGCCCGGCCTTCATCCGCGCGAAGCCCGCGCAGGGAATCTTCCGCGAGGAGGTGCGCCGTCTCGTGGAACGCCGCCGCGCCCGCATCGCGGCAGGCGGCGTGGTGCCGGACGATCTGGTGACGCGGCTGATGCAGGCGCGCGACCCGGAAACCGGCGCGCCGCTCTCCGATGTGGTGATTCACGACAATCTGGTCACCTTCATCGGCGCCGGCCACGAGACCACCGCCAACGCGCTGGCGTGGACATTGTTTCTGCTCTCCGAATTTCCCGAAGCCGACGCGCGTGTCGCGGCCGAAGCAGCTTGGCTCGGCGCGACGCCGGATGCCGACACGATCGAACGTCTGACCGGCACCCGCATGATCCTGGAAGAGTCGATGCGGCTTTATCCGCCGATCCCGTTCCTGAGCCGCGGGGTCGTGGCGCGTGACCGCATCGCCGATGTGGAGGTGACGCCCGGCACGCGCATCATCATTGCGCCGTGGGTGCTGCACCGGCACCGCAAGCTGTGGGCGGAGCCCGACCTGTTTCGTCCCGCGCGGTTTGCGCCGGAGAACCGCGGGACAATCTCGCGCTTTGCCTATCTGCCGTTCGGGGCGGGCGCGCGCATCTGCGTCGGCATGGGCTTTGCGATGCAGGAGGCGCTGCTCACGCTCGCGATGATCGCACGGCGTTTCCGGGTCACGCTGGCGGCGGACGCGGAGGTGTTTCCGTTCGCGCGCATGACCTTGCGGCCGCTCAGCGGCCTGCCGATGCGCATCTCCGAGCGCTAGAGCATGATCCCGAAAAGTGGGAACCGGTTTTCGGAAAAGATCATGCTCAAACAAAAAACTAGAGCCCGACTCCGATTCAACCAAGAACAATAGGGCTCTAGTTATTTCTTGCGAAACCGGTCGAGCCGCACCACTTCGCCGCCGCCATTCGGCTTGTCAGGCTCGGGCGCCTCGTCCTTCGGGACGAGTGCGATGGGCGATTTCTTCTGCGGCGCAGGCTTTGCGGACTCAGCCGGCCCGACCGCCGCGGGTGCATCTTCCTCGCCCGCCGGCTTGCGGCGCGGGCGCGCCGCTTTCTCCTCGACCGCGGCGGGCTTCTCGGC
>JBAVXH010000331.1:0-4715 GCA_049698215.1 Xanthobacteraceae bacterium | reverse complement strand
CCTTGTGGTTCAGGCCGGGCTGAATGGACTTGAGCCGGTAACGCTGCTTGCGCTGCTGAAGCACGCCCGGTTCCGGCTTGGCGCTCACGTGGGCGCGCACAATCGCGCGATCGCAGCGCTGGAGCTTGCGGTGCTGCGTGGCCCGCGCCCGCGCGCCGGCACGCAAGGGCTGGCGCATGCGCTCGCCACGTTCCGCGCCACGAAGGATTCGCTGTATGGGTCCGATCCGCGCAGGCTGATTGTCGCGGGCGATCTCGATGCCGCGGAGGCATTGGTGCAGCGGCTGAGCGTCGCGCTCGCGCCGCTCGAAGCGATCAGGGGCGGGCAGTCGTTCATCGCGATGGCTGCGCTGCATGCGGATGCGCTGCACGCGCTCTCCAACGACAACGCCGGCATCGAGATGGCCTTCGCCAACGACGACGGTGCCGAGCTCGCGCGCGCGTTCGACGCGATCGCCGATCAGAGCATCGAGCTGCGTGCGACGCCCGGTGACTATTCAGACCTGTTCGAAACGGCGATTTCGGATCGCGTCTGCCGCCGCGCCGGCCGGCCTGGGGCGCGCGTGCGCGTCCTCGGCACCATCGAGGCGCGCCTCGTTCATGTCGATCGCATGGTGCTCGGCGGCCTCGTCGAGGGGATCTGGCCGCCCGAGGCGCCGGCCGACCCATGGCTGTCGCGGCCGATGCGGCTCGAGCTCGGACTCGATCTGCCCGAGCGGCGCATCGGATTGTCGGCGCATGACTTCGCGCAACTCATCGGCATGCCGGAGGTCTTCCTCACCCGCGCCACCAAGGTGCGCGGCGCACCGACCGTCGCGTCGCGTTTCACGCAACGGCTCGCAGCCGTTGCGGGTGAGGCCTGGAAAGATGCGCTGAAGCGGGGCGAAAAGTATCTGAGCTGGATGCGCGATCTCGACCATGCCGAGACCGTCAAGCCGGTGGCGCGTCCGCGTCCGCGGCCCACCCTCGATGCCCGTCCAAAGCAGCTGAGCGTGACCGAGATCGAGCATTGGCTGCGCGATCCCTACACGATCTATGCGAAGCACATTCTCAGGCTGCGCCCGCTCGACGCCGTCGACACGCCGCCCGGCGCACGCGACCGCGGCACCGTGATCCACGGCGCGATCGGCGATTTCACCGAGAAACACGCGAAGGGCCTGCCGCCCGACCCGCTGGGCGCGCTCACCGCGCTCGGCGAGAAGCACTTCGCGCCGCTGCAGGATTACCCTGAGGCGCGCGCGTTCTGGTGGCCGCGCTTCCTGCGCATCGCACGCTGGTTCATCGCCTGGGAGGCACAGCGGCGCGCCAATGCGAGCGCGCTGCATGCCGAGGTGCCGGGCGAACTGAAGATTGCGATCGACAAATGGATCTTCAAGCTCACCACGCGCGCCGACCGCATCGAGCAGCTCGCCGACGGCTCGTTCGCGATCCTCGATTACAAGACCGGCTCGACGCCCACCGAGCCGCAAGTGCGCACCGGGCTCTCGCCGCAGCTGACCCTCGAGGGCGCGATCCTGCGCCAGGGCGGGTTCAAGGGCGTCGAGCCGGGGTCGCTCAGCGAATTTTCCTACGTATCGCTGCGCGGGCGCGAGCCGGCGGGCGAAGAGAAGCCGATCGCGTTCAAGGAGGGCACACCCAACGAGCACGCCGACATGGCGCTGGCGCGATTGCGCGGCGTGGTCGAGCGCTTCGCCGACGTGAAGACGCCCTACCGTTCGCTGGTCAGCCCGATGTGGAAGGCGCGCTACGGCGACTACGACCATCTGGCGCGCGTCGCCGAGTGGTCCGCCGGCGGCGAGGACGAGGAAGGCGAGGCATGACGGTCCCCGCCGCGGTCCTCAAGGTTCAACACGACGCGTCCGATCCGGCGTCCTCCGCATGGGTCGCGGCGAATGCCGGCTCCGGCAAGACGCACGTGCTGGCGCAACGGGTGATACGGTTGCTACTGCGCGGAACGCCGCCCGAAAAGATCCTCTGCCTCACCTACACAAAGGCCGCCGCCGCCAACATGGCGAATCGCGTGTTCGGCGGGCTCGCCAAATGGACGCCGCTCTCCGACGACGAACTCGACGAGGAGATCGTCAAGATCGAGGGCCGCAGGCCGGATGCGGCGCGCCGCCTGCGGGCGCGGCGGCTGTTCGCGCAGGCGCTCGACACGCCGGGCGGGTTGAAGGTGCAGACCATTCACGCGTTCTGCACGCGGCTGCTGCACCAGTTTCCCTTCGAGGCGGATGTCGCGGCGCGCTTCGAGGTGCTGGAGGAGCGCACGCAGTCCGAGCTGATCGACCGGCAGCGTATGGCCGTGCTGCTGCGGGCCGCCGCTGAGCCGGAGAGCGATCTCGGGCGCGCGCTCGCCGTCGCGATCACGGAGGCGGCCGACATGACCTTCAACGAGATGATCGTCGAGGCGATCGGGCGGCGCGACGAGCTGATCGCATGGATCGAAAACGCCGGTGGGGTTGCGGCAGCCATCGCGGGGCTTTCGCGCGCACTCGGCATCGATCCGAATGAGACGAGCGACACCATCGCGGCGGAGTTCTTCTCCGGCTCGCTGATCGCGCAGAGCGAGTACCCGGCCGTGATCGCGGCGCTGGAGCAGGGCCTGAAGGGCGACAAGGAGCATGCCGCGCGGTTCGACTCGATGCGTTTCCTCGACAGCAATGAACGCATCAAGGCGTATCAATCGATCTTCTGCACGGCCGAACTCGAGCCGCGCAAGAACATCGTCAGCAAGGGCATCCGCGAGCGAAACGCGTCGCTGTTCCAGCACCTGATGTCGGAGCAGGAGCGCGTATGCGCGCTGATTGCGCGCCGCCGCGCGGTCGACACGCGCGAGCGGACAGGCGCGCTGGTGACCATCGTGATGGAGGTCATCGCGCGTTACCGCGCCGAGAAGGAGCGGCGCGGTCTGCTCGACTACGAGGACCTGATCGACAAGGCGCTGCGCTTGCTCAGCGAGGAGCAGGCCAAATGGGTGCACTACAAGCTCGACCTCGGCATCGATCACGTGCTGATCGACGAGGCGCAGGACACGAGCCCCAAGCAGTGGGAGATCGTGCGGCGGCTCACCGCCGAATTCTTCGCAGGGCTCGGCGCGCGCGAGGTGACGCGCTCGATCTTCGCGGTCGGTGACGAAAAACAGTCGATCTTCTCGTTCCAGGGCGCAGTCCCGGCCGAGTTCGAGCAGAATCGCCGACACTACGCGAACGCGCTCGACACGGCTGGGATGCGCTTCACCGATGTTGAATTCAAGACCTCGTTCCGCTCGGCGCCGCTGGTGCTGGAGGCGGTCGACGAGGTGTTCCGCGCCGAATCCGCGCATGCCGGTCTCACCGAGGTGCCGGGCGGGACCGCGCATGAGGCCGTGCGGATCAACGCGCCGGGCCTCGTCGAGCTGTGGCCGATGATCGAGCCCGACGAGAAGGTGAAGCTCGAAGGCTGGGACGCGCCCTTCGACGAGCAGCAGGAAACAAGCCCGCGCGTGCGCCTCGCGCGCAAGGTCGCGCGCACCGTCAAGGAATGGATCAGGCGCGGCGACCTCGTCGGAGACGGCGATCAGCGGCACCCGGCGCGCGCCGGCGATATCCTGGTGCTGGTGCGCCAGCGCGGCGCGCTGTTCAATGCGGTCATCTACGAGCTCAAGCGCGCAGGCGTCGCGGTCGCGGGCGCCGACCGGCTCACGCTCACCGAGCACATCGCCGTGATGGACCTGATGGCGCTCTCTGACGCGTTGCTGCTGCCGGACGACGATCTTGCGCTGGCGACCGTGTTGAAGAGCCCGCTGTTCGGGCTCACCGAGGAGCAGATCTTCACGCTGGCATGGGGCCGCAAGACCTCGCTGCGCGCGACGCTGCGGGCGCGCGCGAACGAAATGGACTTCGTCGGCGCCAACGCGCGGCTCGACCGCTATGCCGAATGGGCACGGCACCTTTCGCCGTTCGCGTTCTACGCGCGCATTCTCGGGTCCGAGCGCGGACGCGCCAGCTTCTACGCGCGGCTCGGGCTGGAAGCCGCCGACGCACTCGATGAATTTCTCGAACTCGCGCTGCTCTACGAGCGCGGCGAGACGCCGACCCTGCAGGGCTTTGTTGCGTGGCTGCGCGCCGGCCAGACCGAGGTGAAACGCGACATGGACATCGTGCGCAACGAGGTGCGCGTCATGACCGTGCATGGCGCCAAGGGGCTGGAGGCGCCGATCGTGATCCTCGCCGACACCGTGACGCCGCCGAAGGGCCCGAAGGAGCCGCGCCTCCTCGCGGTGCCGGTGGCGAATGCGGCGCCCGACACACCGGACCGCATCGTGTGGGCGGGACGCAAGGTAGACGATGTACCTCCCGTCGCCGATGCCCGCGGGAAAGCAGTCGCGGCGGCCGAGGACGAGTACCGGCGGCTTCTCTATGTGGCGATGACGCGCGCGGCCGACCGGCTGGTGGTGGCTGGCTCGCGCGGCGTGAACCGGATTCCGCCGGGCTGCTGGTACGAGTTGATCGAGCGGGCGCTGAAGCCGGAGGCGATCGAGGAGCCGGCCGATGACGGCGATGGCTTCCTGTTGCGCTGGCGGAAGTCCGCGGACATCGCGCTGGGTGCCGCGATGGCCACTACGGAAACACCGCGCAACCCATCTCCCGACTGGCTCACACGCAATGCGCCCGCCGAAACCGCGCCGCGTGTCATCTCGCCATCCCTGGCCGGCCCGAGCGGCGCGCGGCGCACAGG
>JBAVXH010000330.1:0-16604 GCA_049698215.1 Xanthobacteraceae bacterium | reverse complement strand
CTCCTGGACGGCGCGCGGCGCGGCGGCGACCTTGGCCAGCTTCTCCTTGCCGACCCGCGGCGGATGGCGATAGCTCCACGAGCACTCGACCAGGATGCGCCGCGCCCGGCGGTTGCCCGCCTTGGTGATGCCGCCGCGCTTGACCTTCTCACCGGTCGAATGCTCGCTCGGCACCAAGCCGAGATAACCCATCAGCTCGCGCGGCGTCCGGAAGCGGGACAGCTCGCCGATCTCGGCCAGGAATATGCTCGCCGCGACCAGGTCGAGGCCGCGCAGCGCCATCAAGGCCGTGACCACCGGCGCCAGCGACCAGTCCGGTAGCGCCGCGCGGATCGCATCTTCCAGCCGTGCCGTGCGCTCATGCGCTTGGCGTACCGCCAGCAGCATCTCCTCCAGCGCGATGCGCTGCTCGGCATGCGCCAGCTTCTGGCTCGCCAGCCAGATCATATGCGCCTTGGTCCAGGTGCGCTTGCCCGGGTAGTAAAGCCCGAGCCGCAACAGCAAGGACAGCACCTGCTGGCGCTTCGACTTCAGATCCGCGACCGCAGCATCGCGCGCCCGTACCAGATCCCGCATCGCTTCGTGCCGCGCATCGGGAACCCACACCGCGGTCAGCTCGCCCGCGCGCAACAACTTGACCAGAGCTACCGCATCGCGCCGGTTCGTCTTCACCCGATCGCCAGCCTTCTTCGGGATCAGCGAGGGCGCAACCACCAGGCAATCGTGCCCGAGTTCTTTGATCAGCCGGTAAAGCCCGTACCCGGTCGGCCCCGCCTCATAGCAGAACGTCAGCCGCCGATACTTGCCGGCAAACTTCCTCACCAGCTTGACCGTCGCCGCCTCGCTGTTCTCGATCTCCCCAAGAAAGCGGACCTCGCCAGTCCGTCCGCCCTCCGCAATCGCCACCGCATGGCGCAACTTCGAGGTATCGAAAGCGACGTAAGCTTCGTTATCATCCGTCACGACTCGCCCTCCCTGCGTGAGGCTCTGCCCGGCCTATCCAGGCAACCCTCGCGACCGCATCGAGGGCGAGTCGCCTCATTCAAGGAAGAAGGACATACGGTCTCCGCTTCGCGTCGCTGTTGCGCCCGACCCGCGCTGCGGAAGCGAATACTGCGGGCCTCTACGTGCCGCGGCCTGCGCCGGCTGCCGTCACACTTCGCCGTACACGTCCGCCAGCGCGAGCTCGAGTCCCGGCGGGTCGAGCATGATCGTCCCTTCGCGCACGATACGGGTGAGGATCGTGTCGGCGGAGCGCGCGTGATGCAGGATGAGCGGCTGCGCAGGATCGACGATCAGGTAATGCGCGACACTCGGCAGGCGGAAATAGCCGGTCACCTTCGCGGACGTGTCGACGCGGCGTGTCGACGGCGAGATCACCTCTACGACGATGACCGGGTTGGGAATCTCCAGTGCAGACCGCGCGACCTTCGATCCGCAGTAGACCAGTGCGTCCGGCTCGAAGGCCGTTTGCTTGTCGATCCGCACCGTCATGCCGTCCGGTAACACGTGACACGGAAGGTGCTGCGCACGAAGGCCGGCGAGCAACGCCCCGTATATGGCGCCCTTCACCTCCGCATGCCCCGCACCTTCCGGCGGCATTGCGTAAACCGTGCCGTGGGACAATTCGTAGCGGCCCGGCTGGTCGACAGCCCAGGCGAGGTATTCGTCGACAGTCAGACGTCCTTTCGGAATTGCTGTCATGGCGCCGATTATAGCCGATGAGGCGAGGTCGGGAAAACGGCACGGTGCGCGCTGTTGCAGACGCGCAAAGCCGTCCGTCCCGCACCCAAAATTCACCCTTTGTTTACCCAACCGCCCGAAGACTGCGGCCGCCGATTTGCGCGCCGATTTTTGCTCTGCTGGCGAGGGGATAGGGTGTCCGTCTCAAGCACAACTGCGCCGCGCCGCCCGGTCGCGGCGAGCCGCTCCCTGATCAGCCGCACGGTCCGCCGCATCACGCTGCCGCTCAGAGACGCGCGCCTGCCGCGCCACGCCGGCCTTGCGGCGTTCCTCATTTTCGCGGTGAGCGTGACCGCCTACGGCGTGATCAAGGGCGGCCACATCGAGGCCATCCGCACCGCCATCAAGGATACGGCCGACGGCGCCGCGAATGCCGCGGGCATGCGCATCGCGACGGTGTCGCTCTCCGGCCAGCGGCAGGTCAGCCGCGAGGAGATTTTCCGCGCCGCCGGCGTGACCGATCATTCCTCGTTGCTGTTTCTCGATGTCGGTGAGGCCCGCGCCAAGCTCGAAGCGATCCCCTGGATCGCCGAGGCGACCGTGCGCAAGCTCTATCCGGACCGCCTGCAGATCACCATCACCGAGCGCGAGGCGTTCGCGCTGTGGCAGCGGCAGGGCAAGGTCTCGGTGATTGCCGCCGACGGCACGGTGCTCGCCGCCTCGGTCGAGCCGCGCCTTGCGAGCCTGCCATTCGTGGTCGGCAACGGCGCGGCCGCGAAGGCGCGCGGCTTCCTGGCGGTGCTCGACCAGTATCCGGCGATCCGCGACCAGGTGCGCGCCTCGATCCTGGTCGCCGAGCGGCGCTGGAATCTGCGGCTGAAGAACGGCATCGACGTGCGGCTCCCCGACACCAACATCGACCAGGCGCTCGAGACGCTCGCCCGCTTCGACCGCGAGAAGAGCCTGCTCACGCGCGACATCGTGGCGATCGATCTACGGCTTCCTGACCGCCTCACCGTCCGCCTCTCGGACACTGCCGCTGAGAAGCGCGAGGAAGCATTCAAGAAGGCCACCAAGAAGAAAGGCAGCGACGCGTGAGCGATGCTGTCGCATCATCCCTTCCCGGAACGGGGAGGGCGGTTCGGCCGCAGGCCGACGGGGTTATCACCCGCGAGGCCGCGAGGGCGCATCGCAGCGAAGATCAGCAACGCCACCAGCATTGTTGCCGCCAGTAGAAAAAATGCGCTTGCCCAGGCGGCCGTTGAATTTCCGCCGACAAAATCAAGCACCCAACCGATCGCCAGCGGGCCGACAAAGCCGCCCATGTAGCCGAGCGATGAATGCACCGCGAGCGTGGCCCCGCGCCGTGAGGGTTCAGCGGTCCCGGCCGTGCCAGCGGTGAGCGATGACGAATCGAGCCAGATCACCACGCCATAGATCAGCATGAGCGCCACAGCCAACGGATACGATTGAACGCCAACCACCGCGAGCAATCCGGCGAGCGCGACCGAACCAATCATCGCGGCTGAAATCAGGACGCGGCGACCGAAGTAAATCGCGGCTTCATTGCCTGCGAGACTCGCAAACGTTCCCATCAGCCCGAGGATCGTCAGCGTAATCGTCGGTGACAAGACGTTCGCGGATGTGCCCGTGCTTGCCGCAACGTAGGCGAGGAACGCGACGCCCCATCCCCGCAACGCAGACATTTCCAGCGTGTGCAGGCCATAGGCGATTGCATAAGCCATCGCAGATCGGTTTTTGAACACAGGCCGGAAGTCAAAGAGCGCGGGTGCACCCGGTGACGTTTCGGGCCTGTGCGTACCTTGCGGCACCGCAGTCGCGATCAGCAGCCACGCGACCCCCGCGCTTGCGGCTGCGGCACCGAACGCAAGACGCCAGCCGCCCGCGGTCGCAAGCAGATCGGCGCACACGTAGGACAGCGCGCCGGAAATGCCGATGCTGGCCGCGTGCGCCGCCGCGGCACGGGAGAGTGCTTTGGCGTCCACCTTGTCGGCCAGAAGCTTGAGGCCGGTCATGTACGTCCCGGCCCAACCGATGCCGGTAAGCGATCGCGCCGCGAGAGCAGACCAAAAGCCATCCGCGAGTACGGCGAAGAGTGCGTGCCCGAGGATCATCGCAGCGACGCCGCCGAGATAGACCCGTTTGGCATCGATGCGGTCGGTGAGGGTGACCAGGATCGGCACCGCGAGCATGTAGGCGCCGTAAAACGCAGCCGTGATCCAACCGGCTTCGCTATTGGTCAGCTGCCAGCGGACGATCATTTCCGGGAGGAGGGCGGGCCAGAAGAACGCGCCGATTTGCACCAGCACTTGAGCCGTGCACAACGTCGCAATCAGGCGAACCGGCGACATGCGATCACTCACCTTGCCGGGCGATCAGCAGCCGCAGCGTCACCGCAAGCGCGACGTTGGTGAGCCCAAGGACCATGAGAATGGCGAATGTCCAATCCGCGCCACCACGCTGAAATGCGAGGCCACCGAGATAGGGCGAGACAGCCATCGCGATCAGGATCGGCATCGCGAGCCGCCCCATAAGAACCGGGTAGCGATCGGCACCGAACACCGCGAGCGGCAGCGCGCCGCGCGCGACCGTGCCGATGCCGTTCCCCGCCCCGTAGAGCACGATTGCGAGCGCGACGATCGGGAAGCCGGTGAACAGCATGACGGCCGCGATGGCCATCAGCGTTGCGGATGCAATCATGGTCCACGATGGGTGATAGTGACGGCCCGCGAGCATTTCGATCACGCGCGCGCCGACTTGCGCCGGTCCAACCATCGCACCAAAAGTCACCGCGAGGGCCAGGTCCCGGCCGCGCGCCTGCAAGAGCGGCAGCAAGTGTGTGCCAATGATTGCGAGGAACGCCGCGCCGATCGTCACCACGATCGCCAGCACCGCGAAAATATTGCGTTCGCCCGGCAGCAAGTGAACCGGCGGTTTTGCCGCGCCGTCTAGTGCACCGGTGACGTGGCGTCCGCGCGGCAACGCCAGCAGATGAAGCGGCAGCGAAATTGCAATCTGGATCGCGGCGTACACAAAACACGCTTCGCGCCACCCTAAGAGCTCCACGAGATAGGCGCTTAGCGGCCAACAAACGGTGCTCGCGAAACCACCGAACAGCGTCACCGCCGTAATCGAGGGCCGCGCGTTCGCACCGTAGATGTTGCCGAGCGTGGAAAACGCCGCGTCATAGAGCGAGGCACCCATGCCCGCACCGATAACGGCCCACGCCGCAAGGTAGATCGGGAAGCTGCCAGCCGCGCCCAACGCCGCGAGGCCTGCCGCGAGCAGCAATGCGCCGATCGCGAGCACCGGCCGCCCGCCGTGACTTGAGATGAAGCGGCCGACGCGCGGCGACACGATGCCCGCGACCAACAGGCCAACCGATGCACCGATCACAACGCGGTCATAAGTCCAGCCGGTATCCCGCGCGATGGAGGGGGCCAGTACCGCGAGCAGATAGAATGTGGAACCCCACGCAAGAATTTGCGTCAGACCGAGCGCAGTCACCACAACGCGGCGATCGGGAAGATACTCGCTTTCGGTCACGCAGCGTCCTGTTTGGGCCAGAGCCAGAGCGCGAGCAATGTCGCGGCGAGCGCACCCGCGAATTGCGCGGCGATGAAAGCGGGAACGCCGCTTGGCGAGATGCCGGCGAACGTATCGGAGAGAGATCGCGCGATGGTGACGGCCGGATTGGCGAATGACGTAGAAGCGGTGAACCAGTATGCGGCGGTAATGTAGAGGCCAACCGCATACGGGACCGCGGCGCGCGCCCCCGCGAGGCATCCGAAGATCGTGAGGAGCAGGCCGAACGTTGCGACGGCTTCCGCGATCCATTGGCCAAGGCCCGCGCGCGCGGTGGCGGAAACCTGGATTAGCGGAAGCTCAAACATCAAATGCGCGATCCATGCGCCGACGATCGCGCCCGCAATCTGGACTGCGAGGTAGGTCGCCGCAACGGCGGGCGGCAACTCGCGGCGAAAGGCAAACGCGAGCGTCACCGCCGGATTGAAATGCGCGCCGGACACCGGGCCGAAGATCAGGATCAGCACCGCGAGGATCGCACCTGTCGGAAGCGTATTGCAGAGCAGGGCGAGCGCGCCGTTTCCGCCCGCCAGCTTGGCCGCCATGATGCCCGAGCCGACGACAGCCGCGAGCAGGAACGCGCTTCCGAGAAATTCTGCGGCCGCTCGTCGCGGCAGATCGGCGGTCACGCGTTTTCCCTGGTGATCGCGCCTTCCATGCGGCCGATGTCGCGAAGCTTGTTTTTCAGTGTGAGGGTATCGAGCGCTCTGATCGGTAGCGCGGCGAAAGCTTCGATTCGCCGTTGCAGCATCCGGTAGGCGTCGGTGAACGCCATGGCGACTTCGGCATCCGTGCCGGTGGCGGCTGCGGGATCGGGGATTCCCCAATGCGCCGTCATCGGCTGGCCGGGCCATACCGGGCACGCCTCGCCCGCCGCGTCATCGCAGACGGTGAAAACGAAATCCAAGTCCGGCGCGGTCGGCTGCGCGAATACGGCCCACGACTTCGACCAATAGCCGGTGGTGTCATAGCCGAGCCGTTGCAGCAGTCTCAGCGTGTTCGGATTCACTTGCCCCTTGGGCTGCGATCCCGCGCTATAGGCTTTGAACGTCCCGGCACCGATCTTGTTCAGGATTGCTTCCGCGATCACCGAGCGCGCCGAATTGCCGGTGCAGAGGAACAGAACGTTGTAGACGCGATCAGGCATTGGCCTTGCTCCCGCAACACGATTGCGCGGCCACCGGTTTTGCTTCCGTCACCGAGCAACCGCAGCCTTCCGCGCCGTTCGCCTTCGCGGTGGCATCCTCCGCGCAGCAAGCATCCGCGTCCGCCGGTGCCGGTCCGCCACAGCATCCCTCGCTTGCAGCGATCTCCGCCGCGATATTGGTCGAACAGACGCCAGTCTCAGGAAGCACGAGGCGAACATCGTTCGCGGCGGCTTCATCGCCCGCGAGATGCGCGGCGATCGATCGCACCTGTTCGTAGCCGGTGGCCATCAGGAATGTCGGCGCGCGGCCGTAGCTCTTGATGCCGACCGCGAAATATCCAGGCTCCGGATGCGTCAGTTGCCGGTAGCCGTGCGGTGGCACCGAGCCGCAGGAATGCAAATTGGGATCGATCATCGGCCCGAGCGTGCGTGCGCTCTCCAGCCACGGGTCCAGGTCCAACCGCAATTCGCGCGTCATCGAAAGGTCTGGACGTTGCCCGGTGCAGACCACGATGCGGTCAACCGGTCCAAGCGTGCGGACATCCGAAGCCGCGGGTTCCGTCACCGTAAGCGCGTCATCCATACGTTCGATTTTTTCGACAGCGAAGCGCAACGCGACTTGCAGTCCTCCGCTCTCCACAAGTTTCCGAAGATCGTCGCCAAGCTTCCCGCGCGCGTCCAGTTTGTCGGCTGCCCCGCCACCGAACACGCGATTGAGGGTGGCAGCGCGCACCGCCCAGGTGATTTGCGTCCGGTGGTCCGCTTCGGCGAGCCGCGCCAGATCAAGCAGCACATTCGCAGCCGAGTGACCGCCACCGATAACCAGCGCGCGGCGGCCCGCATAGGCGTCACGCTCGCGCCCGAGAACATCCGGCACGCCATAGGCGATCCGATCCGCAAAGGTGATTTCTCCGATTGCCGGAGTGCCGGACGCGGACGCGGGATTTTGGTTTGTCCACGTCCCGGACGCGTCGATGACGGCGCGCGCAAGATCGATGCGCGAAGCGCCGTTGGCTTCATCGATCGCAAGAGCGAACGGATAGTCACCGCGCCCGCGACTCACCACCTTGTCGATGCCATCGCGCGACACGTTGCGGACCCGTGCGCCGGTTTCGATCACCGAGCGGAGCGCAGGCGTTTCGGCAAGCGGCTGGAGATAAGCGGCGTAAAGATCATGGCCGGTGGGCAGCGCGGTTGCCGGGGGAGATTGCCAACCATGCTCCCGCAGGATCGCGGTGGCTGCGGCGTCGGTGTTGAAGCGCCACGGCGAGAACAGCCGGACGTGGCCCCAGTCGCGGACGTTCGCCGCGACGGTTTCGCCTGCTTCATAGAGTTTCACCGGCACGCCACGCGTCACGAGATGGGCAGCCGCCGCAAGACCAACAGGACCGCCGCCGATGACCGCAACGGGCAACGCGGAACGATCGGCGGCACTCATGCGGGCACCTTGGCTTTGCTGCTTTTGCGCGTGGAGGATTTCGGAGCGCAGGCGGTTGGCGCGCATTCGGTGACACCCCCGCAGCAATTCTCGGTGAGATAGGCGAGCAGGCTATTCATCGTTTCGTAGCGCGCCGCGTAGATCAGCGAGCGGCCTTCACGCTTCACGCTGATAAGGCCCGCAGTCCGCAGCCGATCGAGATGAAACGATAGCGTGTTCGGTGCGAGCGAGAGCTTTTCAGCGACCGCACCGGCTGCGAGGCCATCCGGCCCGGCTTGCACCAGCAGGCGAAACGCGTCGAGGCGGTTTTCCTGCGCGAGAGCGGCCAACGCCGCGAGGGCATCCGTCTGTTCCATATTTCAACGATTATCGAAATAACGGGGCTTGTCAAGCCAGGTAATGGCCGCAGGCCAGTCCTGCGGCCTGTTTTACCAATCGTTTACCAAACCACCGGAAGACTGCCGGCGGCACACTCTCCTTTGCTTGGCCGTTTTCCGCTCGGAAAGGCAATGAACCCGCATGAGCGACCTGGCGCACGGCCTTGCCCCGAAGATGAAGCCGATCTCGCGCAAGCGCTCGGCGATCGTGTGCGCGCTGGACATCGGTACCAGCAAGATCGTGTGCGCGATTGCGCGCCTCAAACCGCGCCCGCCGCAGGATGTGCTGCCGCGCCGTACCCATTCGGTCGACGTGCTCGGCATCGGGCACGCGCAGGCGCAGGGCATGAAGGCCGGCAACGTGGTGGACATCGCGGCGGCCGAGGAGATGCTGCGCCACGCCGTCGATCAGGCGGAGCGCGCCGCCGGCGTGCACGTCGACAGCGTCGTGCTGTCCGTCACCGCCGGGCGCACATCGAGCGAATTGTTCGCCGCGACCGTGCAGATGAAGCAGCCGGTCGCGAGCGATGCCGACATCGAGCGCGTGCTGGCGGTGGGCAGCCATCATTCGACGCGCGAAGGCCGCGCGGTGCTGCACTCGCTGCCGATCGGTTACGCGCTCGACGACCATCGCGGCATCCGCGATCCGCGCGGCATGATCGGCCGAGAGCTCGGCGTCGACATGCATGTGGCGACCACCGACGTCGCGGTCGCCCGCAACCTGATCCTGCTGGTCGAGCGCTGCCATATCGGCGTCGAGGCCATGGTGGCGGCGCCCTACGTCTCGGGGCTTGCGGCGCTCGCCGAGGACGAGGCCGATCTCGGCGCCGCGGTGGTCGACATGGGCGCCGGCACCACCACGCTCTCCGTGTTCGCCGAGGGGCGCTTCACCCATGTGGATGGCTTCACGCTCGGCGGGCAGCACGTCACGATGGACATCGCGCGCGGGCTCACCACCACGATCGCGGATGCCGAGCGCTTGAAGACGCTGTTCGGCGCGGCGCTGTCGGGCCCCTCGGACGATCGCGACATGCTGACGCTCTCAGGCGTCGATGCCGACCCGCGCGATCCGCCGCGGCTGATCCCGCGCGCGCAGCTGGTGCGCATCATCCGCCCGCGCGTCGAGGAGATCCTCGAAATGGTGCGCGACAAGCTTGCGGCTTCGCCCTTCGCTGCGGACCCACGCGGAAGGGTCATCCTGGTCGGCGGTGCCAGCCAGCTCACCGGCCTTGCAGATCTCGCGACGCATATGCTCGGCCGGCAGGTGCGCATCGGCCGCCCGCTTGGCATCGGCGGCCTGACCGACGCGACCAAAGGACCTGCGTTCGCGGCCGCGGCCGGACTGCTCGTCTATCCGCAGTTCGCCTATCTGGAGCACTGCGAGCCGCACCGGGCGCGCGTACTGATGACCGGCACGGATGGGTATTTCACGCGGGTCGGACGCTGGCTGCGCGAGGGGTTTTGAGACGCAAGTTGTGGCGTAGGCGAATCCTTCGCCCGCGGGGCCACAAGCTGACTCATTCCGAGGTCAGCTACGGCCAGAAATTGCGCTGCAGACGCAGGATCGAGGACCAGACATTCTCGCTTGACGGGAAGTAGACGCCTGCCGGACGGCCGCCTGCGCCCGCGAAATTCAGCACGACCTGGTTCGGGTCGTTCTTGGTCTCGATCCGTGTATACATGACTTCGAGGCCGACATCGAACTGCGGCGCCGGATTCCAGATCGTCCGCACGCCCACATTCCACACGCTGAAGTCGGGGTTGCAGCCCGTGGCCACCGTCGCGCCGGTGAGTGGCGTATTCGGTGCCGCCAGGCGGCGGATCGGGCTTTGCGGGGACGAGCAGAACAGCGTCGTCGCGACGTCGTTGTAGTCCACGGCGCTATAGCTGCCGAAGAAGTCGCTCCGCAGTGCCGGCGTCCAGTAGTGCTCGAGGGCCGCCGCAATTGAGAAGAAGTTGGTCAGCTGCTGGCCGGTCGCGCCGTTCGTCGACGGGAGGATGCCGAAGACCGAGTCCATCGCCCAGGCCGCGGTCACGTTAGCGCCGTTGAAGCGGTTGTAGTTGTTGACTTGAGTCAGGGCGATATTGGTCCAACCCGCGTAGGCGCCGGCCCCGTGCGCCACCGTGCCTTCGATCCAGAACTTGTCGCCCTTCGCCCACGGCAGGTTGATGACGATCCCCGCCATCGCGGCCCAGCCATAGGCATCGTTCGGCGACAGGAAGGCGCTGTTCACTCCGGCCACGTTAGCGCCCGCGCCGGTCGTGTTGTTGCCGTAGTAGCCGGCACGAACCTGGTGCAGGGCGCCGGCGATCTGCGCCGAGCCCCAGGCCTGGTCGACGCGCAGCGATCCAATCACATCCGGAATGCCGGTTGCCGCCGTGTCGCCGAGATTGACGCCGGCGATTTGGTACGAGTCTGCCGCCGACGCCGGGCCAGGCACGTTGCCGATCACGAGCGCGTTGGTCGCATCGTTCGAGGCATCCCACACGTTGCCGCGGCGGAAGAACTGGTCTTCCAGCGAGAGCGTGGCCGTGAATCCATTGCCGAACGAAGCCGAGTAGGCGGCGAGGAGCGTGCCGTTCCCGTCGGTCGTGGACGAGTTGCCCTGGTAGGTGCAGCCGTAACAGAACTTGCCGCCGAAGAAGTCAAAGTAGGACTGCGACTTGCCGAAGGTGAATCCCGCGAACTGGATGAATCCGCGCTCGGTGTAGATACGGCCTTGCGCGCTTTCGCCGGTCGTCGTCTGGAAGCCGGCGCGGCTGTAGGCACGCAGCGTCCCGTATTCGGTCTGGGTGCGCACGTCGATCGAGGTCACCCAGCGAGCACGCCAGTTGTATTCGTTGGAGTCGATGCGGGTGTTACGGCCGGGGGTGCCGGTGTGGAAGGGCTGGTCGCCGGTGCCGGTCTGGAAATTGTATTCGGCGCGCACCCATCCGCCGATCTTGATGCAGGTATCGGTTCCGGGAACGTAGAAGAACCCGGCGCCGTAGGCGCTGCAAATCTTCACGTATTCGACCGGCTTGGCCTTTACCGGGAGATCGGCAGCATGCGCCCCGCCGACCACTACGAAAGCCGCCGTGCAACCGAGCAGGATGCTTTTTGACATCGGGCACTCCCGTGCTGGGTTGCAGCAGCTTGGTTCGGAGATCGCGCACACACAATGATAGCTGCGCGAATTCGCAACCTCGGCGCGCGCTTCTGAAAGGAGTGTTGCAAACGTGCCGCGGGGGAAGGTAGGCGCACACCGCGACTGGGGCCCGGCCGTCGCTGCCGAGCATCGCACCGCAGGCGAGGCGGCCTGATGATCGTATTCGCCTCTACATCAAGGTGAGCGAGATTCTATCGCGCGATGAGCCCTGCATTTCTTTGCCACCAAATGGCTTTGGGCACACACTGAAAACCTATCCGAACGGCATCATTCGAGTAGTCGGTTTGACGTTTGATTGAGAAGCCAGCTGGCCACGTTTGGCGGCTTTGGGTCGGAAGCAGACAATATAGCGTTCGCCCTGCAGCCTTCTCTCGCTTCTGCGGTTGCAAAAACATCTAGCGCAAATCGCGCAAATCAGATTCCTTGCCCTGCCATGATTCGCGCGGCGACCTAAGCGCGAAGCGCTCTTGGGAAGCGCTCAAGCGAATGGCATGGGGCGGAACTTGGCGACGGACGGGCGCGGCTCCTGCCGCGACGCAGGGCTGCGCCGCTCGAATCCGCAAGCTACACACGTCGACAAACCCGCGGCACGCAACGGGTTTCGGCTCCGGACACGGCCAATCTTTACCATTTGTTTACCAACATCTCCGCAGACTGCGTGCGGTCCAAGGCGCGCGTGTGCGCGCTGTTTCGCGCGACTGTCCGCGCACTGTCGCGAGAGGACTTGGGGAACACGCACCCGATGATCGGCGCCATTTTCATCACGGCCGTAGGCGGACCGGCCAACACATGCGGCAAGACGCGTCCGCTCTGACAAGAGGCCAGCCATGACCATCAACCTGAAACTGCCCGACATCCGCGAGCTGAAGCCGAGGATCACCGTGTTCGGTGTCGGCGGCGCCGGCGGCAATGCGGTGAACAACATGATCACGGCCGGGCTCGTCGGCTGCGATTTCGTGGTCGCGAACACCGACGCGCAGGCGCTCACCCTCTCGAAGGCCGAGCGCATCATCCAGATGGGCATCCAGGTCACCGAGGGCCTCGGCGCCGGCTCGCAGCCGGATGTCGGCCGTGCGGCAGCCGAGGAAGTAATCGACGAGATCCGCGATCACCTGCAGGGCGCACACATGGTGTTCGTCACGGCGGGCATGGGCGGCGGCACCGGCACCGGCGCTGCACCGATCGTCGCACAGGCGGCGAAAGAGCTCGGCATTCTCACCGTCGGTGTCGTCACCAAGCCGTTCCACTTCGAGGGCGTCCGCCGCATGAAGGTGGCCGAGGCCGGCATCACCGAATTGCAGAAGGCGGTCGACACGCTGCTCATCATCCCGAACCAGAACCTGTTCCGGGTCGCGAACGAGAAGACCACCTTCGCCGACGCCTTCGCGATGGCCGACCAGGTGCTCTACTCGGGCGTCGCCTGCATCACCGACCTGATGGTCAAGGAAGGCCTGATCAATCTCGACTTTGCCGACGTGCGCGCCGTAATGCGCGAGATGGGCAAGGCCATGATGGGCACCGGCGAGGCCTCGGGCGACAAGCGCGCGCTCTCGGCTGCCGAAGCCGCGATCTCCAACCCGCTGATCGACGAGACCTCGATGAAGGGCGCCAAGGGGCTGCTCATCTCGATCACCGGCGGCAAGGACCTGACGCTCTACGAAGTCGACGAGGCCGCGACCCGCATCCGCGAGGAAGTGGACGGGGATGCCAACATCATCGTCGGCGCGACTTTCGACGAGAGCCTCGACGGCATCGTGCGCGTGTCGGTGGTTGCGACCGGCATCGATATCGCGCTGTCGGCGGTTCAGCCGGCCCCACGTACCATCATTACTCAAGCGGTCGCGCCGGTGCCTGCACCGCAGGCGGTCGCCGCGGCCTCGCGGCTGGCCGAGCTGACGCAGAGCCTGCGCGTTTCGACGCAGCGCACCATCGAGCAAGGGCACCGCGCGGTTGCGCAGGCGCTCTCGATTCAGCCGGCGGACATGACCGAGCGGCCGCAGGCCGAGATCGAGCCGCCAATCGAAGCGCCCGCGCCGATCACCGCGATCGAGGATGTCACGATCCGGCCGATCACGCCGAAGCCGACGCTGTTCGTCGAGCCGGCCGCGGAGGAGCACATTGAAGCGGCGCCGCCCCCGGCCGCGCCGGAGAAGCCGTTTATTCCACCGCAGGCGGAACGCCCGCTCGTTCGCGCGCCGCGCAAGCCGCGCATCGATGAACTGCCGATCCCGGCGCAGAACCAGATCCGTGCGCGGCAAGCCGAAACCGCCGCGTCGCCTGAGAAGCCGCGTCAGTCGTTGCTGCAGCGTCTCGCCTCGGTCGGCCTGGGCCGGCGCGAGGAGGACGCTCGTCCGGCCGCGGCTCCGGCCCCGGTTGCCCAGCGGGTGAGTCCGCCCATGCCGAAGGCACCGCCGATGCCGCCGCTTGCGCCGCAATCCTCACGGCCCGAGTCGATCTCCGATTACGCCAAGCGCCCGGTCATTCAGCGTCCGGCCCCGCAGGGCCTCGACCATCACGGCCGGCCGGCGCCTGTGCATAACTCTGTGGAAGACGATCAGCTCGAGATTCCCGCCTTCCTGCGCCGTCAGGCAAACTAGCATCATCGGAGCATGAATTGGGCCGGGCGGTTCCTTCGGGGACCGCCCGGTTCCATTTGAGCACGGTGATTCGCGCGATTTGCACCCGACTGAGTCGTTCTTTACCTCGGTCCAAGGCAATTGTGACGGTTGGCGACGCTGTGGAAAATTCACATTATGAACCAAGCGGTTCGCCAGATTGCGGCACTGTAACAGTCCGAGAAAAACCGTGAATTGGACGCATTCCCGCCTGTGTTAAGCTTTTCTCCATCGAGCGAAGGGGACACAAAGGCCTTTCGGGGAAGGGCTCTCTGGGGAACAGGCCGGACACTACCATCCGGTTTTCCGCACAGCAGCAAATCAGCCGAAAGACTGTAACGGTGACGAACAGGGGTCCGCGTCTTGCGGGTTCGTTTCACCGAGGGGGGTTGCGGAACGAGTCATGAAAGCGGGCAGACAAACCACGCTTGGGGCGCGTGCGACCGTATCCGGTATCGGCGTCCATTCCGGTCTTCCAGTTACATTGACATTGCATCCGGCTGACGCCGGGACGGGCGTGGTTTTTGTCCGCCTCGACGCGGAAGGCCGCCCGGAGCGCGAAATCCGCGCACACGCGCGCTACGTCACGGCGACGGAACTCGCGACCGTCCTCGGCGACGACGATTCAGGTCCGTGCATCTCCACCATCGAACACGTGATGGCGACCCTGTGCGGGCTCGGCGTCGACAATGTGATCATCGAGATCGACGGGCCGGAAGCGCCGATCATGGACGGCAGCGCGGCGGCTTTCGTCGCGGCGGTGGATCAGGCCGGCATCGTGGCGCTGCCCGAGGTGCGCCGTTTCACCAAGGTCTTGAAGCCGATCCGCGTGCAAAAGGGCAACGCGTACGGCGAGTTGACCCCCTACGACAGCGGCTTCCGGGTGGACGTGACCATCGATTTCCCGCATCCGCTGATCGGCCAGCAGTCGATCGCAATGGAAGTGGAGCCGACGACCTTCCGCCGCGAGGTGGCGCGCGCGCGCACCTTCGGCTTCATGAAGGACGTGTCGAAGCTCTGGAGCGCAGGCTATGCGCTCGGCGCGTCGCTGGAGAACACGCTGGTCGTGGCGGATGACCGGCTGCTCAATCCGGAAGGCCTGCGCTATGCGGACGAGTTCGTGCGCCACAAGGCGCTCGACGCGATCGGCGATCTGGCGCTCGCGGGCGCTCCGATCCTCGGCGCCTACAAGTCGGTCTGCGGCGGCCACAAGCTCAATCATGCCATCCTGTGCGCGCTGATTGCGGACCCGACGGCCTGGACCGTGGTCGAGGCGAAACTTCCGCGGCGCCGCGGCCATGCCGACATCGCCACCCATGTGCCGGCCTATCGGGCTGATCTGACGTAGCAATTTCCGTTAACTCCAGCCTGCCACATTCTGCCGGTACGCCCGCTTGGCGCCATAATCGCGTGGCGAATTGGGTGGGCTTGGGATAAAGGATCCTGCCGGGGTGGCGGGGACGCCCGTTAGGGGCCGGGGATTTCGTTTACTGATGAAGCGTTCGGGTCAGAAAACCAGATTTGCCGCTGTGCGCTTTGCCGCGCTCGCGCTGATGATCGCCTTGCTGCCGGCGTGCAGCCTCTTCGGCAAGGAAGACGTGATCCCGGATGACCCCGCGGACAAGCTCTATAACGAGGGCTTGTACCTGATGAACACCAAGCACGACTACAAGCAGGCGGCCAAGCGCTTCGAGGAAGTCGACCGCCAGCACCCCTATTCGGAGTGGGCGCGCAAGGCGCTGCTGATGTCCGCCTACGCGCATTACGAAGGAACGAGCTACGAAGAGTCGGTCACCGCGGCGAAGCGTTATGTGACCCTGCATCCCGGCAGCCCGGATGCTGCTTACGCCCAGTACCTGATCGCCTCATCCTACTTCGACCAGATCCCGGACGTCACCCGCGACCAGCAGCGCACCGAGAAGGCGATGCAGGCGCTCGACGAGGTGGTGCGCAAATATCCGCACACCGAGTATGCGGCCGCCGCCAAGCGCAAGTTGGAAGTCGCGCGCGACCAGCTCGCCGGCAAGGAAATGGAGACCGCGCGCTTCTATCAGAAGAAGCGCGATTACATCGCGGCGATCAACCGCTTCAAGGTGGTGATTACGCAATACCAGACCACGCGCCACGTCGAGGAGGCGCTGATGCGCCTGACCGAGATGTACATCGCACTGGGCATCGTCAACGAGGCGCAGACTGCGGCCGCCGTGCTGGGGCACAATTTCCCCGGCAGCCAGTGGTACAAGGAGGCCTATCGGCTGGTGAAGGGCGGGGGATTCGAGCCGGTCGAAGACCAGGGCTCCTGGATCAGTAAGGCCTTCAAGAAAGTCGGGCTGGGCTTCGCTCCCGAAAACGTCCCAGACGAGAACGTGCGGACAAATGGAGCGTTCAAGGGACTCCGCCGCTAGCGCGTTGTTTGCGCGTGTCCTTCGCGCAAAACCGGGTCCCACTTTTGCGGAACACGCTCTAAGGCCTGTTGAGATTCAGGATTCCATCCGAGGCGTGCTCGTGATTCAAGCTTTGGATGGAACGATTCGTACTGACGGACGCCCAATGGGCGAAGATGGAGCCGCATTGCCTGGGTAAGCCGAC
>JBAVXH010000329.1:0-9538 GCA_049698215.1 Xanthobacteraceae bacterium | reverse complement strand
GCGGCAGGTCGCGGCGCTCCGCCCAGCGGCCATTGCCGTCCATGATGATCGCGACGTGCAGGCCGCTAGCTTGTCGTTCGAGAGTATTTTGCATTGTAAAGTGTCCCTGCAAATTTTTTTAGGCTGGCTTCAGTTTCCGGAAGGCCGCCATCGCGCCCGCGCCCTTCGCGGCGCTCGCGGCGTCGCGCACGACCTGTTCGAGCACTTCGAGATACTCCAGATAGCGCACCCGCCCATCGGGCGTGAGGCGCACCACGGTCTGCGGCCGGTTGTGGTCGTAACCCTTCTCGATCGCGACCAGGCCCGCCTCCTGCAGGACCTGCAGGTGACGCGACAGATTGCCGTCGGTCAGCCCGCACATCTGCTTGAGGTCGCCGAACACCAGCCCCTTCGGATGGGCGACCAGCGAGGTCAGCACCGAGAGCCGCGCCTTCTCGTGGATGACGCGATCGAGCCCCTCGTAGGCAAAGCGTCCCTGCTCGCTCTTAGTCTTCGCCATCGTCGCCTCCGGTGGCGCGATAGAGAACGAACGCCATGAGGAACTGGCCGATGCTGAATGGAACCGCCATCGCCAGCGGAGACAACGGCGCGGCGTTCGCCAGCGCGAGCGACGCGAGGCCTGCCGCCAGATACCACATCCCCACCGCAAACATGCCGTGCGGCAGCGACCGGTACGAGGCAAACACGCCGAGACTGAAGATGATCTGCCATAGACCCGGCAAGAGCGGCAGCGCGCCGTCCACGTAGCGATGGACGACGACCGTGAGCAGCATCCCGGCGACGCCCGCCGGAATGTATTGCTCGACCGCCGTGTACAGCATCTCGTCGGCAAGGCCGCCGTGCTCGCGCCGCGAGCGCGCGATCATCTCGGCGCCGGCGATGATCACGGCGAGCACAGCCATCCCGCTCCACAGCGCGAGATAGCCCAGCGGCGCCACGGCCGGGTTGGGCAGATACAGCACCTGCAACAGTGCGGCGGTGAGCGCCAGCACCCCGGTCGCCGCCATCGTGGCCGGGCCGTAGCCGCGGAACTGGGTGCCGCGCGCCAGCTGGCTGCGGATTGCCGTGATGTCCGCCAAAGCCCGTTCGAGGTCTCGCATCAGCGCCCGTGCTTTACTTTACAATGCAAAGTACACCGGGATGTAGACCAAATCAAGGCACTTGCGCGCGAGGACCCGCCATTCACAACCGGAATGTCAGGAACCGCCGGAATCGGCTAGGGTTGTCTCCGATCGCCGCCGGGCGCCTGAACGGGAGGACTCCATGAGATGTCTTGTGCGGACCGTCCTTGCGGTTGCGGCCAGCCTGACGCTCTGCGGCGCCGCGCGTGCGGCCGAGCAGGTCGATTTGCTGCTGGTGCTCGCCTCGGACGTGTCGCGCAGCGTCGACACGCGAAAATTCCAATTGCAGCGCGAGGGCTATGCGGCGGCGCTCTCCAACCCGCGCGTGATCGAAGCGATCAGGTCGGGACCGCATGGACGCATCGCGATCTGCTTCATCGAATGGTCGGGCGCGACCTCGCAGAAGCTGGTCATCGACTGGACGATCGTCAGCGACCTCGCCTCGGCGCGCAAGATCGGCGACCAGATGCTGGAGCTGCCGCGCTCGTTTGCGGACCGCACCTCGATCAGCGCGGGGCTCGAATTCTCGATGCAGCACCTGAACAACGCACCGTTCGAGGCGCCGCGCCGCACCATCGACGTGTCGGGCGACGGCACCAACAATTCGGGACGCGACATCAACTCGGTGCGCGACGAGATCCTGGCGAAGGGCGTCACCATCAACGGGCTGGTGATCCTGAGCGAAACGCCGCTGCCGTGGAATCCCGAGCACACCAATCCGCCCGGCGGGCTCGACAACTATTACCGCAACAACGTGACCGGCGGCCCCGGCTCGTTCGTCATGGTGGCGGAGAACCACAACTCGTTCGGCCAGGCGATCGTGAAGAAGATGATCGCCGAGATCGCGTGGGTCGAGCCGGAGAAGCCGGTGGTGATGAGGTAGGTCGCGACCATCTCCCGTCGTCGTGCCCCGCGAAGGCGGGGCACCCGGTAATCACCGAATAGAATTGGTTTGATACGATCCGTCCGTGTTTACTGGATCGTCCGCCTTCGCGGGCGATGACGAAGGAACGTGATGTTCACGGTCGCCGACCTCGAAGCCGCTTGCAAAATCGTGCACGCCGCGATGCCGCCGACGCCGCAATATGCGTGGCCGCTGCTCAAGGCCCGCACCGGCGTCGACGTCGTACTCAAGCACGAGAACCACACGCCGACCGGCGCCTTTAAGGTGCGCGGTGGGCTCGTCTATGCGGAGCGGCTGAAGCGCGAGCGCCCGCACGTGAAGGGCGTGATCACGGCGACGCGCGGCAATCACGGCCAGTCGCTGGCTTTCGCGTGTGCGCGTGCCGGCGTCGCCTGCACGGTCGTGGCGCCGTTCGGCAATTCGACGGAGAAGAACGCCGCCATGAAGGCGTTCGGCGCCGAGCTGATCGATCATGGCCGCGACTTCGACGAGGCGCGCGAGCGCGCGGTCGAGATCGCGGCGGAGCGCGGCTACGAGTACGGCAAGTCGTTCGACCGCGATCTGGTGCTCGGCGTCGCGACCTACGCCTACGAGCTGTTCACCGCCGAGCCGGAGCTTGACGCGGTGTATGTGCCGATCGGGCTCGGCTCCGGCGTCTGCGGCGTGATCGCGGCGCGCGATGCGCTCAAATGCAAGGCGCGCGTGATCGGCGTGATCTCGGACCGCGCCAACACCTACCGCCTCTCGCTCGATGCGGGCCGGCCGGTGCCGACCAACTCGGCGTTCACCTTCGCGGACGGCGTCGCGGTGCGCGTGCCCGACGAGGAGGCGCTGGCGATCATGCAGGCCGGCATGGAGCGGTTGGTCGAGGTCAGCGATGACGAAGTCGCCGAGGCGATCCGCATCCTCTATTCGGAAACGCACACGCTCGCCGAAGGCGCGGGCGCCATCGCGTTCGCGGCGCTGATGCGCGAGCGCTCGGCGCTGCAGGGCAAGCACGTCGCCGTGATCGTGTCGGGGCAGAACATCGACCGGCCGTGGATGCAGACCGTGCTGGCGGGCGGAACGCCGGTGGTAGCCTGAACTTCCGCTCGTCCCCGCGAAAGCGGGGACCCAGGGCCAACATGAAGAAAGAACTGGATTCCCGCTTTCGCGGGAATGAGCGGGAGTGGCCTAGTGCAAACTCGGGCCCTTCAGGAACCGGGTGCGGTCGCCTGATTTCACCGTCACCTCGAAGGTGCGGCCGTCGCGATAAAGAAGCAGCGGCACGTCGACGCCGGCATCGCCGAGCGACCACACCTTGCGGAAGGCGGTGGCGAGTTCCGTCACCTGCCGGCCCGCGACCGCCAGGATGATATCGCCGGTGCGGATCTCGGCCGCCTGCGCGGGGCCGCGCGAGGCGAGGCCGACCACTACGATCTTGTCCTCGATCTCGGTCGCGTAGAGGCCGAGCCACGGGCGCGGCGGCCGGTTCGGGCGTCCGAACTTCAGCAGATCGTCGAGGACCGGCTTCAGGTCGTCGATCGGCACGACCATGTTGAGGTGCTCGTGCGGCCCTTTCTCGCGCGCCCGCTCGAGCTGCAGCGAGCCGATGCCGATGAGTTCGCCAGTCGGCCCGATCACCGCGGTGCCACCCCAGTTCGGATGCGCCGGCGCGGTGAAGATCGCCTCGTCGAGGACGTACTCCCAGTAGCCGGCGAATTCCTGCTTGCCGACCACGCGCGCCGCGACCGAGCGCTGCCGCCCGCCCGCGCCGCCGACCACGACATTCTCCTCCAGCGGCACCAGTGTCGAATCGCCGAGCGGCAGCGCCGGCAGGTCGAGCTTCCCCAGCGCCTGCACCAGCCCGAAGCCGGTCGCCTGGTCGTAGCCGAGCACATGCCCCTCCACCACGCGCCCATCGTTCAGGTGCAGCCAGACCGTCTGAGCCTCGGTGATCAGATAGCCGATGGTCAGCACCACGCCGTTCTCGCGGATCAGTACGGCATTGCCCGCGCGCTCGGTGCCGAGCGTCTCCGCCGTGAAGGCGTCGCTCGGAATGATCGCGTGCAGTCCCATGACCGAGGAAAGCGCCTTGTCCAGGTCGTAGTCGCCGTAGTCTTCCGGCTTCGGCTGCACCGAGGGCGACACCTTGTAGTCGGGCAAAGCTGGCATGCACTGGCTCCTGAGCGTGTCCGGCTGCCTCAATATATGGTAATTCCGACAAGACAAAAGGGAGGCGCGCATGACACGCACAGGGCTCGTTTTGGCCGCCGCTGCACTCATGATGGGGAGCGCACAGGGGATCGAGCTCGATCCGAAGATCGTCGGCTTCAAGCTGCCCGCTGACATCAAGTGGAACGAAAACACGCGCTCGGGCAATCGCACGGCGGTGCTGCAGGGCGATCCCACAAAGCCTGGCCCCTATGCGATGCTGCTGACCTGGCTGCCCGGCAACATGAGCCGGCCGCATTTCCATCCGAACGACCGCTTCTTCATGGTGCTCTCCGGCACCTGGTGGGTCGGCAACGGCGGCAAGTTCGACCCTGAGGCAACCGTGCCGATGCCGGCCGGCACCCACGTGATCCATTGGGCCAAGGGCGTGCACTACGACGGCGCGAAGACCGAGCCGGCGACGATCCTAGTGTGGGGCGAAGGCCCGGCGACGAGCACGCCGTTCGCGGCCGCGGAGGGGATGGAGAAGAAGCAGTAGATCTCACGCCCGCTGAGAAAGCGCAGAAAACACAGCCCTCATCCTGAGGAGCAAGGCCGAAGGCCGAGCGTCTCGAAGGATGGCGGCATACTCGGGGCGTGGGCCATCCTTCGAGACGCCTGCTCCGCATGGCTCCTCAGGATGAGGTTTGAGTTGCTCGGATGGCGAAGTAGCTACCGCCACATCGCGCGCATCCGCGCCGTGACATCGACCCGCGCCTGCGGCTCCGCGCCTTTCGCACCTCGCTGCACGCTCGGCCACACCCGCTGATCGAAGTGCTTCGCGACCGATGCCGGGATGAAGCGCGTGCGCAGCGCATGCACATAGCGATCGCCGCGGCTCGCCTGACCGTGCGTGTAGAAGCGCTGCGGCACGATGACGTCGAGCTGATCCTTGGCGCGCGTCATCGCCACGTAGAGGAGGCGCCGCTCCTCCTCGATCTCGTCCGCCGAGCCGGTCGCAAGGTCGGAGGGGATGCAGCCGTCGACCGCGTTGAGCACGAACACCGACTTCCACTCCTGCCCTTTGGCGGAGTGGATGGTCGAGAGGATGAGATAATCCTCGTCGAGCAGCGGCGCGCCGGCTTCGTCCGAGCTTGCGGACGGCGGATCGAGCGTCAGGTCGGTGAGAAATTGCTGGCGCGTGCGGTAGCTCGCGGCGATCTGCTCGAGCTGCGCGAGGTCGGCGGCGCGCGCCGCCGCGTCGTCGTGCAGGCGTTCGAGATGGGGCTCGTACCAGCGGCGCACCTGCTCGAACTCGGCCGGCCATGGCGAGGCGCGGCGGAACAGCGCGTCGAACAGCGCGGCGAAAGCCTTCCACTCGGCGCCGGAGCGCGGCGGCGCGTAGGTGACCAGCATCGCGGCGGGATCGGGCGCGGCGAGGCGATCGAGAATGCGCGCCGCGTTCGCAGGGCCGATGCCCGGCACGAGCTGCGTCACGCGAAAGCCCGCCACGCGATCGCGCGGGTTCTCGGCAAAGCGCAGCGCTGCGAGCACGTCCTTCACGTGCGCGGCTTCGAGAAACTTCAGCCCGCCGAACTTGACGAACGGGATGTTGCGGCGGGTCAGCTCGAATTCGAGCGTGTCGGAGTGATGCGAGGTGCGGAACAGCACGGCCTGCGATTTGAGCGCGAGGCCCGCCTCGCGGTTTTCCAGCACGCGATCGACCACATAGCGCGCCTGGTCGCCCTCGTCGCGCACCGCGATGAGCTGCGGGCGCAGCGAGGACTCGCGCGAGGACCAGAGATTCTTGGTGAAACGCTCGGCGCTAAGCGCGATCACGGCATTCGACGCCGCAAGGACCGGCTGGGTGGAGCGATAGTTGCGTTCCAGGGTCACGATGCGCGCCGCCGGCGTGAAGTGGCCGGGGAAGTCGAGGATGTTGCGCACCGTCGCGGCGCGGAACGAATAGATCGACTGCGCGTCGTCGCCGACGACGGTGAGCCCGCGGCCGTCCGGCTTGAGTGCGAGCAGGATCGAGGCCTGCAGCCGGTTGGTGTCCTGATATTCGTCGATCAGGATATGATCGAAGCGCGCACCGATCTCGTCCGCGAACGCGCGCTCGGCCAGCATATGCGCCCAATAGAGCAGCAGGTCGTCGTAATCGAGCACGTTCTGGCGCTGCTTGGTCTCGACATAGGCGGCAAACAGCGTCTTCAACTCGGCCGACCAGTTTGCGCACCACGGAAATGCGCGGCCGAGCACCTCGTCGAGCGGCGCTTCGGCGTTCACGGCGCGCGAGTAGATCGAAAGGCACGTGCCCTTCTGCGGGAAGCGGCTCTCGGTGCGCGAAAAGCCGAGCTCGTGGCGCACCAGGTTCATGAGATCCGCGGAATCCTCGCGATCGTGGATCGTGAACGCACGGTCAAGCCCGATGCGCTCGGCGTATTCGCGCAGGAAGCGCGCGCCGATCGCGTGGAACGTGCCGGACCACGGTAGGCCGGCCGTGCTGTTCATGCCTATGGCGCGAGCGAGGATCCGTTCCGCGCGCGCGGCCATCTCGGCGGCGGCGCGGCGCGAGAAGGTGAGCAGCAGGATGCGATGCGGATCGGCGCCGTTCATCACGAGATGCGCGACGCGGTGCGCGAGCGTGTCGGTCTTGCCCGAGCCCGCGCCCGCGATGATCAGCAGCGGGGGCGCGTCGCCGTCCGCGCCGTGCTCGACCGCCGCGCGCTGATCGTGATTGAGGCGATCGAGGTAGTCCATTCGCGAATCACGTGCCCGTGCCAACGGCACAGCAATCACGTTTCGCCTTTTGTTCGCAAATCGGCGGCCGCGAGACGCCAGCGCGCCGTGCCGATCGCAACGCTCCCGGGTGGCTCCGCGCCTACTTTTTCTTTTTCTTCTTCTTGGCGGCCGGCTTCTTCTTCGCCGCCTTCGCGCGCTTTGGCGACGCAAGCTTCAGCGTCAGAACCGCTTCGCCCGAAACCGGGTCGGTGACACCGAGCCCCCCACCGAGATCGTCGAGACAGTCGCGGAAGCTGTTGAGCATGCCGATCATGCCCGGACGCGCATCGGCGATGCGCTGGAAGTTCGTCCATTTGGCGACAAAACAATAAGTCTGGTCGCCGGTCTTGATCATCACGCCCTCAACGAAACCCTTGAAGTTGGGCTTCGCGTTCTTGTGCGCTTCGATGAATTTCTGCTCGTAGCCCGGTTTCACGCGGAAACGCACGACGTTGTAAGCAGTCATATTTCCCCCTCCCAGGTCGGCGGCGATCGCCAGCACCGGCACACCAATCCTGCGCCTGCCCGGAACCGTCCGCAACAGGGCGGGCGTCGCGACGCGTGAGCCCGCCCTTGATCGGCCCCGTCCGGGCCCGCTACCTTCAGGACGTCCGCCGGAAAGCTTGAGCGTTCGCAGGTCTGCCGCTAAGCAGATCGGCGAAACGGTAATCGCGGAGGCGGGTTTTCAATGAAAAAGGTCTATCCCGACGCCAAGTCGGCGCTTACGGGCATCGTCAAGGACGGCATGATGGTCATGGCCGGCGGATTCGGCCTGTGCGGCATGCCGGAGACCTTGATCAAGGCGCTGCGCGACACCGGCGTGAAGAACCTCACCTGCGTGTCGAACAACGCCGGCATCGACGGCGCGGGCCTCGGCCTGCTGCTGGAAACCCGCCAGATCAAGAAGATGATCGCGTCCTACGTGGGCGAGAACAAGCTGTTCGCGCAGCAGTTCCTCGCCGGCGAGCTCGAGATCGAGTTCAATCCGCAGGGCACCATGGCCGAGCGCATCCGCGCCGGCGGCGCCGGCATTCCGGCCTTCTTCACCAAGACCGGCGTCGGCACCGATATCGCCAAGGGCAAGGAAGAGCGCACCTTCAACGGCGAGCGCTACATCATGGAGACCGGCCTGGTCTCCGATCTCTCGCTGGTCCACGCCTGGAAAGGCGACACCGAAGGCAACCTCGTCTACCGCAAGACCGCGCGCAACTTTAACCCGATGATGGCGACAGCGGGCCGCATCACGGTCGCCGAGGTCGAGCATCTGGTCGAGCCGGGCGAGCTCGACGGCGACATGATCCACACGCCGGGCGTCTACGTTCAGCGCATCATTCACACCACCGCCGAGAAGCGGATTGAATCTCGAACGACACGCAAGCGCCTGATGGCAGCTGCCGCGGGAGTGGAGGTCTAGCGCATCATCCCGAAAAGTGGGTACCGGTTTTCGGAAAAGATGATGCGCCAACGGGAGAACGTCATGCCTTGGGATCGCAACCAGATGGCCGAGCGCGCAGCGAAAGAGCTGCAGGACGGCTTTTACGTCAATCTCGGCATCGGCATCCCGACGCTGGTGTCGAACTACATTCCGTCCGGCATGAGCGTGCAGCTGCAAAGCGAGAACGGCATGCTCGGCTTCGGCCCGTTCCCCTACGAGGGTGACGAGGACCCGGACCTGATCAATGCCGGCAAGCAGACCGTCACCGAGTTGCCGACGACGAGCTTCTTCTCCTCGGCCGACTCGTTCGCGATGATCCGCGGCGGTCACATCGATCTCGCGCTGCTCGGCGCCATGCAGGTCGCCGAGAACGGCGATCTCGCCAACTGGATGATCCCCGGCAAGATGGTGAAGGGCATGGGTGGCGCCATGGACCTCGTCGCCGGGGTGAAGAAGGTCGTCGTGATTATGGAGCACAGCGCCAAGGCGAAGGACGGCTCGGTCGAGCCGAAGCTCCTGCACAAGTGCTCGCTGCCGCTCACCGGCGCGAACGTCGTCGACATGGTGATCACCGACCTCGGTGTCTTCGACATCGACAAGAAGAACGGCGGCATGACCTTGAAGGAGCTCGCCCCCGGCGTGACGCTCGATGAGATCAAGTCGAAGACGGAAGCCGCCTTCAAAGTGCCCAACACCCTCTAGTCCTTGAGCAAACACGGCAAAACGCGCCCCAAAAGGGTCACGAACGGCAGCCAGACGTTGCGCACGAGTCGGCACCCGCTATAGTCGGGCGAGCCGCCCAAGTCCTCCTGAGCGGAAGTCTTAAAGCTGTGCCATCGGCTACCGGCCTGCTGCGCCTGTCTCTTGCGATTGCCGCCGTGTTGGCGGCAGGGATCGCCGCATTGGTCTTTGCTTCGCGGCTGATCCCGCCCGATCGCGTGCGCCAGGCCGTGCTCACGGAGATCCGTAGCGCGACCGGGCTCGAGCCCGCGATCCGCGGCGATGCGGCAGTCTCGCTGTTTCCGAGCGCGACGGTGAGCTTTTCCGACGTGACGCTGGGGGACGACCGCCCGGCGCCCGCGCTGTCCGCCGACCGGTTGACGGTCAGGCTCGCCCTGCTCCCGCTGCTGATCGGCCGGATCGAGCCGGCCGACCTGACGC
>JBAVXH010000328.1:0-22532 GCA_049698215.1 Xanthobacteraceae bacterium | reverse complement strand
GTGGCGGTTCAGAAGTCCGCAACAGACTTGCTGCGAGTCCGCAATGCGGACTTCTGAACCTAAGCCACACTAGAATCAATAAGTTGCTAGTGTCCTTTCGATTCCGAAGTTCGCATACGAGAGTGCTGCACGATGAGACGAACTTCGGAATCGGGACACTAGATGACGCACGCGAGCGGGCCGGCTGCAGCGGAAGCCGGCGGAATCCTCACCATCGATCTTGCGGCAGTCGCCGCGAACTGGCGCGCATTGCGCGCGCGGACAGCCCCCGCGCAGTGCGCAGCAGTCATCAAGGCCGACGGCTACGGCTGCGGCATCGGTGAGATTGCGACGACGCTGGCGCAGGCAGGCTGCGAAACGTTCTTCGTCGCCAATCTCGCCGAGGCGCGCAGCACACGCGCGGTGGCATCCGGCGCGTCCGTGTACGTGCTCAATGGTCTGTTGCCTGGAACCGCACCTGCTTACGCCGAGGCGAATCTGCGTCCGGTGCTCGGCAGCGTGCCTGAGATGGAGGAATGGGGAGCATTCCGCCGGGGTTCAGGGTGGCGCGGCGGCGCCGCGCTGCACTTCGACACCGGCATGAACCGGCTCGGTTTTCCGTTCGAAGAAGCGGCGCAGATCGCGGGACGGGTCGGTCGCGATCACGGCATCGCGCTGGTGATGAGCCACTTCGCATGCTCGGAGGAGGACCATCCGTTGAATGCGATCCAGATGGAGCGCTTCCGCGCCGTGCGCGCGCAGTTTCCCGATATCGCGGGGTCGCTGTCCAACTCATCGGGGATTTTTCTCGGGCCCGAAGCGCATCACGACCTAGTGCGTCCCGGCGTTGCGCTCTACGGCGCCAACCCGACGCCCGGCAAGCCGAACCCGATACAGAGCGTGGTCACGCTCGAGGCGCGGGTCGTGCAGTTGCGCGAGGTCGATGAGGGCGCAACCGTCGGCTACAGCGCGACCTGGACCGCGAAGCGCCGGACGCGGCTTGCGGTCATCTCGATCGGCTATGCGGACGGGTTTCTGCGCGCCGCAAGCGCGTCGGACAAAAAACCGGGCGCCGAAGCAATCGTCGCCGGCCGGCGTTGCCCGATGGCGGGGCGCGTCTCGATGGACCTGATCGCGATCGATGTGACCGGCGCGCCGACCCCGCCCCAGCGGGGCGATCTGGTGACCCTCCTCGGCAATGACATCACCGTGGACGATCTCGCGGAGCGCGCCGGCACCATCGGCTACGAGGTGCTGACCAGCCTAGGGCGGCGGTATCGGCGGATTTACCAGCCCTGAGCCGTGGCCCTCCGTGGGTGTTCTTGATTTGTTCATATCCGGCCGCTAGGGTGTGCGCGAATCCGCACCCACAGGCGGCCATGGCCAAGCACGCCCCCTCTTTTATCTGCCAGAACTGCGGCGCGGTGTACGGCCGCTGGGCCGGCAAGTGCGAGGCCTGCGGCGAGTGGAACTCGATCGCGGATGAAGGCGCAGCCGCCGACCGCGCCGGACCCGGCCGCCCGGCCCGCAAGGGCCGTGTCTTCGCGCTCCAGCCGCTCGCGGGCGAAGCGCACGATGCGCCGCGCCTCCCCTCCGGCGTGCCCGAGTTCGATCGCGTCACCGGCGGCGGATTTGTTCGCGGCTCGGTGCTGCTGATGGCGGGCGATCCCGGAATCGGGAAGTCGACGCTGCTGATCCAGGCGGCCGCTGCGCTGGCCAAGACCGGCCACCGCGCGGTCTACATCTCCGGCGAAGAGGCGGTCGCGCAGGTGCGGCTGCGCGCCGAGCGGCTCGGGCTTGCCAACGCGCCGGTCGAACTCGCGGCTGAAACCTCGGTCGAGGACATCATCGCGACGATGAGCGAGGGCAAAGCTCCGCGCCTCATCGTCATCGACTCGATCCAGACCATGTGGAGCGACGCGGTCGAATCCGCGCCCGGCACGGTGACGCAGGTGCGCGGCTCGGCGCAGGCGCTGATCCGCTTCGCGAAGCGCTCCGGCGCGGCGATCATCCTGGTCGGCCACGTCACCAAGGACGGCCAGATCGCCGGTCCGCGCGTGGTCGAGCACATGGTCGATGCCGTGCTCTCGTTCGAGGGCGACGGGGCGCACCAGTTCCGCATCCTGCGCGCGGTGAAGAACCGCTTCGGCCCGACCGACGAGATCGGCGTGTTCGAGATGACCGGCGCGGGTTTGCGCGAGGTGCCGAACCCGTCCGAACTCTTCCTCTCCGAGCGCGACCTCGGCAGTCCCGGCACGGTGGTGTTCGCCGGCATCGAAGGCACGCGGCCGCTGCTGGTCGAAATCCAGGCGCTGGTCGCGCCGACCTCGCTCGGCACGCCACGACGCTCGGTGGTCGGCTGGGATGGAAGCCGCCTCTCGATGGTGCTCGCCGTGCTCGAGGCGCACTGCGGCGTGAAACTCGGCGGCTACGACGTCTATCTCAACGTCGCCGGTGGCCTGCGCATCAACGAACCCGCCGCCGATCTTGCGGCCGCCGCGGCGCTCGTCTCCTCGCTCGCCGGCGCGTCGCTCCCGGCTGAGGCGGTCTACTTCGGCGAGATCTCGCTATCCGGTGCGGTGCGTCCCGTGGCGCAAGCCGCAGCGCGGCTGAAGGAGGCCGCGAAGCTCGGTTTTTCCCGCGCCTTCGCGCCCGAAGCGTCTCGCGGCGAAAGCGGCGCGGAAGGAGGCCTTGCGCTGACCGCCGTCGGCTCGCTCGCCGACCTCGTCGCCGACATCGCGGCAACCAGCAAACGCACCAAATCGCCCGTGCGGATTGCCGGACAAGACGGGTGACGCCGCCGACTGTGCCCGCTATACACCCGACGGGGCAGCCCCCGATTCCGCCGGAGTCGGAACAGATAAGCCTTTGAGCGGGCGCAAAGCAGCCGATGCCGATCACGTTGCTCGATCTGATCCTGCTGGTGGTGATGTTGATCTCGGCGCTGCTCGCGATGGTCCGCGGGTTCATGCGCGAGGTGCTATCGATTGCCTCGTGGGCAGCCGCCGCGGTGCTCACCCTTTACTCTTACCCCAAGCTCAAGCCCGTTGTGCTGCAATACTTTTCCAACGATATCGTGGCCTCGGCCATCGCCATCGGCGGCGTGTTCCTGGGAACGCTGCTGATCGTCTCGATCGTCACCATCAAGGTCTCCGACACCATCCTGGACAGCCGCGTCGGCGCGCTCGACCGCACGCTCGGCTTCCTGTTCGGATTGGGGCGAGGACTGGTGATCGTCGTGGTGGCCTTCCTGTTCTTCGCCTGGCTGGTGCCGGACCGCAGCCAGCCCGAATGGGTCAAGAACGCCAAGTCCCGCGTGGTCCTGCAGGGAACCGGGCAATGGCTGATGTCGATGTTGCCGGAAGACCCCGAAAGCACCATTTTGAAACGTTTGAAGCGCAACAAGCCGGAAGAGCAGGAGCAGCAGGAAACCCCGACCGGCGGCCGTTCCAGCCTGGGACCGCCCGCCGGCCGCTTTGCCGCTGCCGAGCCGAAACTCTAACCCCTGCCGGGGACCGAAAGGCGCGATGATGGATCAACCCAACGGCCTCCGGAACAGCATCGAGAGCGTCGATCTCGAGGATGACCGCCTGCACGAGGAGTGCGGCGTGTTCGGCATCTTCGGCCATCCCGATGCCGCTGCGATCACGGCGCTCGGCCTGCATGCGCTCCAGCATCGCGGACAGGAAGCCTGCGGCATCGTCTCGTTCGACGGCGGGCGCTTCCATTCCGAGCGCCGCATGGGCCTCGTCGGCGATGCGTTCTCGCGCAAGGAAGTGATTGCCAAGCTCCCTGGCAATGCCGCGATCGGCCACAACCGCTATTCGACCACCGGCGAAACCATCTTGCGCAATGTTCAACCGCTGTTCTGCGAGCTCGACGGCGGCGGATTTGCCGCGGCACACAACGGCAATCTCACCAATGGCCTGACGCTGCGCCGCCAGCTGGTGCGCGACGGCGCGATCATGCAGTCGACCAGCGACAGCGAGGTGATCCTGCATCTCGTCGCGCGTTCGCAGCGCAACCGCTTCATCGACCGCTTCATCGATGGGCTGCGTCAGCTCGAAGGCGCCTACTCCTGGGTGGCGCTGACCAACAAGAAACTGATCGGCGCGCGCGACCCGCTCGGCATCCGCCCGCTGGTGATCGGTGACCTCGACGGCCATCCGATCCTCGCGTCGGAAACCTGTGCGCTCGACATCATCGGCGCGCGCTATGTGCGCGACGTCGAGAACGGCGAGGTCGTCGTGTTCGACGAAACCGGCACGCATTCGCACAAGCCGTTCCCGCCGGTCGCGCCGCGCCCGTGCATCTTCGAGTACATCTACTTCTCGCGGCCGGATTCGATCATCGGCGGGCGTCCCGTCTACGACGTACGCAAGACCATGGGCGCCGAGCTCGCGCGAGAGGCTCCGGTCGAGGCCGACGTGATCGTGCCGGTGCCGGATTCGGGCGTGCCGGCTGCGCTCGGCTACGCGCAAGAGTCCCGCATTCCCTACGAGCTCGGCATCATCCGCAACCATTACGTCGGCCGCACCTTCATCGAGCCGACCCAGCAGATCCGCCAGCTCGGCGTGCGGCTCAAGCATTCGGCGAACCGCGCCGTGGTGAACGGCAAGCGCATCGTGCTGGTGGACGATTCGATCGTGCGCGGCACCACCTCGACCAAGATCGTGCAGATGATGCGCGATGCAGGCGCCACCGAGGTGCATTTCCGCATCGCCTCGCCGCCGATCACGCATCCCGACTTCTACGGCATCGATACGCCGGAGCAGGACAAGCTGCTCGCCGCGACCCACACGCTTGAGGAGATGCGGCGCGTCATCGGGGCGGATTCACTCGCCTTCCTGTCGGTCAATGGCATCTACCGCGCGATGGGCCACGAGCAGCGCGATCCGGAGCGGCCGCAGTTCACCGACCATTGCTTCACCGGCGATTATCCGACCCCGCTCACCGACCAGAGCAGGCGCGACCACGCGCCAAGGCAACTGTCGTTGCTGGCGGAGGCGAGCTGATATCTCCCGCGTCGTCCCGGGGCGCCGCGCAGCGGCGAGCCCGGGACCCATAAACGCAGCCCGTGCGATTTCGTGAGATTCGTGGTTATGGATTCCGGGCTCCCGTGCTTCGCACGGTCCCCGGAATGACGGAGTGAGTGAATGCCCCAACCCCTCTCCGACCGCATCGCGCTTGTCACCGGCGCATCGCGCGGCATCGGCCACGCGACGGCGCTGGCGCTCGCGCAGGCCGGCGCGCATGTGGTGGCGATCGCGCGCACCGTCGGCGGGCTCGAGGAGCTTGACGACGCGATCAAGCAGGCCGGCGGTTCGGCGACTCTCGTGCCGCTCGATCTCAAGGACTACGACGGCATCGACCGGCTCGGCCTCACGCTCCACGAGCGCTACGGCAGGCTCGACGTGCTGGTCGCGAACGCCGGCCTGCTCGGCGCGCTTTCGCCGATGAGCCATGTCGAACCGAAGGTGTTCGAGGACGTGATGGCGGTGAACGTCACGGCGAACTATCGCCTGATCCGCTCGCTCGATCCGCTGCTGCAGAAGTCCGATGCAGGCCGCGCTGTGTTCCTCACCTCCGGCGCCGCGTGGACGCCGATGGCCTACTGGGGCCCTTACTCGGTATCGAAAGCCGCGGTCGAATTGATGGCACGTATCTACGCGGCCGAGACCGCGACCACCAAGCTGCGAGTCAACATCTTCAATCCCGGTCCGATCCGCACGCGCATGCGCGCAACCGCGATGCCGGGCGAGGACCCGATGACGCTCGACACGCCGGAGAATTGCGCCGAGCGGATCGTCGATCTCTGCCTGCCCGGCTACACCGAGACCGGCACGCTGTATAATTACCGCGTGAAGAAATTTCTCACCTGGACGCCGCCGAGCTAGGTTTGCGCCGGCTGGCGCCCGAGCTGGTCCCCAACATCCGCTATTCCGCGACAGCTGCTGCTAGAGCCCTATCGTTCTTGGTTGAATCGGAGTCGGGCTCTAGCTTTTTGTTTGAGCATGATCTTTTCCGAAAACCGGTACCCACTTTTCAGGATCATGCTCTAGGAGAATAATTCCCGATCGCGCTTGCTGATCGGATCGTCCCAGTCCTTCTGCCACCAAGGCTTCTCGGACGCTTTTTTGGGCGGCAACTGAAGCTCGATCACTTTCTTGGCTTTCGTCTTTTGGTCTTCCCGGGCCGAACGGAAACGGTAGTGATCGTAGATGCGCAGCGCTTCGATCATATAACTGGTCGCCACCGTGCGATCCTTGATCAGCACCAGATTCTCGCCGTTGTCGCAATCGGCAGGTTCGGAGAAATTGTATGAGCCGAAATAAACACGTGCGTCATCGGTGTTGAAGTCGAGAACCACAAACTTGTGATGCATGCGCGTGCCACGGTGCTGACCGCCGCTGCCGGAGAGGCCTGACGGTTCTGTGCTGAACGGCGCCGGCACATTGCCGGTCAGGGCCGACGAGCGAACGACACGGCGCTTGTTGTCGGCGGTCAATACGGTCACGCCAAGATTCCCTTCTTTCACGCGCGCATCGGCAATGCCAAGCGCGAACACGCTCTTGCTCTTGATCGCGCCGCCAAGGGCGGGACCGATCGGCCCTTTTTTCATCTGCCCGAGGAAAGCCAGCGAGAAAAGAACGCTGGATTTGGCCTTGGCGATGTCTTCGCCCACGACCGACAACAGTCCATTCTCTTCGGTGTGCGGCGAAAAAGCGACCTTCGCATCAAGTCCCGTCACGCCAAGGCCGTGCCAGCCCTTGGCCGCCTTGGAGTCGCGAAAGTCGCCGGCGCCTTCCGCCGAAAAGTAACTTTCGAAAACCTTGAAATAGTCGTCGGCGGCCTCCTTGCTGCTGACGACGATCGCATTGTTCGACTGCACATAGAACCCGCGCCAACTCATGTTCGTAGAGCCATAGACAACCTTGTTCACGCCTTTCCCGGAAACCGCGATGGACTTATGGTGTTGCAAAGTGCCCATGTGCTGGCGCTTGACGTTGCCGGCGCCCGCGGATTTGCGCAGGCGTTTCTCGGCGACACTCTCGGGCGAATCCTTGGCCTTGTGCCCGCCGCCCTTCGCAGTTGAATCGTCGATGATGATCTTGAGGCGCTTTCCAAGCTTTTCGAGCCTTGTCATGATCTCCGGCATGTTAAAGTCATACGCGATGACGCGAACATCCGCCTTGGCGGCGATCGCCTCATCCAACACTTCGAGGATGGCCGCACGTGCTTCAAATCCCATCCACGCGTAGGCCTCCTCGGCCCTCTTGTGAGTGGCCTTGAAGGTCAGGCCGTCCTTCGCGTTATCGGGGATGAGCGTGCCGAGTTTGCGGTCCGGCGCGAATTTCTCGACAAAGGATTGCGAAGACACGTACCCGCGCGTGAAAGCAACGTTTAGCTTGCCGGAGATCGTCTCGCGCATCAGCGCGATTGAGACTTCCTGTGGTTCTCCCCGGCTGAGCGTTCCCAAATTGTCCATGAACATGGGTGTGACGCGATAAAGAAATTCGCCGTCCTTGTCCGCGTGCCACGGAAAGTGCACCCAACGAAACTTTTGTATCGGCGCATTGGTACTGGGGAGCATCGGGTCGGTCGGCTTCGTGCGCTGACCGGGAAAGCCAATACGATTTGGCACCGGCCAAAATCGGTCCGCCTTCGGCTCCTTGTATTCGATTGCAAACCCGACGAAATCGCGTGGCGGCTTGCCGTTCCGCCAGTTCATCGCGAGCAGCAGCATCCCCTCGCCGCGATGAATCTTCAACGTAAAAGGTGCTTTCTGGTTGGTGCCTGTCACCTGAAATGAATTTTTCATTGCCGCCTCCCGCTATTGCGTGCAGGAGGTCTATCACCACAATCATTGCTTGCGAAGACACCTCGGCGGGAAGAAGCCGCTAGGACGGCTTTCAATCACGCGTCACCTTCCACGCAATCGCACACGCGCCGAGCAACAGCACTCCGGCCAGCGCGAACGGCGTGCCCGGCAGGTTCACTCCAAGCTCCGGCCGGATCGCCCACGCAAACGCGAGCGAGAACACCCCAGGGCCGATCATGCTGGCGATCCCGGCGATACTCGCGTTCGCGCCCTGAAGCTGGCCTTGCTCGTCCGCGCCGACGCGCCGGCTCATCAGCGCCATCTGCGACGGGTTGGCGATGCCCCAAAGCGCCTGCCATGGAATGCCCGCGAGGAAGGCCAAGCCGGTCGGTGCCACCGCGTAGATGAAAAATCCAATCGCACCGCACAGAGTGCCGCCGATCAGCGCCTTGCGTTCACCAAGCCACTTGATCGATGGCGCGATCAGCGCGCCTTGCACCACCATCGAACACACGCCGACGACCGCGAGCAGGAAACCGACTTGGCGCTCGTCCCAGCCGTATTTGTAATTGAGGTAGAGCACCGAGACGATCGGCAGCACCGCGTGCGCGAGCACGCCGAGGAAATACGCGCCGGCGAGGCCGGTAAGCTCGCGATGCGAACGCAACAGCTTCAACGCGCCGACCGGGTTGGCGCGCCGCCAATCGAATGGCCGGCGCAACTCCTTCGGAAGCGATTCCGGCAGGATCAACCAGCCATAGAGCGCGTTCGTGAGGCCGAGGCCGGCCGCGATCCAGAACGGCAGACGTGGATCGATGCTGCCCGCCAGCCCGCCGACCGCCGGCCCGAGAATAAAGCCCGCCCCGAATGCGACGCCGATGATGCCGAAACGTGCCGCGCGCTGATCAGGCGGCGTCACATCCGTGATGTAGGCAAAGCCGGTCGAGATGCTCGCCGAGGTGATGCCGGAGATCATGCGGCCGATGAACAGCCACGTGAGCGATGGCGCGAGCGCCATCAGAATGAAGTCGAGACCCAGCCCCAGGCACGAGATCAGAATCACGGGGCGGCGGCCGAAGCGATCCGAGAGCGCGCCAAGAACCGGCGAGAACAGGAACTGCATCAGCGCCCAGACGGTGCCGAACAGGCCGAGGATTTCCGCGCCGCCCGCGGTGTCGCCGCCCAGAAAGCCGACGATCAGGCCGGGCAGCACCGGAATGATGATGCCGAGCGCCAGCATGTCGAGCAGCACGGTAATGAAGATGAATGCGAAGGCGGCGCGGCCGGGCGGGCTATCCTCCGGGCGGGCGCCAGAGGTTTCGGACGCCGCCTGGTTCATCGCCGCTTCTTCTCTCCTGCCGACGTAAAGATTGTCCTTCGCGCAGAGCCCGATGACCACTCGACGTTCCGGTTAAACGTCGTCGAGAATACCCTCGATCCTTGCCTGCCGGCTACACCGAGACCGGCCCTCTGTACAAGTATCGCGTCAAGAAATCTCTCGCTTTCACGCCGCCGAGCTGGGCTGCGTACTTATCAATCCGCTTGGACTGATCCTGACCCTCAACTCCGCTCTTCCGCGCTAAACGGACTTCACGCGTCTAAGCCGGCATGTCCGCTTTGGGCCCGGGAGCGGACCTCCGCCGGTCCCATTCTGTAACCGAGCGGGCAACTGGTATTGAGCGCACTCTGAAACGTGATCTAATGCCTGCCGGGAACGGAAAAGGCCCAATGGCGCCCGGGGGTCCTTCTTTCAAACGGGGAGCTGTCATGACCCATCTTGATCGGCGCAATTTCCTGAAAACCTCGGGCGCGGCTGCCGCCACCGCGCTGATCAGCGTGGACGTGCATGCGCAGGCGAAGCCCGTCGTCAACATGCAGCTTGGCTGGCTGCTCTCGGGCAACCAGATCGGTGAGGTTTGTGCGAAGCAGCTTGGCTACTACGAGCAGGAAGGCATCGAGATGCGCTTCCAGGCCGGCGGCCCGAACATCGATGGCGTCGCGGTGGTCGCGGCCGGGCGCTTCGAGGTGGGGCAGGTGTCGTCGAGCCCGTCGCTGATGCTCGCGGCCTCGCAGGACATTCCGGTGGTGTGCTTCGCAGCCGGCGCGCAGGAGCACCCCTACGCGTTCTTCTCGGTGAAGAAGAACCCGATCCGCGAGCCGAAGGACTTGATCGGAAAGAAGGTCGGCATCCAGGCAACCGGCGTGATCCTGCTACGCGCGCTGCTCGCCAAAAACAAGATTCCCGAGAAGGACGTGCAGATCGTCACGCTCGGCGCAGACATGTCCCCGGTGCTGACCGGACAGGTCGATTGCGTCACCGGCTGGCTCACCAACACCAGCGCCATGAAAGTGCTCGGCGCGGACATGGTTTCGATGCGGCTGTGGGATACCGGGGTGAAGCTTTACGCCCTGCCCTATTACGCGACCGCCAACACCATCAAGACGCGCGGCGACGTTCTGGCGAAGTATCTGCGCGCCTCGGCGAAAGGCTGGGGCTTCGCCTATGAGCCGGCGAACCGCGCCAAGGCGGTCGAGATGCTGGTGAAGGAATTCCCCAATCTCAACGCCAAAGACGAAACCGAGGCGCTCGAGGCGATGCTGAAGTTCTCGTTTTCGCCGCGGACCAAAACGGAGGGCTGGGGCGCGATGGATCCAGCGATCTGGCAGGACCAGATCAGTCTCTACGCGGAGCTTGGCCAGTTCTCCAAACGCGTGCCAAAGCTGGAGGAAGTCATGACGCTCGACATCCTCAAGATGACCGCCGACAGCCGGCCGAAGATCGGCTGAGATGCTGGCGCAGGACGCCGTCGCGCCTGCGGTTCCCTCGCCGGCCGTGGCCGAAGCGAGCGCGGTGTCGTGCCGTAATGTGTCGATGCGCTTCGTCACCGACCGGCGTACCGTTACGGCGCTGGAGAACATTTCTTTTTCGGTCGCGCGGGGCGGATTTCTGAGCCTCCTCGGGCCATCCGGCTGCGGAAAGTCCACGCTGCTGCGCATCGTCGCTGATCTGGTCGCTCCGACGACCGGCCAGGTCTCGGTTTTCGGCATGTCGCCGCAGGAGGCGCGCCAGAAGCGCTCGCTCGGCTTTGTGTTTCAGGATGCCGCATTGCTGCCGTGGCGCACGGCGTTGCAGAACGTCGAGCTTCCCGCCGAGGTCGGGGGCTTTGCCGGCCTGCCGTCCGGCGAGCCGACGCCGCGCGAGTTGCTGAAGCTCGTCGGGCTTGAAGGCTGGGAGCAGAATTTCCCCCACGAGCTCTCCGGTGGCATGCGCCAGCGCGTGTCCATCGCGCGGGCGCTGCTCGGCGGCCCGCGCCTTCTCTTGATGGACGAGCCGTTCGGCGCGCTCGACGAGATCACGCGCGACCGGCTCAACGAGGAGCTGCGTCGCATCTGGCAGGAAACCGGCACCACCATCCTGTTCGTGACGCACTCGGTCTACGAGGCCATGTACCTCGGCGAGGAGGTGCTGGTGATGTCGGCCAATCCCGGCCGCGTGCGCGAGATCGTGCCGATCGACCTGCCGCGCGATCGCGACCTCTCGATCCGGGAGACCGAGCCGTTCATCCGCATCGCTGCGAAGCTGCGCAATTTGCTGGGGCGAGGCGCGCAATGACCGCATCCGACCTTGCCCCCGATCTGTCACTCGACATTGCTGCCGCTGAAGCCGCCTATCATCGCGCGCGCCAGCGCGAAGTGTGGCGGCGGCGGCTCTTGCCCGCGGTCGGCATCGGCGCCGCGCTGCTGATCTGGGCGGCGCTCGTCTATCTCCTCAAGGTGCCGCCGTTCATCGCGCCGTCGCCGCTGCTCGTCGTCCAGACGCTTTACGCCAAGTTCGACGTGCTGATGCTAAATCTGTTGCCGACCGCCATCGAAGCGATCTCCGGCTTCCTGCTCGGCAACCTGACCGCGATCCTGATCGCGACCGTGTTCGTGCACAAGAAGACCATGGAGGAGGCGTTCTTCCCGGTCGTGGTCGTGGTGAACACGATTCCCGTGGTCGCCAAGGCGCCGATACTCGTCCTCCTGCTCGGCAACGGCATGGAGCCGAAGATCGCCATTGCTGCGCTGATCTGCTTCTTTCCGACATTGGTGAACATGGTGCGCGGGCTCGAATCCGTGAACCCGCAGGCGATGGAGCTGATGCGCGTGCTCTCGGCCTCCAAGCGCGAGGTGTTCTTCAAGCTGCGGCTCTTCAACTCACTGCCGTACCTCTTCTCCGCGCTGAAAATCGCGGCTTCGACCGCCGTCATCGGCGCGATCGTCGGAGAATGGATCGGATCGACCTATGGTATCGGCGCGCTGATCATCCAGGCGATGTACAATTTCGACTCGGCCATGCTCTATGCGACCGTAATCGTCGGATCGGCGTTCTCGGTCACGTTCTTCCTCGTCATCTCGTTCGCCGAGCGCATGATCGTGCGCTGGCAGGCGCCGGTCGCACATTGAAGGAGTCCACAATGGACCGCATCGAAGAAGTCCCCGGCTCCGCCCGCGTGGTTGCGCGAACGGATGTGCTGGTGGTCGGCGGCGGGCCCGCGGGTCTTGCTGCAGCGATCGCGGCGAAACGGGAGGGGTGTTCGGTCACGATGATCGAGCGCTATCCCTATCTCGGCGGGCTGGCGTCGGGCGGCATGGTGCTGGTGCTCGACGACATGCACAACGGCGAGGAGGTCACCGTCACCGGTCTGTGCATGGAGATGATCGAGCGCATGGCGCAGGTCGGCGCCGCGGTCTATCCGCCCCCCGAGGAGCGCGGGCAGTCCTGGGAGAAATACAGGAAATGGGCGCGCTGGGGCTGCCATGATTTCCGCGCGCAGGTGAAGCCCCAGCCGATCGTATTCGCAGCCGCATTCGATCCGGATGGCTGGAAGCGCATCTCGAACGAGATGATCGCGGAGGCCGGCGTGAACGTACGGCTGCATTCGTGGTTCTCGAAAGCGATCGTGCAGGACGGCCGCATCCGCGGCGTGATTTGCGAGACGAAAGCCGGGCGCGAAGCGATCATGGCCGACATGGTGATCGACACCACGGGCGACCTCGATGTGGCGGCCGCCGCTGGCGCGAGGTTCATCGAGGGCGCCTACATCGTCACCACCGTGTTCCGCCTCGGCAATGTCGATACCGATGAGGCCGAGCGCTTCGCGGCCGCTGAACCGGAGGCCTTCGCCAAGCTCGACCGGCAGGCAAAACGCACGATGGGCGGTTCATGGGATCACTGGTGGCTTAAGACACCGCTGCCCGGCATCGTGTGGTGCAATTGCCCGCACATGACCGGGTACGACGGGCTCAAGGTCGAGGACCTGACGCGCGCCGACTTCGAGGGCCGCAAGCGCATCTATGCGCTGCTCGATTTCGTGCGCGCCAACATGCCCGGCTTCAAGGACTGCTACGTGGTCGATGTCGCGCCGCAGCTCGGGATCCGCCAGACGCGGCTGCTTGAGGGCGAATACGTCGTCACCAAGGACGACGTGATGGAGCGCGTCTGGTTCCCGGACACGGTCGCGCGCGGGCGCGATTACTACACACCCTATCGCTCGATGCTGCCGAAGGAAGTCGAGGACCTGATCGTGGCCGGCCGGCACTATTCGGCGACCGAGTCCGCGCAGAAGATGTCGCGCGAAATTCCGCCCTGCATGTCGATGGGCCAGTCGGCGGGCGTCGCGGCGGCGCTGGCACTTTCCGGCAACATCCCGCTGCGCCGGGTCGAGCCCCGCGCGATCTGCGCAAAAGTGCGGGCGCAGGGCGGCGATCCGGGCGACCGGCCCTCTGCCAACGCCAAGCTGATGGAGGATGCCGCGTGACCAATGCCAGCGAACTGCCGCTTGCCGGCATCCGGGTCATCGACTTCACGCAGGTGATGATGGGTCCGGTCGCAACGCAGATGCTCGGCGACTACGGCGCTGACGTGATCAAGATCGAGCGCCCGCCGACCGGCGACCTCTCGCGCACCTCGATTCCCGACGACCCGGCCGGCCTTGTCGGGCCGGTCTACTGCTCGCTCAACCGCAACAAGCGCTCGATCGTGCTCGACCTGAAGAAGCCCGAGGAGCGCACCGCGCTGATGGACTTGATCCGCAGCGCCGACGTGGTGGTCAACAATTTCCGCGCTGGCGTGATGGAGCGGATGGGGCTCGGCTACGACGAACTGAAGAAAATCAACCCGCGCCTCATCTATGCGGTCGGCACCGGCTTCGGCCTCACCGGCCCCTATGCGCACAAGGGCGGACAGGACGTGCTGGCGCAGGCGATGTCCGGCGTGATGGCGCGCCGCTCGCGCGAGAGCGATCCGATGATCGTGAACGCCACCACCTTTGCCGACTATTCCGCGGGCATGCATCTGTTCCAGGGCGTGCTGCTCGCGCTGCTGCAGCGTGAGAAGACCGGGCGGGGGCAGCAATTCAGCGTGTCGCTGCTCGACTCGATGATCGCCGCGCAGACGCAGGAAGCCACCACGCACTTGATGCGGGGCCAGGACCTTAACTGGGGCGCGATGCCGCTCTCTGGCGTGTTCGAGACGACGGACGGGGCACTGGTGATGGTCGGCGCGTTCAAGCTCGATCCCGTGAAGGACATCGGGACTGCGCTCGGCCTCGCGGGGCTTGGAGACGATCCGCGTTTCAAGACGCACGCGTTACGGATGCAGAACAAGGCAGCGCTGCAGGCGCTGTTCATGGAGCGCTTCAAGACCAACACCACGGCGCACTGGATCGGCAAGCTGGAAGAACAGGACCTGCTCTGCGCGCCGGTGCGCACCATCGCCGAGGCGCTCGCCGACGAGCAAGCGCAAATCAACGGCATGATCATGGAAGCGCCGGGCGTCGTCGAGACCGTAAAGGTCGTCGGCTCGCCGATCCACATGGCGGACGCCCCGGTCACCATCCGCGTCCCGCCGGCGACGCTGGGGCAGCATACCCAGGAAGTGTTGGCGGAAGTCGCGCAGGCGCGCGCAACCGCGGCCGAGTGATGCCGATCCTCTATGAGTTGAAGGATCATGTAGCCCGCGTCATCATCGACCGGCCGGACGTGCTCAACGCGATCGACGCAGCCGCGGAGCGCGAGCTGCAGGCGATCTGGAGCGATATCGAAAGCAACCGCGACGTGCGCTGCGTGGTGCTGACCGGCTCGGGCGAGCGCGCGTTCTCCACCGGCGCCGACATGAAGGGCGGCAGCGGCGCAAGCGGGCTCGAGTACTGGGCGCTGCCGCGCACCGGCGGGTTCGGCGGCATCGCGCTGCGCGAGACGCTTGACGTGCCGGTGATCGCGCGCGTCAACGGCCACGCGGTCGGCGGCGGCTTCGAGATGGTGCTCGGCTGCGACATCATCGTGGCTGCCGACAGCGCGACGTTCGGTCTGCCGGAGGCGCGCGTCGGCCGCCTGCCGCTCGATGGCGGCATGACGCTGTTGCAGCGCCAGGTCCCGTTTCATCTTGCGATGGGCGTGCTGCTCACCGGCAAGCGCATGTCCGCCGCAGAGGCCTTGCGCATCGGTTTCGTGAACGAGGTGGTGCCGCGTGCCGAACTTGACGCCGCGGTCGCGCGCTGGGTCGAGGACGTGCTCGCCTGCGCACCACTCTCGGTGCGCGCGATCAAGCAGGTGGTGCGACGCACAGCGCAGCTCTCCGCCGCCGAGGCGCGCGGGCAGCTTCTGCCAGCACTCGCCGAAGCCTTGCAGTCGGAAGACAGCCAGGAAGGCGTGCGCGCCTTCATCGAGAAGCGCAAGCCGGTGTGGCGAGGGAAATAGCGCATGTCCCGGTCGAATGAGATTGCCCTTCCGCTCGTCCCCGCGAAAGCGGGGACCCAGAACTTGGCCAAGCACTGGATGCCCGCTTTCGCGGGCATGAGCGGAGAGAGCGTTTAATGCCCTACGTCATCACCGACGCCTGCATCGACGTGAAGGACAAGACCTGCCTCGACGCCTGCCCGGTCGATTGCATCTACGAGGGCGGGCGCACGCTCTATATCCAGCCTGACGAATGCATCGATTGCGGATTATGCGAGACGGTGTGCCCGGTCGCCGCGATCCACGCCGACGATCGGCTACCCGAAGAGCTGAAACCCTGGATCGCGATCAACGCTGAGTTCTTTGGGCCGGCGGTGACCGGCTGGGGCCGGCCGGGCGGAGCGGATCTGAAGCACACGACAGAACTTGATCATGCGACGGTGGCTGCTTGGCCGAGGAAGACCTGAAAACTAGCGATCGGTCGAAATGATCGGATCCCGGATCGCCACTGACGTTTCTGGTTCGCACCAGAACTCTGACTCTCGCGCTGGTGGCGCTGATGTCTGCTTGGGGGGCCAATAGGCGACATGCGGATGAATCCGGTGTCTCACGTCATGCCCGGGCACCACTGAGGTCGCCGCTTCGATCGCCCGTCAGTACTTTTTCGCGTTCCTGGCGATCTTCGGCGATGGCAGCTCCACTTCATGGCCCGCATAGCCGCGATGGAGGTCCACAAAGTCGGCTGCGAGCTCATAGCAGACGACGATCTTTTTCAGCGTCGGGGCCCAACGTGCGTTCGGCTCGCCACAGTCCGTCATCTCGAAACCCACGGGCTCGGGCCAGACGTATCGATCCGAGAGATGCTCCGCGAGTGTTTCCAGTAGCCGCATTTGAGCAAAGGCGCGCTTCAGGAACTCGTATTCCTTGCTGTCGGCATACACTGCGGTGATTGGAGTTTTCGGCTGGTCAGGTTTGCGGATGTGCGGGGTCAGGGCCTTATCCCAGGACCAGGACGCGTTGCTGTAATCGAATTGGCAGGTCCCCTGGCGCTCAGCCGGCAACTTGGTCTTGTCGGCGAGGGGAGAGAATTTTTTCGGATTGCTTCCGACCATCAGGCAAACGATGTTGTAGGCACGCTGCTCGTCCAGGCCGTGTTCGTCATAATAGATAGTTTTGATCTTCTCCTTCTTGTCACGCGCTTCGTTCATGAACCAGCCGCTTGCAGACTCGGTCAGGATGCGGTCCGAGAACGCATTGCCCAGTTTGAGCCCGGTAACGACCGCGAACGCGTCGGCCGCGTCCTCCTCGCGCCCAAGAACCGCAAGGTCCATCCGGCTGATGAGCATGTGGCCGACTTCATGGGTCACTGCAAAAAGGACGTTGCCCAGAACGAACTCGATGCTCTCGCGTCGTTGCTGCTCGGTTTGGCCCCCGAAGCGGCGGTCGTTCGCGGCCTCGCGCACGGCCGCATCCATGCCTGCCCCGAGGCCGGCCTCAAGGGCTTGCCGGGATTGCTGCGCCGTGGCCGGCGCACTGGTCTGTGCGAAAGCGAGACCCGTACTCAAGCCAAGGGCGGCGAGCACGCCTGCGAGGACATCGTGTCTTATGGTCATAATGGAATGTAACGGAACTCATACGCCTATGGCAAAGGCCCTTGAGGGTACGCCCACTGGCTAGCAGGCTCGGATGCGATCAGTCTTCATCGACGCGACGTTGATGTCGCGCGCTGCTGGCCTCTGTCGCGCAAGCCCTGACATTCTCTTGCGACGCGCTGCCGGTGTCGGAAGTGGGTCATTTGCGACCGAGTCACGATCTCCGCGACAGGTCTGCTTTACCCCTAACTGCGGAAGTCGGAGCGACCGGACAGAATCGACGCTCAGGGCCAACAGCAGACATTCGTGACTAAAGTCGAAACCAAGGCAGCGTGAGGTAAACGCAGCAAATCATCGCCGCCACGGGAACCACCCACAACCACCCCGACCAGAACGGCCGAGACCAACGCTCGGGCGAGAGTGCGGCGCCGAGACCGACTATGAGCGCACCCAGCGCGGCCGTTGCAGTCCAACCGTACCAATACATCGCGGGTAGAAAGCTCCCCATCGACGGCCCAACGCTGTCTCGCGAATGATGAGTGCCCAGAAGCACGACGCCAAACGTCGACGGTGAACAGCGCGAGATCGAGCTTGAGCACGATCACGTAGAGCATCCCAAATGCCGACCCGTAGGCAAATGCGAACCGGCAAAACCAGGGCGCGGGCATCATAGCCCGAAGCCCATGATGTTGTTCAGGATGTGCCCGATCAGAAAGCTCCACCAGACGATGAAGGCAAGGATCAAGGTCAGAGCGGCCGGCGTTCGAGATGGTTCGTCGGCGCGATGCTGTTGCCAACAAACCCAATAGCCCGGCAGCAACGCCAATCCGATTGCAACAAAATGTTCCTTGAGGTCAAAAAAGCCCAGCGCCGGCCATTGGCCGGCACGCTCTAAGCCGGGGCGGATATCTGTGCGGAATGGTAGGTACAAGACCGAGCCCAACAGCGCGGAGACCGCATACAAAACGACGACGGCGTTGACGAATGAGCCCGGCGGCACAGCTCGAAAGCGGCGCAAGAACGAACCATGCCGCCCGCGCATTGGCACCCATGCCGCGATTGCCTGATGGGTGATCGCGCCGAGCAGCGCGACCGCGACCAGCCCATGAAGGATTAGCAGTGAATCGCCAAGCGCGCCGTCCCGCGACCAGATCCGGCCTGCTCACTTGAAAAGCTCTACCGTTGCGAACGGCTCGGCCGACCACGGCCGGAAGCGATTCAGGGTGAACTTCGTCTTCTGGCCGGGTTCGACATCCACCAGAACGTAGTTGTATTCTTCCTTGGGCGGCTCACCCTTCCAATAAAGGTCCGGCGGATAGTCCGCAGGCAGCTTGATGCTCGTTCGGCCCGGGAGGATAGGGTCCTGTTCGGCGCCGCCACCGCCCAGCAGCAGGTATTTCACACCGTCGACGTCGAAGAGCTCGGTGGTGTGGACGTGCCCGTTAAATACGACGACCTCCATGTCCTTCGCGTAGGCCGCGATCACCTTGTGCGGATTATCCGCACTAGGGATCGCGCCGAGGCCGGACCGAGCGAATGTTGGGTAGTGGAAAGTGATGAAGGCCTTGCGAATACCCGCGGTCTTGGCTTCGTCCATCCACAGCTGCAATTGCTTCATCTGCTCCGCATATTTTGGCCGATCAGCGTCCCATAGTGAGGGCGACCGGTAATCGGTTTTGCCGCTCCACAGATAGATGAAACGGACGCCATTGAAATCGAATTTGTAGATCAGGTTCTCCGGTGTCACGCCGAGCTTCTTCAGGTGGGGTACAACGTCCAAAACGCCGTCGATCTTCGGGTCGCCCCAGACCTCGTGGTTGCCCACCCCCATGAACCACCGACCCTCCAGCCCGGCCGCGCGCATCTCGCTGTCTGCCGGTGGCAGCTGTTTCAGCATGGTGTCGTTCACCCGCTTCCAGTACGGGCTGTCGGAAAGTGTGCGGCCCTGATTTCCCCACCAGACAACATCGCCGCTGCTCACCACGAATTTGGCGCGTCCGGATTTGACGTCTTTGACGATTTCGCGTGTGACCCATTCGCCTCCTTGAAGTCGGAACATCGTCCGATGCACACCGGGTAGGAGTTTGATGTCCTCGACAGAGGCCTCGGTGACCCATCCCTTGTCGAGCGTCATTGTCATGACTTCTGACTTTGACGCGAACGGCATCACGACTTTGACAAGCTCCTTGGTGACCGGATCGAAGATCATCTTCACATCCCGCTTCACCACCGCTTCAGCAATCTTTTCCGGCATGACCAGCCCGAACATTTCAAGGAACAACTGGTTGAGTTCCGGTTGTTGTCCCTCCTTGTACGGGAGATACATCATCGGTCGCGAGTCGCCGTACACCGCAAATGAAAAGGCAGCCAGAGGAGTTTGCTGGGCAATCGCAGCCCAAGGCGAAAAGGCCGGAAGCAGTGCTAAAGTCGAGAGCAGAACGCGGCGGCTAATTCTGAAGCGAGTAGAGGTCGGTTTCATAATTCTCTCCTTCGAGTTGCGCCGGGGCGCGCTTACGCCTACCGTCACAGCAAGAAGCGGACATCCCGTCGAAGATGTCCGTGCATTGCGTGCTGTGCTTAGTCTCTCGCCCTAGCGAGGGCGTGCTGAATGGTCCGCTGGTCGTCGCTGGTAAGCTGCATCGGCCCGAGCTTGAAGGTGACGCTGTTGAGCTTGCCGGTGAAGCGGAATGGAATCTGATAGTCGTTGTCGTCGACCGGCGTGCGCGTATCGACCCCGACATCGAATGTCTCATCCAAAGTGAAGAGCACCGGCACCGTGTGCGGGATCTTTCTGGCAGCGACTTCCTTGCCGTCCACCTTCAGCACGCCCGTTCCTCCCTTGGCCATACCAGGTCCATCGTAGGTGAACTCGAACACGATGGTGTGCTTGCCCGGTGATAGCGCCGGACCTTCCCAGCGGAAGCGTTCCAGGTCCAGGAAGTTGTAGAGAAACACCGGCTTGCCCTTCAACACATAGAAGCCGTAACCGCCGAACCGGCCGCCCAATGTAGCGAGCATCCCTTCGGCGCCGCCCTGCGGAATCTCCACCTCGGCGGTGATCGTGTAGGATCTGCCGAGCAGGTTCGGTGAGTCGCTGTCGGCCAAGCCGGACATCTCGCCGGAATAGGTGAAGGTGTTCCGTCCCGCCGTTGCGCTTGGTCTCGGAGTGAGGGCGCGCTCAAGCATCCTGTTGTCCAGCGGGAAGACATTGTACTTCGTCGCTTCCATCAGGAAGGTTTCCTGCATCTGACGAAGCCTGTCGGGCATCTTCGCCGCGAGATCGTTGCTCTGCGAGAAGTCCTCTGCGATGTTGTAGAGTTCCCATTTGTAGCCGTTGACGACTTCCGGCATTTTTGTCGTTCCCATCAGCCACGGGGGAGCCGGCGGCGTTGTCGCCGCTACCCAGCCGTCATGGTAGATGGCGCGGTTGCCGAACATTTCAAAATACTGGGTTCTGCGCGTCGAGGGCGCGTTGGCATTCGCCCTGTCCCACGTATAGGCCATGCTGACGCCTTCGATTGGCTTCTGCGCGATGCCGTTGACCATCACTGGGGCGGTAATGCCGGTTGCTTCCAGGATCGTCGGCACGATGTCGATGACGTGGTGGAACTGGCTGCGAATGCCGCCGGTGTCCTTGATGCGGTTCGGCCAGGCCATCACCATACCCTGCCGCGTGCCGCCGAAGTGCGACGCCACCTGCTTCGTCCATTGGAACGGAGTGTCGAACGCCCAAGACCACGCCACCGACATGTGTGGGTAGGTGGTGGCCGAACCCCACGCATCGTAGAACCTCATTTGCGCGGCGACTGGATAAGGCACGGCCTGAATCGCCGTCATCGCATTGGGCGTACCAAGCAAGGAGCCTTCTGCGCTCGTGCCGTTGTCTCCGGTGATGTAGATGATTAGCGTGTTCTCGAGCTTGCCGAGGTCCTGGACTTTCTGGATCACACGCCCGATCTCGTGGTCGGTATAGGCCACGTATGCGGCGAACACCTCAGCCTGGCGAGCGAATAGCTTCTTCTCGTCCGCGGAGAGCGTCTCCCACCGCGGCAGGTCATTCGGCCACGGGGTCAGCGCCGTGTTTGCCGGGATCACGCCAAGCCGCTTCTGATTGGCGAAAATCTCCTCGCGCATGGCATTCCAGCCCATGTCGAATTTGCCCTTGAACTTGGCGATCCATTCGGGCGTGGGCTGGTGCGGCGCGTGCGTTCCGCCGGGCACGTAGTAGACGAAGAACGGCTTGTCGGGTGCCGAGGCATCCAGCTTGTTGATATGTTCGATGGCGTCGTCCGCCATGCCGGTGATGAGGTTGTAGCCGGGTTTGTCGAGCCACGGGAAAATCTGGCTGTGGTTGCGGAACAACCACGGCGTCCACTGATCAGTCTCGCCGCCCATGAATCCGTAGAAATAGTCGAAGCCCATGCCGCTGGGCCACTGGTCGAACGGCCCGGCAATATTAATCTGATAGCTTGGCGTGTTGTGATTCTTGCCGAACCACGACGTGGCGTAGCCGTTCTGTCTCAGGACGTTGCCGATTGTAGCGTTGTCCCGGCCGATGATGGAATCGTAGCCGGGAAAGCCGGTGGCCTGCTCGGCGATCACGCCGAAGCCAACCGAGTGATGATTGCGACCGGTGATCAGCGCAGCGCGCGTCGGCGAACAGAGCGCGGTCGAATGAAACTGCGTAAAGCGCAGTCCCATGTTGGCGATCCGCTCCACGTTCGGTGTCGGGATGACGCCGCCGAATGCGCTGGAGACGCCGTAGCCCGCGTCATCGGTCATGATCAGCAGGACATTCGGCGCGCCTTTGGGCGGCACGACCTGCGGCCGCCAATACGGCTTGGAGTCCTGGGCGCTGAGGCCGATCTCGCCGCCGAATACCGGTGGCGGGTTAGGAAGGTAGCGCCCATCAATCGTTGTCGTGGCGCTCGGCGAACCCGGCGTGCCGGTCGATTGCTGCGCATAACCAGTTGCTGCGCTGAAAGACAAAAATGCCCCGGCGAGGAGCAGGCTGCGCTTGGAACGCATCATCGGCGGGTCCCCCTAGGCTGAAGACGCCGGATAAGTTTCCAGCAAGCTGCGTGGGGCCGACACTGCACCAATGGCTAACATCTCATCTGTAAGGATAGTCGCGGTCCGACCGGAGCAGGCGCAGAGGTCAACATTGGAAGTCGTCGCGCCGATGTCAGCTCCGCGTCGTTACCGGACAAAGCGTCGCGTTCGGATGAGGTCGGCTTCATCTCTCACAGCGGACGTGACTCCCTGGCGCTGAACCGGTTGGACAGCGCCACCCGTTCGCTCACCGCTGCTTGCTCTTCCGGCCCGCGAATGGATTGGCCTTCTCGCGCAGCGCCATGCGGATCGGCGTGCCCGGCAGATCGAAATGCTCGCGCAGCCCGTGCACCAGATAGCGCAGATAG
>JBAVXH010000327.1:0-7685 GCA_049698215.1 Xanthobacteraceae bacterium | reverse complement strand
CGCTTCAGCCTCGAGCCCGCCAAGCGCGCGGTTGAGCCAGCCGGTGTCGGCGCGGCCCGGATTGGGCAGCCCGCTTTCCAGCACGTCCTGTCCGTCGAAATGCGAACGCTCGCGATAGGGCGTGGCGGCGGCATGCACGACCGTCGCGTGCCCGCGTTTGTACATGCGAAGGAAATTCGGCATCGCGGGATTGAGCGCGAAGAAATCATCGAGCGGCAGTGCCGGCGTCTTGCCGTCGAGCACCAGCGCCTTGTCGCCGCGCAGCTTCACCCAGTCGGGGTCGCCGACCGGCGCGACGGCCGCGAGCCCGTCGAGCGCGCCGCGCAGGATGATGGTGAGCATGCGCGGATCGCGCCCTTCGGCGCGCGCGAGTTTGGGCAGGAACGGCCAGGCGAACAGCACACCGGCTCCGCCGAGCAGTTCACGTCGTGTCGTGGCGTGGAGGGTCATGTCATCACCGCCTTTGGAATTCCGGCGCCATCAGGGTGAGCGTGATCGCCTGCTGCCGGCTTTCGGCACGCGCGATCGTCTTCCGTGTGTCTTCGGAGGCAAGCGGCCCCAGTGAATTCTCAAGCAATGCCCCGGGCTCGACCCGCGCCTGCACCAGTTCGCCGATGCGGTTTGCGATGTCGAGTCGTTGCGAAAGCCCGTCCATCCAGGCCGACTGCTCGTCAGGGAAGCCCTTCGGCGCGTTCGGCCGCCAGAAGCGCTCGCCGAGGTACGCGTGGCTGTCGAGAACACGACGCGCTTCAGCCGGTCCCGCACCGATCGCACGCCAGCAGGAAATCAGCCATTCGCTAGGACGCTTCAGCTTGAGCCGCTGCTCGTCCCAGGTTTCCGGCGCCTCGATGAGCGCTTTGGCGATCTCCTTCAAGTCGCCGTCGGTCTCGATGAAACGCTTCGACAACCGCTCGACCAAGCTCGGCGACGGTTCATCCGCGGAGAAGTGGCGCGCAAGCTTGAACGCCACATGCGCGGCGGTCGCCGGATGGCGCGCGATATCGGCGAGCACCGCCTGCCCCTGTTCGACTCCCCCTTCCGGATAAGTCTTACCGAGAATGGTCTGCGGCCCCGGCTCGTGCAGGCGCGGATTGAACATGAACTCGTTCCCGCGCTCGAGATCCGTCGCCATCGGCCGCAGCGTCCAGCCGGTGATCGTCTTGGCGAAGCGATAGACGTCCTCTTGCGTGTAGACCGTGCGCACGCCGAGCGTATGCAGTTCGAGAATCTCGCGGCCCAGGTTTTCGTTCAGCCCGGTCTTGTTGAGCAGGCCGACAACCGACATCGGCCCGACCGAGCGGAAATTGTCGAGATAGACCAGCATGGCTGGATGACTCTCGGCCGCGAGCAGCATGTCGGCGAACTTTCCGAGCACATGCGCGCGGATCGCCTCGCGTTCGTAGGCGCCGGCCATGTTAGTCACGATATCCGCCGAGACGCAGAAATGGTTCGACCAGAACCACACCAGCCGTTCGACGAACCCGATCTCCGCGTTTATCGCCGCGCTAGTGCGTCTCATGACCTCGCGGTTGACGTTCTGCTGCGGCGGCGTGGCCTGTTGCGGCTCCCCTGCGCCGGGCACCGTCATGGAAGCGGCATCGTCCGGCTTTGACTCCTCCGGAGTCATCACTGCCATCGTGGTCTTGCGCTGCTCCTCGCTGATGCGCGCTGAAATACGTTTCGCCTGCTGTTCCTGGTTGTAGCTGAAGGCAAGCCGCGCAGCCTGCGGCGCCGTCAGCATGTCTTTGTCGGCAATCTGCCCGGCGCCCGGCTTCTCGATCTCCTCGAGCAGCGCGCCGCGCGGATCGGACGCGATCATCCTGATCGATCCCGCGCGCGGACCAAGGCCGAACCGATGCAGGGCCAGCGCGGCCGCACCTTTCGCATCCAGGGACATGGTCGAAATCCTCAAAGGGCTGCCGGTCCGAGAATTCGAGGCGACGCGGGTCACACGGCAGCGCCTGCGGCAAAATAGCCCAACTTGCCCGTGGGGAACAGCGGGCCCCACAATCAAATTTGTCGATCAATCATATGCGGGCGGCTGAAGTTTAAGTATTGTTTCCATTCGGTTTTTGGCTTCTTGCCCTGTTCGCACAACACGCTCGACATGACGTCCTGGTTATCCCGCCTGCCCTTGTCGATTCGCGCCGCCGCGCCCGCGCCGCTGCGTCGTGCCGTTCGTGTCGCTCGTCACCTTTTCACCAGTGGGCAGCCCTCGATGGGGATTCCGCCGGAGCTGCTGACGGAGTGCCGCGTGTGCGCATCGCGCAATGAGCTGGTGAAGAACCTGCCAAAGGAGGCGCGTGTTGCCGAGGTCGGCACGTATCGGGGTGAGTTCGCGCGGCACATTTTGGCGGCGTGCGATCCGGCCGAGCTGCATCTGATCGACATCGACGTCTCGCTGCTCGATCCGGCCGTTGCAACCGACAGCCGCGTCACGCTCCTTCAAGGTGCGTCGCAAGACATGCTCGCACGACTCCCCGACAATCATTTCGACTGGATCTATATCGACGGCGATCATTCCTACGAAGGTGCAAGCGGCGATGCACGTGAGGCTGCCGCCAAGGTGAAGCCCGGCGGCTATCTCGTGTTCAACGATTTCGCCCACGCCGACCCTTATCTCGGCGCCTATGGCGTGCATCGTGCGGTCGTCGAATTCGCGGTCACGCGCCGCTGGACATTTGCCTGGTGGGCCTACGAGCCGCACGGACTCTATGACGTCGCGCTGCGGCGGCCGTTGAAAGACTGACCGAGTTATCCGTCCGGCTTCAGGTTTCCTGCCCGGATCACCTTGCTCCAAGTTTCCATTTCGCTCCGGATGAACGCCGCGAACTCCTCCGGCGTGCTTCCGACCGGCGCAAATCCCAGCGCGACGAACCGCTCCTTGAGATCCGGGCTTGCCGCCGCCTTGGCGATCTCGCGCTGGAGCAGCGCGACGATCTCCTTCGGCGTTCCGGCCGGCGCGAGCGCGCCGACCCATTGCTCGCCGCTCATGTTGGTGAAGCCTGCCTCCACCATCGTAGGCACATCGGGGAGCGACAGCGAGCGCCTCTTGCCACTGACGGCAAGCGCGCGCAGCCGGCCCTCATGGATGTGCGGCATCGCGGGCGGCGAAGAGCTGATCGACAGCGGCACATGGCCGGCGACCACCGCCGCGATCGCGGGCCCCGCGCCGTTGTACGGCACGTGTACGAAGTCGATGCCGAGCGACTGCTTCAGCTGCTCGCCTAGCAGGTGCGTGACGGCTCCGGTGCCGCCCGACGAAAACGTGAACTTCGCGCCGCCCTTCATTTGCGCGATGATCTCGCCGATGGTGCGCGCGCTCACCGACGGATGCGCGACGATCACCACGTCATTCGTCGCCGCGAGCGTGATCGGCTCGAACTCGCGGATGGGATCGTACGGTACCTTGGCGAAGAACACCGGATTGATGGCAAAGCTCGATACGTTGAGCAGGATCGTATGGCCATCCGGCGCGGCCTTGGCGACCTGCGCGGTGCCGATGCTGCCGCTCGCGCCGCCGACGTTCTCGATATAGAACTGCTTGCCGAGCTGATCGCTCAGCTTCTGCACGATCAGCCGGGCGAAAATGTCGGTCGGCCCGCCCGGCGCGAACGGAACAACGACGCGCACCGGCCTTGTCGGATAGGCTTGCGCCCAGCTGCGCGAGGCGGACGCCAATACCGCGCCCGCAGTCAGAAACACGCGACGAGTAAGCTTCATGGCCTTGCCCCCGAGAAGCTTCGCGACGGCCTTTTGCGTAGCCTAGCACCACTCGCGGCCTTCGTCCCACGAAGGTGACCGTAACACCGCGCCACGCCTGATATTCCCAAGGTTTCTTGCTTCCGGCCGGCGCGCGAAGTCGCTACGCTCTCCACCCAATCTAAGATCGAAACCAAAAGGGAGGTCTGACAATGAGTGGCGTAAGACTGCTTGCCGTGACGGCGTTCGCATCACTGCTGGTCGCGTCGGGTGCGCAAGCACAGCAACCGGCGGCGCCGCCGCCGCTGCCACAAGCGCCGACCATGACGTTCTTCGTCACCGGCAACGGCCCCGGCAAGGGCGCCGACCTCGGCGGCATCGAGGGTGCCGACCGGCTTTGCCAGACACTGGCGGAGCGCCACGGCGCGGGCGCCAAGACCTGGCGTGCCTATCTCAGCACGCAGCCGGCCGACGGTAAGCCCGCCGTCAACGCGCGCGAGCGCATCGGCAACGGCCCGTGGCAGAACTTCAAGGGCACGGTGGTCGCCAACAGCCTCGCCGACCTGCACAGCGACAACAACAAGCTCGGCTTCGACAACTCGCTCTCCGAGCGCGGCCAGATCATTCCGGGCGTCGGCTTTGCGCCGAACCGCCATGACGTGCTCACCGGCTCGACGCCGGAAGGCAACGCCTTCCCGGCCGGCGACGATCGCACCTGCCGCAACTGGTCGAGCAGCGCACAGGGCGCCGCAATGGTCGGCCACATCGACAAGAAGGGTCTGCGCGACGACCCGCCGTCCAAGTCCTGGAATTCGTCGCACCCCTCGCGCGGTCCGGAGGGCGGCTGCAGCGCGGCCGATCTGCGCGGCACCGGCGGTGACGGACTGTTCTACTGCTTCGCGTCGAACTAACGCGGGCTTGCCGAACTAAGATCGCCCGGCGGCGCTCTCAGCCGCCGGGTAATTCGTTTCATCGGCTCGCGTGCCAAGCCGTGAGCGCGGCGCGCTCTTCGTCGGCGGTCAGGCCGGTGACCGCTGCGCCGGTTGCCCGCGCCCACGCCAGAGTATCGCGCGCGGTCTCGGCGAGTGGCCGCACGCTCAAACCGGCAGCGCGCGCCGGTGACGTGTCGCGCGTGTTGAACCCTGCGAAGTCGGGCAGCGGCACCCAAAGCGGCAGCGAACGCGGGCCGGACCAGCGCTTGATGTCGTGGCGCTCGAGAAATGCGCGGTCGGCCCAGGTGAATGTGCAGGACGATCCAACGGCGGCTGTGCAGTCTGCCAGAAACTCTCCGCGCGTCAGCGATGGCCCGATGCCATTGAAGGTCCCGGTGAGACCCCGTTCCGCGGCCAGCACGATCCATTGCGCGAGATCGCGCACGTCGATGAGTTGCACGGCATCATCGGGCGTCCCGGGTACGAGCACCTCGTCGCCGCGCGCAAGCCGCTTGGGCCAGTAGGTAAAGCGCCCGGTCGGGTCCTCCGGCCCCGCGATCAGCCCGGCGCGAACAATGAACGCATTCTCGCCGACCGCCTGCTCGCACGCGACCTTGGCGGCGCCATAGGTCTCCTCGGTGCAATGCTCGATCTCCACCCCGGTGGGCGCGCGAAGCGGCGCGGTGTCGGCCCGCTGTCCGGGCGTGCGGTTGTCCGCATAGACGCTCACCGTCGACACGAAGGTCCAATGCGCCGCCCTTCCCTTGAGCGCCTTGACGGCGCGGCGCACCGAGCCAGGATGACGCGACACATCGACGACAGCGTCGAACTCCTCGCGTTCGAGCGGCGCGAGCCCCTCCGGATCATCGCGGTCGACGCGGATGAAGCGCGTGCCCTGCGGAGCCGCTCCGGCGACGCCACGCGCCGCGCACGTCACGTCATGGCCGCCGGCGCAGGCGTGCGCGGCGATTGCGCGCCCGAGAAACTGCGTACCGCCGAGAATCAACAGGCGCATGTGGCCTCAACAACCGAACTGCGCATCGAAGGCGCTTACGCGCCGATCAGTTTCTTCTCCAGCATCACGTGGATGCCCTTGTTGCCGTTGACCACTTGCGTGACCCGCAGATCGGCGGCGAGCGAGCAGAGCGTGTAGGCCTGCTCCCGCGAGAGATTGGTGCGGCGGCAGATCAGCTGGATCATGTCGCGCAGCGCGATCACCACGCAGTCGTCGAGATCGGGATCGAACGCCATGGTCATGATGTGCGTCGGCGTCTCGGCCATCGGCCAGTCGAGGCTCATGTCGTCGCGCAGATGGAGTTCGAAGGTGCCGATCAGCCCGGTTTCGATCGCGGTGACGCAGACTTCGCCGTCGCCTTGCGCGCCGTGGCCGTCGCCGACCGAAAACAGCGCGTCGTCGACCATGACCGGCAGGTAAAGTGTAGTGCCCTTCGTGAGCTCCTTGTTGTCGAGGTTCCCGCCATTGCGGCGCGGGGGGAGCGTCGAGATCATGCCCCATTGCGGCGGCGGCGCGACCGCCATCACGCCAAAGAACGGCGCGAGCGGCAAATCGAGGCCCCACGGCAGGCGCCCGGTGTTCTTCTCTCTGTCGAGCGGAATGTGGATCAGCGTGTTCTCGGTGAAATCATCAGGCAGCGCGCCGGCGAGCGGGCGGATCATGTTGTAGCCCCAGCCGTAGTGGAGCTGGATGTCCTTGATCCGCACCTCGAGCACTTGGCCGGCCTTGGCGCCCTTCACGGCGACGGGGCCGGTACAGATGTGGCCCGGCATCTTCTGCTGCACGCTTTTGTGGATCGCGGCGAGCGCGGCCGGCACGGTCAGCGGCGCGGCCGGCATCTGGCTCGCCATGCCCGACACGGTCGAGATCGTGACGGTGTCGCCACTCGCAACCGTGAGCAGCGGCTTCAGCCGCGCGTCGAAATAGCCCCAGTGCACCGTCTCCGGCGCGGCATCGAGGCGGTGACTTGCCATCTGCTTTCCCTCATCGCTTGCGCCTTTTATGGAGCATGGTCTTGTCCGAAAATCGGTGCCCAGTTTTCGGGGACCATGCTCTACCATTTCTGAAAAATGAAAAACGCGCCAGCCGAAATCAGCGCGAAGCCGACGAGGTGATTCCAGCCGATCGGCTCTTTGAGATAGACCAGCGAGAAGCCGGCGAACACGAGCAGCGTGATCACCTCCTGGATGGTCTTGAGTTCGGCCGCCGAATAGACCGCGTTGCCGAAGCGGTTCGCCGGAACCGCGAAGCAATATTCGATGAAGGCGATGCCCCAGCTCGCGAGGATCACGCCGAAAAGCGGCACCTCCTTGAAGCGCAGGTGTCCGTACCACGCGACGGTCATGAACAGATTGGAGCAAATCAAAAGAACGATGGGCAACAGATAGGGCGACGAGGCGTGGAACGGCATGGGATGGTTTTGCCTGATAGAGTGTGCGCGGACGCCGGACGCAAGACGTTGCGAAATCGTGAACCGTATTCCGGCGCCTCGCGACACATAGCATCGACTGTTCCGAGAGCCAGCCGCCGCCAGTGCATCGGAACCATTCAGTTTTGCAGTCATTTAGCTCTTCGGATCGGATCCATGATGGTTGAGTATCTCAAGAACCAAGCCGCCCGTTGCATGAGTCTGGCGCGTACCTGTTTCGATCTGGAGACCGCACGCCAGCTGCGGTTGCTCGCCGAGGATCTCAGCGCCAAGGCCGATGAGATCGCGGGGAAGCCGCGGGCGCAGGCGCGGACGATGCAGCAGCAGCAACTCCAGCAACTCCAGCAACTCCCGCAGCAGCGGCAACAGCAGCAGCAGCAAAACGGCGACGACGAGTAACTGCCGTTACGGCGCGGCCGGCCGCATCCCCTCGGCGGAACTCGCCCGGTTCGCGGCCACGTCGCAATTCCGCGCCAATTTGGCTATCAGCTTGACGCCAATGGGGAGGCCTGACCCATGCGACCTTGCGTTCTTTGCATCATCGTGGCGGGGCTGATCTCAGGCCCGGCCGCCGCCCAGCAGACCTTGCCGCGGCCCGGCCAGACAC
>JBAVXH010000326.1:0-8558 GCA_049698215.1 Xanthobacteraceae bacterium | reverse complement strand
GATCGAGAGAGAACAGCGACGCGACATAGCATTGCAGCAGCCGGCTGCCGGCATTGTCCGCCGGCAGACAGCGCTGGATCGGATCGTGGAGGGCGGCGAGCAGCGGTTCAAGCGGGGCGCGCTCGATGCAGACCGTCCACGCCGTGGTGTCGTCGAGCGAATGCAGCGCGCTCGCGCGTCGGCTTTCCAGCACGACAGCGCCGCCGCATCCGTATTGATCGGCACCATGCACGCCTTCGACGGCGAAACGCCCCCCGCCACTGATGTTGAAAGAGAGGAGATCGCGCCCATCGGCGAGATGCGCCTGCCTGCGCATGAAGCTCGCCGGCGTGCCGTCGATATGGGCGAACCCGACCGAACCGAGGCTGCGCGCGACGACCGAGAACTTGCGGCCGCTCGCCGAGCGATTGACGAAATCGAGCTCCATATTGAGCTTCATGAAGCCTTCGTGCCCGCGCACGATCTGGCCTGGGGCCAGCGGAGCGCTTGAAACGCGAATTGGTTTTGGGAGCGTCGCAGTCACGGCTGTTTCTCCGTTGCATTTCGCATCGCCGCCTTTCATAGCCGCTCGTCAGCTGCGCCGCGTGGGCAGGCAGGAACAATCGTGTCGTTTAGGAGGAACAGACACGGGCGATTCAGTGCGGAACGAAACAAAGTGCGATACGGACGATACGGTTCGTGAGCAGAGCGTGTGTTACAGCGGTTCTCGTTCATTCCCGAAAATGCCCACGGCGCTGCACGCGCCATTGCGCAGGGGCGAACGTGATGGCCGAATCCAACTCCGCTGCCCTTCACTTCACGACCCGCGCCTTCGGACCCGGTGAAAAGAAAGCGGCGTGGCACGAAGTTTACGGGCGCACCATCGCCAAAGTTGATCTGGAGCCGCGCGGAGACGGCGATCTGATGATAGAGGCGGCGCTACGCACTCTTCCAGGTCTCGGGCTGGTCTCGATGACGAGCACCGAATTGCGCTTTCACAAGACACGGAGGCTCATCGACAACGACGATGTCATCCTGACGATCGTCGACACCGGATATTGGAACGGCTCGCAGCTCGGGCGGGAAATCGATCTCCAGGCTGGTGACGCTGTCCTCTCCACGACCGCCGAGATCGCCGCAGGAACGTCATTCGGCCGCCGCCTGATGCTCCGCGTTCCCAACAAGGCAATCGCGCCGGCGGTCGCCGATCTCGGCGCGCGGTTCTTGCGTCGCATTCCTCGCGAAACTGACGGCCTTCGATTGCTGCGCCGCTACATGCGTGCGCTGCAGGATCTCGATCTTGCGACATCCGACCTGCAGTCGCTGACCGTCACTCACATCTACGACCTCATGGCGCTGACGCTCGGAGCGACAGGCGATGTGGCAAGCCTCGCGGAGGACCGAGGCGCAGGCACGGCGCGGCTTCGCGCCGTAAAGGAGGACATCGTCCGAAATCTCGTAGACGGCGACCTGTCGGTCGCCACCGTTGCGGCCCGGCACCGCATCTCGTCGCGCTATCTCGCGAAGTTGTTCGAGCGCGAGGGTGTGACGTTCTCGGAATACGTGCTCGACCAACGCCTGGCGCTCGCGCACCGGCTCCTGTCCGATCCGCGGCGCGCAAGGGACAAGATCGCATCGCTGGCCTTCGCGGCCGGCTTCGGCGACGTGTCCTACTTCTACCGCGCGTTCCGCCGTCGCTATGATCTGCTCCCGACCGACGTACGCGCGCAGGCGCGCGGCTTGCACTGATACCGAGGGCGAACAGGTGACGGCCGAACCCAGACCCGCCTTGCTTCACTTCACGACCGACGCTTTCGCGCCGGCCGAAAAGGTCGCAGCCTGGCGCGAAATCTACGGTCGCCAGTTCGCCTCGACGAATTTCGAGCCGGAAGCTCGCGACTCGTTCATGGCCGAGGCAACACTGCGCGCGTATCAAGGCCTCGACATCGGATCGATCCGGACGGGAGGCAACCGCTTTTACCGGATGCGCGAGCGGATCAGTGCAGACGATCTGAATCTGGTCATATTGGAAAGCGGACGATGGTGGGGCGCGCATCTTGGACGCCAGGTCTACCTCGAGCCCGGCGACGCGACCCTCTGTTCGACCGCCGAATACATTGACGGCCGGGCGGAGGGAGAGATGATAGTCATCCACATGCCCGCCGCGGCGGTCGCACCGCTGGTCGGCGACATCAGCGCGGGTGTTCTGCGCCGCATCCCCGCCGGCACCGGCACGCTTCGACTGCTGCGTCCCTATGCGCGGACGCTGATGGACTGCTCGACGACGCCGGCACTGCAGCGGCTCGCGACGCGGCACGTGTGCGACCTTATCGCGGTCATGTGCGGCGCGTCCGCCGACGGGGCGCAGATCGCGCGCGAGCGCGGCTTGCGCGCGGCGCGACTGCACGCCGTCAAGCAGGACATCGTCAGAAACGTTGAGTCCGGCGATGTGTCTGTTGCCGCCATCGCGGCGCGCCACCGAATCTCGCCGCGGTATCTGCGGAGATTGTTCGAGAGCGAGGGGTTGACGTTCTCGGAATACGTCCTTGAGCAACGTCTGGCACTCGCGCACCGGCTCCTGTCCGATCCGCGCCACGCAAGCGACAAGATCGCATCGCTCGCATTCGCGGCCGGCTTCGGTGACGTGTCCTACTTCTATCGCGCGTTCCGCCGCCGCTACGATCTGCTGCCGACCGACGTGCGCGCGCAGGCGCGGGGCCTGCACTGACATTTCGACGCGCTCGCCCGCGCAAATATGCCGGTAGCGCACGCGGTCGTTCCTCCTGAGCCAATTTATCGATCCGAAGGCGTTTTCTGCTGCCAGCTCCTGAACGGCCGGGCGTCTGGCCAAGACTGAGTCCCTGAAACCGCACTCACGCGGCCAACTCAGGGAGAATGCCATGACGACCACATTGACCGTGCCGCGCCGGACGCGCGGCAAACTCGCCCGCATGCTGTCCGCAGGTGCGGCCTTCACCGCCATCGCGACGAGCGCCTTCGCCGAGGACGCAAAGATCAACGAGGCGGTGTTCGACGCACAGTCCACATACTTTGCCGGGATCGTGACGGTGAGGAGCGACGGCGGCAACAAGTGGACAACGATCGTGCCGGGAAGCGTCGGCTTCGATGCGCACATGAAGATCGATACCAAACGGCCGGGCTATGTCGAGCGCGTCGGCGTTTGGCTCGGCCAGTGCAACGGCTCGGAGTGCGGATCCTATCAGAGGGTTCTCTTCGAAGCCCCGGCGGCGCGCGACTACGAGGTGAACCGCAGCATTTCGTTCCCGGCCGAACACCTGACGAACGCGCGCACCGGTGCCACCACGTACGGGACCTTGATCCTCGGCGGGTGCAACACGAAGCCCGTGACGGAACCGCACAGCTTCCAGCTGACGGTCGATGCCACGATGTCGGCCAACACGCGCGAGGCGCGGGATGCCAGCAACATCGATGGTGGGGAAGCGACCGCCGGGTTCAACGGGGGCGACGTGACGCGCCACGACACGTTCCAGATCACCGTGAGGTGCCTCTCGACTCGGAAGACGGACACCGTCGAGCACAAGCCCGATCCGCACCGCACCAAGGTCGACGTGCAGAACATCGACCTGTTCCTGTCGACCTACCAGTCATCCCAGAGTGGCCCGCGCGGCACCACCTGCAAGCCGCTCAAGGTCACGACCCGGATCGGCACCGACAAGGCGGGCCCAAAGAACGTGAAGCTGTGGCGCCAGGTGAACGGCGGGCCGATCACCAGTGAGGACAAGCAGATGCACGCCGAGGCGGTTGGCGACGGCAAGTTCGGCGACGACTGGAACAAGTTCGAGCAGTTCACCAAGACGACGACGGTCCAGTACAAAGCCGAAATCCTCGGCGGCACGTTCGCGCCCTCGACGCCGTGGAAGAGCATCACCATCTACTGCAACGGCGACTACGCGCCGACGCCGAACACCTCCAATCCGGACAACGGCGTTCCGCCGCGCGGCAAGCCGCAAGCGGAGCTTCCGCCGACGATCGTCACGCCGCCTCCGGCGTGCGGCAGCAAGGCCGCCAAGGTCCGTGGCTCGGCGCCGTGCATCAAGACCGCGCCGCTCCCCGACAAGCGCAAGCAGTTTGCCGAGGAAAAGCGCAGGCAGGCGGCCGAGGAGAAGCGCCGCGTCACGAAGGACGCCGACTTGCGCCGGCGCGAGGTCGCCCTGAAGACCGCCGAAATGGAGCGGCGGCAGGAGACGCAGCGTCCGCCCGGCTTCGGCCGCTTCGCCGGCCCCGGACGCCCGATGCGCGGCTTTGTCATGCAGCCGCGGCTGATCCTCGGCCGCTGAAGCACCACGCACGACGCACCACGCGCTTGAGGGGAGCAGCAATGCTCCCCTCTTTTCGTGGGCGCCGCAGGGGACCGGGGCTTTGGTGAGCAGGTCAAAAATTTCCGGAAAAAGCGCGCGCGCAGAATCGATCGGCGCGCCAAGGCGAGATTCGCCGTTGAGCCATCGGCGTTTCCGCATTGTTTTGTATCCAGATACCGTCAATCGCTTGAGGGTGAGGGTCGAATTTTCCTCTTGACCGCCTCCGACTCGCCTCCGGTCGGCTTGGTTCCGCGTTACCTTTTTGTGGTTCCGTTTCGTCTTGTGACGGGCCGATGACAGGACAACAAACCTGATGTGACAAAAGGCTCTTCCGAATCCATTCGGAATCTCCGATACTTCCCGTGCTGCACCCGATTCCGTCCCCGGAATTCACAGCCTCCCCACCACCCTTAGCGTTTGATTCAGATTCACCCACTACTGCTTGACGGCGGTCGGGAGTGTGCTAGCGTTCGATCCGTTCGGCGGGGGGCAGTACCAAGTGCCCGGCGGACACTCCCAAAAAGGGTTCTGGACCTCGCCGCCGGGGCAGTTAGCTCGGCGCGCGCAGGGTCCCGCGTGTGACACGGCGGATCAACCGCCGTGAACGGGCCGGTGCCGCTCGGTGCCGGAAGACGGGGAACGTTAGACAGAGCACCGGGCCAAACCCGGTTCACAAGATGCGGACGGTGACGGGTTCGCATCGCAGAAACTGCGTCGGCAACTTATATTTGGCGGAGGTTTCCGCTCAAGTTTCCGGCGCCCAAAAGGGGCAGAGAATGCGGATCGAACGGCGCTTCACCAAGGACGGTCAGTCTCCCTACGCGGACATCGAGTTCCGCTTGACCACCTCCGAGATCCGCAACCCGGACGGCTCGGTGGTGTTCAAGGCGGACGACGTCGAAGTGCCGGCGTTCTGGAGCCAGGTCGCCTCCGACGTGCTGGCGCAGAAGTATTTCCGCAAGGCCGGCGTCCCGGCCCGGCTGAGACGAGTCGAGGAAGAAACCGTTCCGTCGTTCCTGTGGCGCTCGGTTGCCGACGAGGACGCACTCGCGGCGATCCCCGAGAAGGAGCGCATCACCGGCGAGCATTCGGCGAAGCAGGTGTTCGACCGGCTCGCCGGAACCTGGACCTATTGGGGCTGGAAGGGCGGCTACTTCGATTCAGATGCCGATGCGCAGGCCTTCTTCGACGAGCAGCGCCACATGCTCGCGATGCAGATGGTCGCGCCAAATTCGCCGCAGTGGTTCAACACCGGCCTGCACTGGGCCTACGGCATCGATGGGCCGAGCCAGGGCCACTACTACGTCGACTTCCAGACCGGAAAGTTGACGAAATCGAAGTCGTCCTACGAGCATCCGCAGCCGCACGCCTGCTTCATCCAGTCGATCGCCGACGACCTCGTCAACGAGGGCGGCATCATGGACCTTTGGGTGCGCGAGGCGCGCCTGTTCAAATACGGCTCAGGGACGGGCACCAACTTCTCCTCATTGCGCGCCGAGAACGAGAGGCTCGCGGGCGGCGGCAAGTCGTCCGGCCTGATGAGCTTCCTCAAGATCGGCGACCGCGCCGCGGGCGCGATCAAGTCGGGCGGCACCACGCGGCGCGCCGCCAAGATGGTGATCGTCGACACCGACCATCCGGACATCGAGGCGTTCATCGACTGGAAGGTGAAGGAGGAGCAGAAGGTCGCGGCCCTCGTCACCGGCTCGAAGATCAATCAGAAGCACCTCAAGGCGGTGCTCAAAGCCTGCGTGAACTGCGAGGGCTCGGGCGACGACTGCTTCAATCCCGAGAAGAATCCCGCGCTCAAGCGCGAGATCAAGCTCGCGCGGCGCAGTCACGTGGCCGACAATCTCATCAAGCGCGTGATCCAGTTCGCCAAGCAGGGCTACACCGACATCGATTTCCCGATCTACGACACGGACTGGGACTCGGAGGCCTACCTCACGGTCTCGGGGCAGAACTCGAACAACTCGGTGCGCGTCACCGATGAATTCCTCAAGGCGGTGGAGGCCGACGGCGACTGGGACCTGACCTGGCGCAACAAGAAGGGCGTCGCCAAGACCACCAAGGCGCGCGAGCTGTGGGAGAAGATCGGCTACGCGGCGTGGGCCTGCGCCGATCCCGGCCTGCAGTTCCACACCACCGTGAACGACTGGCACACCTGTCCGGCGTCGGGGCCGATCCGCGCCTCCAATCCGTGCTCGGAGTACATGTTCCTCGACGACACGGCCTGCAATCTCGCCTCGATCAACCTGCTCACCTATCGCGACGAGAAGACCGGCAAGTTCGATCTCGAAGCCTACGAACACACTGTTCGCCTCTGGACGATCGTGCTCGAAATCTCCGTGCTGATGGCGCAGTTTCCATCGAAGCAGATCGCGCAGCTTAGCTACGAATACCGCACGCTCGGACTTGGCTACGCCAACATCGGCGGGCTCTTGATGTCGTCGGGCATCCCGTACGACTCGGACGCCGGCCGTGCGATCTGCGGCGCGCTCTCGGCTGTTATGACCGGTATTTCGTATGCCACCTCCGCCGAGATGGCGCAGCAGCTCGGGCCGTTCCCGGGGTACAAGAAGAACCGCGAGGCGATGCTGCGCGTGATGCGCAACCATCGCCGCGCCGCCTACGGCGAGAAGACCGGCTACGAGCGCGTGTCGCAGCCGCCGGTGCGGCTCGACCATGCGACCAACATCGGCACGCTCGGCGACGGCATGATGGCGCACGCCAAGGCCGCCTGGGACAAGGCGCTCGCGCTGGGCGAAGCACACGGCTACCGCAACGCGCAGGCGACCGTGATCGCGCCGACCGGCACGATCGGCCTGGTGATGGACTGCGACACCACCGGCATCGAGCCGGACTTCGCGCTGGTCAAGTTCAAGAAGCTCGCCGGCGGCGGCTACTTCAAGATCATCAACCGCGCGGTGCCGGAAGCGCTGCGGGTGCTCGGATATTCCGAAGCCGAGATCGCCGAGATCGAGGCCTATGCGGTCGGCCACGGCTCGCTCGGCCAGGCGCCCGGCATCAACCATTCGACCCTGAAGGCCAAGGGCTTCGACGACGAGGCAATCGCCAAGGTCGAGAAGGCGCTGCCGACCGCGTTCGACATCAAGTTCGCGTTCAACAAGTGGACGCTGGGCGAGGACTTCATCCGCGAGAAGCTCGGCATCGCGGCCGAGGCACTCGCCTCGCCGTCGTTCGACCTGCTGGCGCATCTCGGCTTCACCAAGCGCGAAATCGAGGCCGCGAACGTGCACGTCTGCGGCGCGATGACGGTGGAAGGCGCGCCGCACTTGAAGCCCGCGCACTATCCGGTGTTCGACTGCGCCAATCCGTGCGGGCGCACCGGCAAGCGCTATCTCTCGGTCGAGAGCCACATCCGCATGATGGCGGCGGCGCAGCCGTTCATCTCGGGCGCGATCTCCAAGACCATCAACATGCCGAACGACGCGACGGTCGAGGACTGCAAGTCCGCCTACCTGCTCTCCTGGAAGCTCGGCATCAAGGCGAACGCGCTCTATCGCGATGGCTCCAAGCTCAGCCAGCCGCTCTCCTCGCAACTGATCGCCGACGAGGAGGACGAGGACGACGGCATCGAGGCCTTCCTCGAGAAGCCGATGGCGGCGCGCACCGCGCAGGTTGCCGAGCGCGTGGTGGAGAAGATCGTCGAGCGCATCACCGTGCTGCGCGAGCGCGAGCGTATGCCCGACCGGCGCAAGGGCTATACCCAGAAGGCCGTGGTCGGCGGCCACAAGGTGTATCTGCGCACCGGCGAATACGATGACGGCCGCCTCGGCGAGATCTTCATCGACATGCACAAAGAGGGCGCGGCGCTGCGTTCGATCATCAACAACTTCGCGATCGCGGTGTCGCTCGGCATGCAGTACGGCGTGCCGCTCGAGGAGTATGTCGACGCCTTCACGTTCACGCGCTTCGAGCCGAGCGGCCCGGTGCAGGGCAACGACTCGATCAAGTATGCGACCTCGATCCTCGACTACGTGTTCCGCGAGCTCGCGGTCTCGTATCTCTCGCGCTTCGACCTCGCGCATGTCGACCCGACCGAGTCGCAGTTCGACGCGCTCGGCAAGGGCGTCGAGGAAGGCCGCCCACTGCCCGAGACGCGCTTTGTGTCGAAGGGCATCACCCGCTCGCGCAAGCTCGCGGCGGTGAGCGGGCCGGCGAGCGGCGGGGCGAGCGCTGTCGGCGCCGCAGCCTCCGCTTCACCCTCCCCTGGAG
>JBAVXH010000325.1:0-15950 GCA_049698215.1 Xanthobacteraceae bacterium | reverse complement strand
CCGATCTCGCTTCGGGCCATCCTTCGAGACGCCGACCTGCGGTCGGCTCCTCAGGATGAGGATATCAGACCGCGTTCAGCCAGCCGAAATGGATCGGATAGCCTTCGCCGCCGAGCAGCGACATCGTCTCGTAGAGCGGCAGGCCGACGACATTGCTGTAGGAGCCGACCATCTTCACGACAAAGGTCCCGGCGAGGCCCTGCACCGCATAGCCCCCCGCCTTGCCGCGCCACTCGCCCGAGGCGAGGTAGGCCTCGAGATCCTCGCTCGAGAGCCGCTTGAAGCGCACGCGCGTCTCGATCAGACGCTGGCGGAAGGATTCCTTCGGCGTCACCAGGCAGAGGCCGGTATAGACGCGATGATTGCGCCCGGAGAGAAGCCGCAGGCACGCGGCCGCATCTTCCAGCATCTCGGCCTTCGGCAGGACGCGCCGCCCGACCGCAACGACCGTATCGGCGGCGATGATGTAGGAGCCGCGCAATTCCTCGTCGATCTTCACGCTGGCGAGCGCGACCTCGGCCTTGGCGCGGGCCAGGCGCGTCGCGAGCGAGCGCGGCAGCTCGCCCTTGATCGGCAGCTCGTCAACTTCCGCCGGCTGCAGGGAATCCGGCTCGATCCCGGCCTGATTGAGCAGCGCAAGCCGGCGCGGCGAGCCGGACGCGAGAACGAGTTTGGGACGGCCGATCATCGGGTACCGGAAGGCGGGAATTCAACGTCCGTCCGGACTAGCCCAATCATGGGCCGTCCACAACGGGACGAGCCGCCCTCAGGGGCTGACCCCTTGCTGCTCGGAAAAGCGCTCGCGGATGCGGCGCGCAAGCTGGTCGCGCACGGCGCGATAGGCCTCCAGCCGCTGCTCGCGCGACCCTTCGGTCGGGGTTGGATCCGGAGTTGGCCAGTATTCGACATCGGCAGCCAAAGTCCGGGTCAGTTCCAGCGCCTTGTGATGCGCCTCGGGCGACAGCGAGATGATCAGATCGAAGTTCAGCCCTTCCCAGTCTTCCAGCTCCTCGAACGTCTTCGGCTTGTGCTTGGCGATGTCGAGGCCGAACTCCTCCATCGCGGCAACCGCGAACGGGTCGAGCTCGCCCTTGCGCACGCCGGCCGACCCCACATAGGTGCGGCCGAAATAGTGCTTGAACAGCGCAGCCGCCATCGGCGAGCGCACGGAGTTCAAGCCGCAGGCGAACAGTACCGCTTGCGGCCGTGCGGCGCGCGTCGGGCCGGCCATCGGCTCAAATCATTTGTTTGAGCATGAGCTTGTCCGAAAGCCGGTTCCCACTTTTCGGGCTCATGCTCTAGCCCTTCCAGTGCAGCACGCAGATGAGCGTGAACAGCCGGCGCGCCGTGTCGAAATCGACCGCGATCTTCTCCTTCAGCCGCTCCATCAGAAGCTCGGAGCCTTCGTTGTGCAGCCCGCGGCGGCCCATGTCGATCGCCTCGATCTGACTCGGCGTCGACGTGCGGATCGCCTTGTAATAGCTGTCGCAGATCATGAAGTAGTCCTTCACGATGCGGCGCAGCGGTGTGAGCGAGAAGAGGTGCGCCATCACCGGCGCCCCCTCCTCGCTTCGGATGTCGAACACCAGGCGGTTCTCCGCGATCGAGAGATGCAGCACGTAAGGCCCGCCGTCATGGTCGACCGGCACGAAGGAATTGTCCTCCAGGAGATCGTAGATCGCGACCGCGCGCTCATGCTCGATGTCGGGCGAGGAGCGGCCGATCGAGCCTTCGTCGAGCGTGATCTTGACGAGGCGCTGGGGGGATGCGGCAGAAGCTTGGGGCACCGTCAACTCTTCGGTGCCAGAGTGTCGATATACTGACGCAACTGTTTGAGACGCGGCATGATCAGCCGGACGTCCTCGGATGTCGGAGGGAATTCAGCCTCAACGCTCGGATATCGAACGGCTGTGTACCAGCTCGACAGGCTAGCCAGTTCTCGAAGGTTTTGTGCCGCCTCGGCATCCACCTCTCCGACCAACGCTGTCAGTACTTCGATATCGTGGATTTTCGGCACTTCCGAACCACGCGCCACGAGTAACGCTTCAGCCATCTTTTCCGCTGCCTGCTGGCAATGAAACGCGGCTGGACCGTAGTTCGGTGACGATTCCGCCATTACAATTTCGACGACGCGCATGTCATCATCGACAAAGGCAAGCCACCGCAGCACTTCTGCCCAAACGCGGCGATCAATTGGTCCGCTCATAGACGACAGTACCTTCGGTGGCGGCGATCCACGGCAATGAACCAACGATGTCCGAACGATTGCGAAACGTCGACTCTCGACATGGAATCAAGTCGATTGGCGAGTGAATACCGCGACGCGCTTCATACATCGATCTCCATCCGATGCGTTCCGGCGGAATATCATCATCAACAATCACCAAAAAATCCCAATCACTGTCCTCGTGAGTTTTTCCCGCCGCACGCGACCCAAACAGAATCACTTTCTGCGGATTTAGATGCGCAACGATGCGGTCCAGCAGCCCCTTCGGAAACTGGTCCACGATTCCATCAGTTCTTGTGTCAGTAAGGCTCATGCTGGCAACTCACCGTCAGCCTAACTATACCACATCACCGCCGATTGAGCCGCATCGCCACCGAGCGGGCGTGCGCATCCAGGCCTTCGGCCTTGCCGAGCGCGATCGCGGCGGGCCCGAGCTTGCCGAGCGCATCGGCGTCAAGGCGCAGGATGGAAGTGCGCTTCATGAAGTCGAGCACGCCCAATCCCGATGAAAACCGCGCTGAACGCGCGGTCGGCAGCACGTGGTTCGAACCAGCCACGTAGTCGCCGATGGCTTCGGGCGTGTGGCTGCCGAGGAAGATCGCTCCGGCATTGCGAATTTTCGCCGCGAGCGGCTCCGGATCGTGCGTCTCGATTTCCAGATGCTCCGGCGCGATCGCGTCGGTCAGAGCCACCGCATCATCCAGTTTGCCGACCAGGATGATCGCGCCGAAATCGCGCCACGACGCACTCGCGACCGAGCCGCGCGGCAGCGTTTTGAGTTGCCCCTCGACCGCGCGCTCCACCGCATCCGCGAGCGCCGCGTCGTCCGTGATCAAAATCGCCTGTGCGGCGGTGTCGTGCTCGGCTTGCGCCAGAAGGTCCGCGGCGATCCATTCCGGATTGGCGCCGCGATCGGCAATGACCAGCACCTCGCTCGGGCCAGCGATCATGTCGATGCCGACACGCCCGAACACGAGGCGCTTCGCGGCCGCCACATAGGCGTTGCCCGGCCCGACGATCTTCGCCACCGGCGCGATCGTCGCCGTACCATAGGCGAGCGCCGCGACCGCCTGTGCGCCGCCGACGCGATAGATTTCGTCAACACCGGCAAGCTTCGCGGCAGCCAGCACCAGGGGATTGAGCTTGCCGTCGGGCGCCGGCACCACCATCACGACGCGAGGGACACCCGCGACCTTGGCGGGCACGGCATTCATCAGCACGGACGACGGGTAGGCCGCGGTACCACCGGGCACGTAGAGCCCGACTGCCTCGATCGCGGTCCAGCGGTGACCCAGCTCCACGCCGAGCGGATCGGTGAAGCGATCGTCCTTGGGTAACTGGCGCCGGTGATAGGCCTCGATGCGATCGCGCGCGAGCGTCAGAGCATCGAGCGCCTCCTTTTCGCAGGCCGCAGCGGCGGAATCGAGTTCGGCCGCGGCAACGCGCAGGCCGATGGCCGCCAGATCAACGCGGTCGAATTTCTTGGTCAACTCAATGAGCGCGTTATCGCCGCGCGCCGCGACGTCCGCGATGATCGCACGCACCGCCTGCTCGACATCGGCGGAGGCCTCGCGCTTGGTGTCGAGGAAGGCGCGGAATTTTCCGGTAAAGCCGGGGGCGCGGGCGTCGAGGCGGATCGGCATGGCGGCGTCCTGACAGGCCACCGCTGCATGGCTTGCGGAACCTACCCCGTCAACCCCGCGGGTCGGCTGCGTCAACCTGATGAACAGGCCGCCCGCGCGCATCCCAGGTCGGCCCGAGATCGGCGAGTTCGCATTCCAGACACTCGACCTCCAACCGCAGCGCCGCGCCGCCTGAGAAGATCAAGGTCACGGCGCCCGCCGGGGCATCGGTCTCGTCGTACTCGACCGCCAGCAGGTTGAGCACCGCGTCCTTGTGCTTGGGATCGACATTGCGGCAGCGCAGCGAATTCACCCGCTCGAACCGGAGCGCGGTGCGCCGGCGCTTGTAACAGGGATCCTCGCAGCCACAGGCTTCCCAATCGAACCGGTTCACGCCCATCACCAGTCGCTTCTCGGCCGGTAGCCAGACGATGTCGCCGACCTTGACCACCGCGTCCTGCAGATGGGTGGAGACGATGGCGATATCGTCCTGGTCGAGCGCGATGAGCTTGAGCTGGTCCATGGGCCGCGTTTGACGGTTGCCGGTACCGGGTAATTAGGGAGCCGCGCGGGATCGCGCAAGGCGAAATCTCAGCCGAATACGTACTCTTGCGAGGCTTGGCCCGCGCGCTATATCGAGACTGCTTCAACGACCGATACGAGTGGGGACATGACGGATACGACGACCGCCGAGCCCAAGGCCGGCGAATCCCATCAGTTTCAGGCCGAGGTCGCCGAGCTGCTGCGGCTGATGGTGCATTCGGTCTATTCCGAGACCGATGTCTTCCTGCGCGAGCTCATCTCCAATGCCTCGGATGCCTGCGACCGGCTGCGCTACGAGGCGATCGCCAAGCCCGACCTTCTGGTCGAGGACGCCGAACTGAAAATCCACCTCACCCCCGACAAGGACGCCGGGACGCTCACCATCGCCGACAACGGCATCGGCATGGACCGGCTGGAGCTGATCGACAATCTCGGCACCGTCGCGCGCTCCGGCACGCGTGCTTTCGTGAGCAAGCTCGCAGAGGCGAAGGACGGCGCGAGCCTGATCGGGCAGTTCGGCGTCGGCTTCTATTCGGCCTTCATGGTGGCGGACCGCATCGCGGTGACGAGCCGCCGCGCCGGGTCGTCCGAGGCCTTCGTGTGGACCTCCACCGGCGGTGCCGGCTTCGACATCGCCCCCGCCGATGAGGCGGAGGCGGCGCGCGTTGCGCGCGGCACCGAGATCGTGCTGCATCTGAAAGACGACGCGAAGAAATACCTCGAGCCCCATGAAATCCGCCACGTCGTCGCGACCTACTCGGACCACATCCTGTTCCCGATCGAGCTCGCCGAGGGCGAGAAGTCCGACAAGATCAATTCGGCGAGCGCGCTCTGGCAGCGCCCGAAATCCGAGCTGAAGCCGGAGGATTACAAGCAGGCTTACCAGACCATCGCGCATGCGTTCGACGACCCCGCGATGACGCTGCACTACAAGGCGGAGGGGAGGCAGGCCTATGCGGTGCTGTTATTCGCGCCGTCGACGCGGCCGTTCGATCTGTTCGATCCGGCGCGCAAGGGGCACGTGAAGCTCTACGTGCGGCGCGTCTACATCACCGACGATGCGGACCTGATGCCGGCGTATCTGCGCTTCATCCGCGGCGTGGTCGACTCGGAAGATCTGCCGCTCAACATCTCGCGCGAGATGCTGCAGAACAATCCGCAGGTCGCCGCCATGCGCAAGGCGATTTCGGGCCGCGTCATCTCGGAGCTGGAAAGCCTTGCCGAGAAAGACGCCGAGGCGTTCGGCAGGATCTGGGACGCGTTCGGAGCGGTCATCAAGGAAGGCATCTACGAGGACCACGAGCGGCGCGAGGCGTTGCTCAAGCTTGCGCGCTTCGACACGACGGCGGCCAAGGGCCGCACGCTCAAGCAGTATGTGGCGGACTTCAAACCGAACCAGACCGAGATCTACTACCTCGTCGGCGAGAGCGCGGAGCGCCTCAAGTCCAACCCGAAGCTCGAAGCCGCGCGGGCGCGCGGCATCGAGGTGCTGCTCTTGAGCGACCCGGTCGATGCGTTCTGGACCATGCTGCCGAGCGACTTCGACGGCAAGCCGCTCAAATCGCTGAGCAAGGGCGAGGTCGATTTCGGCCTCATCCCGCTGCTCGATGACAAGAAGAACGAGGATGAGGCGAAGCCCGAGGAGAAAGGCGAGACCGATGAAGCGACCGTGATCGCGGCGGTGAAGCTTGCGCTCGGCGAACGCGTCGCCGACGTGAAGGCCTCGTCGCGCCTCGCTGACAGCCCTGCATGCCTGGTCGCATCGACATCTGGGCCCGATCTGGAGATCGAGCGGCTGCTTTCACGCCAGAAGCGTGGTGTCGGCGCCAAGCCGGTTCTCGAGCTCAACATGAAGCACGCGCTGGTGAAGGCGGTCGGCCAGGCGCAGAAGGCCTCGAATGAAAGCGATGTGAACGACCTCGCGGCGCTTCTGTTCGAGCAGGCGCAAATCCTGGATGGCGAGGTACCCGACGATCCGGCGGCGTTTGCGGCACGGATCAATCGCATTATAGTAAGAGGCTTTGATTTCCGCAGACAAGGCGATGTCATGACAGACAGGGCCGTCACGACGAACGATGAAAAAACATCCAGACCTTTAACAAAAGAGGACCTCGATTGGCTCAAATCTCGACGAATCCCCGGTTTGTCCGATCGGGGCGCTGGCGAGATCGTTAGCGAGCATCGGGACGGGGACTGGAAGTGAGCGTCTACCTCGACGCCAGCGTCATCGTGGCTCTATTCACTCAAGATCATTTCACCGACCGGGCAACTGAAGTACTCGCGTCGCGCAACGAATCGGTGATCGTTAGTGATTTTGCCGCCGCTGAGTTTTCGTCTGTCATGGCAAGATACGTCCGCGCCGGATCGATTACGGCCGATCAAGCTCGCTTTGCGTTTTCGGCATTTGATGAGTGGATCGCGAGCAGCTGCCGAAGAGTGGCGACGGACGGAACGATCATTTCGCAGGCAGAGACTTTCCTGAGGCGTCTTGATACCACTTTGCGCGCACCAGATGCTATTAACATAGCGCTTGCGCTGAAGTCACAGGCCTCTTTGATGACCTTTGACGCGAAAATGGCATCCGCCGCTCAAGCGCTCGGAGCCCCTCTGACGGTTACCATTCCATAGCGCGTCCGCCCCACGGCGAGGTACCCGACGATCCGGCAGCTTTCGCGGCGCGGGTCAATCGCTTGGTGGCGCGGGGCTTGAGCGCGTCAGCCTGACTCGCGCGCGGCCGTTTTCGCACTCTCGATGCTCTCGCTGTAGAGCACGTCCGGAGGCTTCAGCCCGGCGTTGGTCAGGGTGCGGCGAACACCGTCGCCCGCGCCGCTGAAATAGATCCGGGTGCCGGAGCGCTGCAGCTTATGCACGAAGCCGTGCAGCGCACGTGCTCCGGTGCCGTCGATCAACGGAACCGCGCTGAAGAGGGGCTGCTGAAGTAAGAACCCCTCTCCCCGCCGCTTCGCGGCAACCCTCTCCCGCAAGCGGGAGAGGGGGAAGCGCGCCGAATGAACGGCTTGCGCCTGGGCCGATCAATGCGCCGGACGGACGACCGCCCGCTTCACCAGCCGCCCGGCCCAGCGCGCCTCGAGCCAGGCGCGGTCCGCGAGCCGCTTCCACGCCGGATCGGATGGCACCGGCTGGTGGTCCTTGGCGAAGTAGTAGCCGCCGCTTTCCGGCTCCAGCTTGTGCCGCGCCATGTCGTTGGCGCGCCAGTAGTGCGTCACCAGGCTCTTGCGCGTGCGCTTGGGATCCCTGATCGGCGTGCCGCCATGCGCGATCTGGCATGACCAGATGAACACATCGCCCTTGCGGCCGAGGAACGTCTCGCGCTTGATCCCGCGCTCAGCGATCGCCTTGTCCAGATAGGCATGGCACTTGTCCATTTCGGCAGGGATCGCCCGGATCGTCCCGTTGGAAAACAGAAACGGCGGAATCTTCTGGCTGCCCGGCAGATAGAACAGCGGGCCGGCCTCAGGGTGCACGTCTTCGAGGCACACCGACGTGACGACCATCTTGTCCGGCGCTGGCGGCGGCATGAACCAGGAATCGATGTGCTCGGTCTGCTCGCTGCCCTGAATGAAGTTCAGCGAGTTGCACACGACCGGCGGCCCGTCGAGCAGGTCATCGAGGATCGGCACCAGCCGCGGATGCAGGTCGCAGTTGCGGATCACGTCGCATTCAAGAAACAGGTCGTTGAATTTCACCGGCCGCTCGAAGGCCTCGTCCGGCGCATCGGCAAGCCGCATACGCCGGTGCGCCGAGCCGGCGAGCAGGTCCACGACCACGCGCCCGGCCATCTCGTTCGCGCGCGCGTTGCGATGGCTCAGCCGCTCGATCAGCGCATTGATCGGATCGACGATATCCGGGCCGAAGAACTGCGGCAGGATCAGATAGCCGTCGCGATCCCAGTTCTCCCTTTGCTCGGAGCTGAGCGTCGGGCCGGCATGCACCGCGTTGCCGCTGCCTGGCGAAGTCGTCACGTGTTGCATCTCATGTTTCCAGAATGTCACGAAACACTATGGCGAATAGCGACGGTGAGGCAAGTTTGCGTCGCCTTTTTTCTCTCGCCCATTCAATCGCTTGTCGGCGTGAACGAGTTCGCTTACGGTCCCCGCGTCAGACGGCGGTTGGGGAACCATGGTTTTTTCGTCTTCGGTATTCCTGTTCTATTTCCTGCCGCTTTTCCTCATCTGCTACTTCGCATTGCCCTTCAAGAATTGGGTGCTGCTCGTCTTCAGCCTCTTCTTCTATGCGTGGGGAGAAGGGCTTTACGTGTTGCTGATGATCGCGTCGGGCATCGGCAACTGGGCCGCGGCCCGCTGGATCGCCGCCAATTCGGGATCGCGGGCCCGCGCGATCCTGACAATCGGCGTCGCGCTCAATCTCGCCGGCCTGCTCGTGTTCAAATACCTCGGCTTCTTCGTCGAATCATGGAACGACATTGTTCCGGCGGCCAGTCTGCCGGTGCCGCACATTCACTTACCCATCGGCATTTCGTTCTTCACGTTTCACGCCATCTCATATCTCGTCGATGTCTATCGCGGCGACTTCGTGGTCGAACGCGATCCCGTCAAGGTTCTTCTCTACATCGCGATGTTCCCTCAATTGATCGCCGGGCCGATCGTGAGGTTCGGTACCGTGACCAAGGAAATTCACCAGCGTGTCGTCACGCTCGAGAAATTCGCCCTGGGCCTCAAGTTCTTCATCATCGGCCTTGGCCAGAAAGTGCTGATCGCGAACACGCTGGCCGCGCCTGTCGACGCGATCTACAAGATCCCGGTCGGAAATCTCGATGCTTCGTTAGCCTGGCTCGCCGCCGCCGGCTACGGGTTGCAGATCTATTTCGATTTTGCCGGCTACTCGAATATGGCGATCGGCCTTGGCTTGATGATCGGCATCTATTTTCCACTTAATTTCAACTACCCGTACATCGCTCAGTCGATCACCGAATTCTGGCGCCGCTGGCACATCACGTTATCCACCTGGTTCCGGGACTATCTCTATATTCCGCTCGGCGGAAGCAGAGCCGGCGCCTACCGCACATACTTCAATCTGCTGGTGGTTTTCCTGCTGTGCGGGCTTTGGCACGGCGCGAAATGGACGTTCGTGGTCTGGGGCCTTTATCACGGCTTCTTCCTCGTTCTTGAAAGAACCGGGCTCGGGCCGTTACTTCAACGCCTCGGCTCCGAATTCCGGCACCTCTACGTCATTCTCGTCGTGACCGTTGGATGGGTGTTCTTCCGCGCCGACGATCTGCCGCAAGCGGCGGGCCACTTGCGGGCCATGGCCGGTTTCGGATCCGGGGATAGCATCGCGCATCACGTGTGGCTCCATCTCCAACCGGACGTCGCGCTCGCCCTGATCATCGGCGCCGTTGGGTCGACGCCCTATCTGGCGCAGCTCGTCCAACGGATCGTTGCCTACGCCGGCAGCTTGCATGGCGGCAGACGCGCGATGCTCGATGCCGCGGGTGGCGGGGTCATGTCCGCAGCGCTGTACGCGATCCTGCTTCTGTCCGTGCTCTCGATTGCGGGCGGCAACTACAACCCGTTCATCTACTTCCGGTTCTAGGCCGCGCGATGCGACAGCAACTTCCCGCGCTGGGTCTTTCGCTGAGCAGGCTTCCGTCCGCCCTGCTCGCGCTCGCTGTTCTCGCGACCCTGTTCGCGCCGGCGCTGATCCAGTTGGCGGGCCGGCAGACCGATCCAAGCTTCCTCGACAACCGTCCCCCGGCGCGCATGCCGGGGGTGCCGTCGTCCCTCTCCCTCGGCGACCTGCGCCAATTTCACCGCGAGTTCATCGCCTTCGTTGACGACAATTTCGGCCTGCGCGCTGAGATGGTGCAGCTGAACATTCGCGTTCGCAGCGCCATCGGCGTGTCCGCGATCCCCGGCATGTTCATGGGAAAGGAAGGCTGGTTCTTCCTCAAGACGGATTCCGACGTTCTCGATCAGGTTCGTGCGCTGAACCGGTTCACCGACGGGGACCTGGACGAATGGATCGACCTGATGGAGGCCCAACAACGATGGGTGAAAGCCCAGGGGGCCGCCATGGTCATCGTCGTTGCGCCAAACCAGCACACGATTTATCCCGAATATCTGCCGCGTTACGTCAATCGCGTCTGGCCGGAAACGCGGCTCGATCAGATCGTGCGGCGGCTGAAAGAACGCGGATCGACTCTGGTCGTCGTCGATCCAAGACGCGATCTCTGGGCCGCGAAAGAACGGGCGCTCCTCTATCACAAATACGAAGATCACTGGAACGCGCTCGGCGCATTCATCGCCTATTCGGCAGCGATGAAAGAAGCCAGGAAGCTTTTGCCCGCGCTTCAGCCGCTCGCGCTGTCCGATTACGCGATCACGCAGGGCTACAGGACCTGGAATATTCCGCCGGTCGGCGAAGCTGATCCAGTCTTTTCGCTGAAATCAGGGAGCCGCATCCTCGATCGCCGGGTCCTCGACAACAAAGTGACGCTTCGACCGGTTGTCGAGACGACGACGAGCCTCACCACCGCGCCGACGGCGCTCGTCTATGGCGATTCCTTCGGCGACGTCATGGCGCCGTTCTTGAATGAGACATTCCGCCGGACGGTCAGCGTTGCGACAGCTCACTATCCATTCCCAACCAAGCTGATCCAGGAGCTCAAGCCCGACGTCGTCATCCTCGAAATGGTCGAACGCAGCCTCACCATGCGGCCGCCGGTGTCCGAAGCGGTCGAGAATGAGTACCTGCTGCGGGATGCACCGTCGCTGAATGAAGCGATCGCGCGTTCCAGTGGCATCGGCGGCACTGTGGCGGGAGCAACCGATACCGGGGAACGGATCGAGTTCGTCGGATGGGCGGTAGACCCTGCGACAAATGCGAAGCTCGCTCTGGCGTACGATGACACGCGGGCAGTTGGCGCCGGGCGGATGTCGCTTTTCCGGCTCGACGTCGCACCCACCAAACAAGTCCAGAGGATCGGCTTTCGGATCGTAATCCCGTCCAACGGCGTGAATGACCCGGCGCGGCTGCGCTTCTTCAGCACCACTCCCGACGGCAAGGTCTACGAGTTGCCGGTCACGCCGACGTTGCGACGGCACCTTGAGGAGATGATGGCACCATCCCGCGCCACAAGCGGGACACCGGATCGGGGGCGCTAGCCGGAAATTCGCTCGACGGTTGCGCCGCAACGGCCGAGCTTGTCCTCGAGCCGCTCGAAGCCACGATCGAGATGATAGACCCGATTCACCATCGTCTCCCCCTCCGCGGCCAGCGCGGCGATCACCAGCGAGACCGAGGCGCGCAGATCGGTCGCCATCACCGGCGCGCCTTTCAGTTTCTCCACACCCTCGATCACGGCGTCCTGGCCGTTGAGCGAAATGCGTGCGCCGAGCCGGGCGAGCTCCTGCACGTGCATGAAGCGGTTCTCGAAGATCGTCTCGGTGATGCGCGAGGTGCCTTTGCCACGCGTCATCAGCGCCATCAGTTGCGCCTGTAGATCAGTCGGGAAGCCCGGATGCGGCTCGGTCGTGACGTCGACCGGGCGGATGCCGCCGCCGTTCCGCGCAACGCGAATACCCGCGTTCGTCGCCGAAACCTCGGCGCCCGCCTGCGTCAACGTGTCGAGCGCGGATTGAAGCAATTCCGGCCGCGCGCCTTCGAGCAGCACATCGCCGCCGGTCCTCGCGACCGCCATCGCGTAGGTGCCGGTCTCGATGCGGTCGGGCAGCACGGCGTGCCGCGCGCCGTTGAGCCGCGACACGCCTTCGATCACGATGCGCGAGGTGCCGGCGCCGGAAATCTTCGCGCCCATCTTGTTGAGACATTCCGCGACATCGACAATCTCGGGCTCGCGCGCCGCATTCTCGATCACGGTCTCGCCGCTGGCGAGCGAGGCCGCCATCAGCGCCGTGTGGGTGCCGCCGACGGTGACCTTCGGAAAGTTGATCTCGCCGCCTTTCAATCCGGACTTGGCGCGCGCGATGACGTAGCCGGCGTCGATCTCGATCTCCGCCCCGAGACGCTCCAGCGCCATGATCAGCAGGTCGACGGGCCGCGTGCCAATGGCGCAGCCGCCCGGCAGCGACACCTTCGCCACCCCCATACGGGCGAGCAGCGGCCCGACCACCCAGAAACTCGCGCGCATTTTCGAAACAAGTTCGTAGGGCGCGGTGGTGTCGACGATGCGCGCCGCGGAGATATGCAGGGTCTGGCCTTGGTGATCCTCGTCGCCGGGGCGCTTGCCCTTGACCATGATGTCGACGCCGTGGTTGCTCAGGATGTGCTGCAGCAGGCCCACGTCGGCGAGGCGCGGGACGTTTTCCAGCACCAGCGTATCGTCGGTGAGCAGGCTCGCGATCATCAGCGGCAGCGTCGCGTTTTTCGCGCCGGAAATCGGAATCGTGCCGTGAAGCGGCTTGCCGCCGACAATGCGAATACGGTCCATGACAGTCCCCGTTTACCCGGCCCGCCGGTCTACCCATTGTCCTTGTCAGGGGCAATTCCGGCGGAATCGTGAGGTTCCGCCGTTTGCCGCGTATCCGCGCGGCCGCGCGTTTGCGCCTTGCGGCGCTTGAGGTTTTCGCGCAGCGCGGCCTCAAGCCGCTGTGCACGCAAGTCCTTTTCGCTCAGCTTTGGCCGGTCCGTCATAACGGCTAAGCTAGGCCGCAAGCCGCGCACTGAAAAGGCAACGGAGGCGCCCGTGCTGGATTTTTCCGATCTGTTATCGCGCTTTGCGAGTGCCGTGGCGGCGAACGACGGCGCGGCATTCTCGGGGCTGTTCACCGAGGACGGCGTCTACGACGACGGATTCTTCGGCGAGTACAAAGGCCGCAAGGCCATCGCCGAGATGCTGCAGCACTTCCACGACACCGGCTCGAACTACCGCTGGGATTTCCTCGATCCGTTGAGCGACGGGAGGCAGGCCTACGCGCGCTACCGCTTCAGCTACGCCTCGGGAATGTCCGGGGCGGAAGGCAAGCCGGTGGTGTTCGAAGGCACCTCGCACTTTACCTTCCGCGACGGGCTGATCGCACGCTACGAGGAGAACTTCGACCGCGGCATGGCGCTCGCGCAGCAGGACTTCGCGGCCGAGCGGATCAAGAAGGTGCTGCTCAAGCTCGCGGACCGGCAGAACGCGAGCACAGGGGCGAAGGAGCATTTGCGGCGGTTTGGGTGAACGCTTGCGCCCCCCTCCCCCTTGTGGCAAGACCGCGCCGTTTCCGGCCGTGATTTACACGTTTTCCGCCGGCGCGCTGCCGTAGCTCAGTGGTAGAGCACCCCCTTGGTAAGGGGGAGGTCGTAAGTTCAATCCTTACCGGCAGCACCAGCAGCTCCTTCCGCCATGGACAGCCACGCCGCATCCCCCTCCCTCGCCCGGCTCGCTGCGGCCTATCGCTATCTCACCTACTCGGATCGCATCGAAGGCTGGATGTACCAGACCACTGCATTGGCCATGATGGAGCTCATCTGGCTCCAGGAGGAGGCAGGCCTTACGGGCAACATCGCGGAGGTCGGAGTTCATCATGGTTGCTCGGCGCTCGCGCTGATCGCGGCCGCCCGCCCGGACGAGACCCTGATTGCGATCGACCTGTTCGACCGTCAGGACCTTAACGTCGATGACTCCGGCCAGGGAAGCCTCGCCGCGTTTCAAGGGCACCTGCAGTATCTGTTTCCGCGCGCACAGGTCCGCACGGTGGCGAAATCCTCCGTCGAGATCCGCGGCTCCGAGAAGGAACACGGCCTTGCCGGCCTGCGATTTTGCTCGATCGACGGCGGACACACGCGCGCACTCACGCTCAACGACCTGGAGCTCGCAGACGCGAGCCTCGCGCCCCACGGCATCGCGGTTCTGGACGACGTCTTCAACCCTCACTGGCCCGGCGTGGTGTCAGGTTTATTCGCATTTCTTGCGCGGGGTCCCGAGCTTGCGCCGTTTGCGATCTTTCCGAACAAGATCTTCCTGTGCCGCCCCCGGTTCGCGGACTTCTACCGGGCAGGCTGCCGCGAGGTGCTCGGCTTCGCACTCGACAAGAACGATACGGAGCTGCAGGACCATATCGTCGACATATACGGCGACCGCTGGCCGCTCCTCACGCGCCGCCTCGCCGATCCGGACGTCGCCGCGGCGATTGAGTTCGAAGTGCGGGCGATCGACGACAAGCGCCTGCCGATCAAACGGCACATGATCGCGCGGCCTGGCGACATGGACCACGCCACGTCTCAACTGCGGTACCTGCAAGACTTGCTGGCGCGAGAGCAAAGACGCACTGAGATATTGGAGAAGAGGGTCGACCAAGCAAGCCTCGAAGCAGAGCAGCTGGCGGCGCTCCGCTCCTCAACGTCGTGGCGGATCACCGCGCCACTGCGCTGGCTGGCCGGTACGTTGTCCCGAGGTTTTCGGCACTAAGATCGGGAACCGGGACCGCCGACGCACGTTTCACGTGGACCGATGACCCTGAGCCACGAACCCTATTTCCCCTACCCATCCGATCCGGCGCGCCGGCTGGGGTTCTTCATTGGCGACGTCATTTCGGCGGTGTGATCGTGCTGATCGTCAGCGCAATCCTGAAATTCTGAAAGCAGCGCCATGAGCATTCTCTGGACCATCATCATCGGCTTCGTGGCCGGCGTCATCGCCAAGTTTCTTCATCCCGGGTCGAACGAGCCTTCGGGTTTCATCCTTACCACGCTGCTCGGCATCGCCGGCGCATTCGTCGCGACCTATCTCGGGCAGAAGCTCGGCTGGTATCAGGCGAACGAGGGCGCCGGCCTGATCGGTGCCGTGGTCGGCGCGATCGTCGTGCTGGTGGTGTGGGGCCTGTTCGCGCCGCGCGATCGCAGGATCTGACGGGCCAAGCGGCGAGTAACAAGAGAGGGCGGCGCGCTGGGCCGCCCTCTTTTTTCGCTTGTCGCCACGCGCCTACCGGAAAAATCCAAAGAACCCATTCTGGCGCGGCGCGACGATCACCTCGTCGTCATCGACGTAGCGGTGGCTCCGGAACGCCGGACCCCGCACTGGCTCGGATGACTCCTCGACCGTCACGGTGCGCGGCGCGTGCTCTTCGCGATGCTCGCGCTTGACCACCGAGCGCGTGGTCTTCCTCCGCTGCTCCGTAGCCGGGCGGCGGCCCACGGCGTTCTCCTCGGTATTCAGGTTCACCGGCCGGTTCACCATCGGTTTCTCCGCCACGGGCGTCCGCGACTTGGGCGTCTCGACAGTGCGCGTGGCCGGAGCCGTGGGGGTGTACGGCACGATCGCGACGATCTCCTGCGTGCCGGGATCGACGATCACGATCTGCTCCTCGACCACGACGTAACTGTAGCCACGATACTGCGGGATGAACGTCACGAGGTCGGAGGGCAGCGCCCGCAACAGCACCGCGGCCGGCACCTTGGTGCCCACCGCAATCGAAAAGATAATGTTGGACAACGGCTTCACCCCGCGTTGCGCGAGCGCCTGGCCGATGGTCGTTTGCTGCTGCGTGTCGAGGGCAATCACGCTGCTGCTGCCCGCATGGCTCGGCCGTGCTGCCGTCGGCTGTGGCGGCGCGGCGGGTTGCGCGGCCGTGGCC
>JBAVXH010000324.1:0-19907 GCA_049698215.1 Xanthobacteraceae bacterium | reverse complement strand
CTGGCACGCGGGCGGACTGTCCACCGCCTGCTGCAGGCTTTGCCTGCGCTGGCACCGCAACGCCGCGCCGAGGCGGCGCGCCGGCACCTCACTCGCGCGAAGGATCTCGACGCCGCGGAGCACGAGGCACTCCTGCGCGAGGTCTTCGCCATCCTCGATGATGCACGTTTTGTACCCCTGTTCACCGAGAACTCGCGTGCCGAGGTGCCGATCATCGGCCTTGTTTCACAGAATGAACGCGTCTCGGGCCAGGTCGACCGCCTTGCGGTGACGCCGAGCGAAGTGCTGATCGCCGACTACAAGTCGGACCGCACCATACCGACGAAGGTCGAAGACATTTCGCCCCGCTACGTCCGCCAGCTGGCGCTCTACCGCGCCGTGCTGCGCCGCCTCTATCCGAATCACGGCGTGCGCGCCGCGCTGGTCTATACCGCAGGCCCGGCGCTCATCGAGCTGCCACCTCCCCTGCTCGACGCCGAACTGTCAAGACTTGCGGCAGGTTAAGCCACGTAGAAACACTGACCCGTGATCGCTCCTTGACGCTCTGCGTCGGCGTCCATACGTTCCGCGTCATCTGAAGGGCGTTTCCGCCCCAACCCAAAAAGCATTTAGAGAACCGAGGTGCCCCATGGGCGTTGCAAAGGTGTCCGACGCGGATTTCGAGGCACAGGTGCTCAAGAGCGCCGAGCCGGTGGTGGTGGATTTCTGGGCCGAATGGTGCGGGCCCTGCCGCATGATCGCGCCCGCGCTGGAAGAGATCGCCGGCACGATGAACGGCAAGGTCAAGATCGTGAAGCTCAACGTCGACGAGAACCCGGCGACCGCGGCGAAATACGGCATCATGTCGATCCCGACGCTGATGCTGTTCAAGAACGGCGAACTCGCCTCGCGTCAGGTCGGCGCCGCGCCGAAGCAGAAGCTGGAGCAATGGATCACGACGGCGACCGCCTGACGCATCCCGAGATTTTTGTTTGAGATGGCCGGCCGAAAGGCCGGCCATCTGCGTTGAGGAAGGCATGCCCCTCAAGCCGCCCATCCCTCCGATGGAAGCAACCTCGGTCGATGCCGTTCCGGTGGGGCCGGAGTGGCAATACGAGCCGAAATGGGACGGCTTCCGCTGCCTGGTGTTTCGCCGCGGCGCAAAGGTCGAACTCCAATCCAAGGCCGGCAAGTCGTTGACGCGCTATTTCCCCGATGCGGTGGAAGGCGCGAAGGCGCTTGCCGCCAAGCAGTTCGTGCTCGACGCCGAGATCGTGGTGCCGCGCGGCCGCGCGTTTTCGTTCGATGACCTGCTGCAGCGAATTCATCCCGCGGCCTCGCGCATCGCGAAGCTGGCTCAAGAGACGCCGGCGCTGCTCATCGTGTTCGACCTGCTGGAGGACGAACGGGGCAACGCGTTACTCGATATGCCGCTTGCGGAACGGCGGCCGAAGTTGGAGGCGTTCGCGAAGGCCAACTTTCGCGGCGATGGCGTAAGGCTGTCACCTGCGACGATCAAGCTCTCGGAGGCGAAGGGCTGGTTGAGGAAGGTTGGCGCGACACTCGACGGGATCATCGCCAAGCAGCGCGACGCGCCCTATGCGGCCGGCACGCGCGACGCGATGGTGAAGGTGAAAAATTACCGCAGCGCCGACTGCGTGGTTGGCGGCTTTCGCTATGGGACGAACAGCGAGCTGGTCGGATCGCTGCTGCTCGGTCTCTACGATGACGATGGACTGCTGCATCATGTCGGATTCACGTCATCGATCGCACGCGCCGAGAAAGCGGCGCTGACCGCAAAGCTCGAAAAGCTCAAAGGCGGCCCCGGCTTCACCGGCAACGCGCCGGGCGGCCCGAGCCGCTGGGCAACCGAGCGCTCGGCCGAGTGGGTGCCGCTCAAACGCAAGCTCGTGGTCGAAATCTGCTACGACCATTTCTCCGGCGAGCGCTTCCGCCACGGCACGCGGCTCATGCGCTGGCGTCCCGACAAGGCGCCGGAGCAGTGCACGATGGATCAAGTGAAGCAGAAGACGGCGGATTTGATGAAGTTGCTGCTCAAGGCCTCATCCTGAGGAGCCCGCGCAGCGGGCGGCTCGAAGGAAGGCAACGGGCTCCGGCGTATGCGGCCATCCTTCGAGACGCGGTCCTTTGGACCGCTCCTCAGGATGAGGTCAGAGAAGCTCCGTCCCGTTCGCCGCCAGCACCTCGCCGGCGAGATACAGCGAGCCCGTGATCAGGATGCGCGGCGGCGGCTCGAAGCCGAGATTGCCGATGGCGTTGAGCGCATCCTCGATGCTCGGCGCGGCATCCGCCGGCATGCCGGCGGCGCGGGCAGAGACCGCGATCGCATCGGCCGGCACGCCCTTTTCCTGGTGGATCGGCACGCCGAACACGCGCCGCACCAGTCCGGTGAAATTACGCAGAAACGCGGAGCGATCCTTGGTGCTCAGCATGCCGACGACCAGCACCAGCGGACGCGAGACACGCTCCTCCAGATCACCCAGTGCGGCCGCGATCGCGCGCCCGCCGTCCGCATTGTGGCCGCCATCGAGCCACAGCTCGGCGCCTGCGGGCGCAGCTGAGACAAGCTTGCCGCTGGTGAGCCGCTGGAGCCGCGCCGGCCACTCGGCACGCGTCAGCCCCTGCTCGATCGCCCGCGCGGGAAGATTCACACCGCCGGCACGCAAGGCCGCGATGGCTGTACCGGCATTGTCGAATTGGTGGCGGCCGAACAGTTTCGGCGGCGGCAGGTCGAGCAGGCCCTTCTCGTCCTGATAGACGAGACGCCCTTGCTCCACGCCCGCATGCCACTGCTGGCCCGATGCATGCAGCGGCGCGCGCGCCCGCTCCGCGTGGCGCTCCAGCACCGCGGCGACCAAGTCTGTCTGCGGCGCGATCACGGCCGGCACGCCGGCACGGAAGATGCCGGCCTTCTCGGCGGCGATCTTCTCGATCGTGTCCCCGAGAAACTCCACGTGATCCATCGACACCGGCGTCACGACGCTCGCAAGCGTACGCTCGATCACATTGGTGGCGTCGAGCCGCCCGCCGAGGCCGACTTCGAGCAGCAGATAGTCCGCCGGATGGCGCGCAAACAGCACGAAGGCCGCCGCAGTCTCGATCTCGAACAGCGTGATCGGCGAATCGCCGTTGGCGTGCTCGCACTCGGCGAGCGCATCGGCAAGCGCCGCATCGGAAACAAGCATGCCGCCGAGGCGGAAGCGCTCGTTGACCCGCACCAGGTTAGGCGACGTGTAGACATGCACGCTCCGTCCCGCCGCCTCCAGCATGGCGCGCAGGAACGCGATGGTCGAACCCTTGCCGTTGGTGCCCGCCACATGGATCACCGGCGGCACGCGCTTCTCGGGATTGCCAAGCCGCTCGAGCACGCGGCGCATGCGGTCGAGCGACAAGTCGATGCGCTTGGGGTGCAGCGCGAGCAGCCGCGCCAGAATCGAATCGACGGGAGTCATGGTCTGCGGCGTTATTCCGCCGCGGCGGCGGTCGGCGGCAATGCTTCGGCCGGTGCAGCCTCGGGCAGCCTCTCGCGCACTGGCGCCTTGCATAGCACACGGCAGAGCCGCGCCAGCGTCGGCTTGAGCTCGTGGCGATGCACCACGAGGTCGACGAGGCCATGCTCTTTCAGGTATTCGGCGCGCTGGAAGCCCTCGGGCAGCTTCTCGCGGATGGTCTGCTCGATCACGCGCGGGCCCGCAAATCCGATGAGCGCGCCGGGCTCCGCGATGTGCACGTCGCCGAGCATGGCGTAGGACGCCGTGACGCCGCCGGTGGTCGGATTGGTCAGTACCACGATGTAGGGCTTCTTCGCCTCGCGCAGCACTTCGACCGCGACCGTGGTGCGCGGCAACTGCATCAGCGCGAGAATGCCTTCATGCATGCGCGCGCCGCCCGAGGCCGCGAACATGATGAAGGGCGTGCCCTTCTGCGCGGCGGTTTCGAGGCCCTTGATGATCGCCTCGCCCGCCGCCATGCCAAGCGAGCCACCCATGAAGTCGAAATCCTGCACGCCGATGACCACCGGCAGGCCATCGAGCTTGCCGAAGCCGAGCTTGACGGCATCGTTCATGCCGGTCTTGGTCCGGGCATCTTTCAGCCGATCCGTATAGCGCCGCTCGTCGCGGAACTTGAGCGGATCCGTCGGCACCTCCGGCACGCCGATGTCGAACCAGATCTCGCCGTCGAACATGGATTTCAGGCGCGCGGTCGCCCCCATGCGCATGTGATAGTTCGACGAGGGAATGACGAACTGGTTCGCCTCGACGTCCTTGTAGAACACAAGCTGTCCGGTTTCCGGACACTTGATCCACATGTTCTCCGGCACTTCGCGCTTGAGCAGCGAGCGAATCTTGGGCCGGACCACGCTGGTGAGCCAATTCATGGGGAAGATGTAATCCTGAACGGCGAGCAAATCTAGGCGGGATTGGCCTCCGTTCCGCGCTCGTCCCCGCGAAAGCGGGGACCCAGAGGCAAGAATGCTGGATTCCCGCTCGCGCGGGGATGGGCGGATGCAAGGTCAGCGCGCCGCCACCTGATGGCGGAGGCCAACTTCCCGCCCCTCGCGCGCGGATTGCAGCATCGCGAGGCAGACCTCCAGCGTGGACATGGCCCAGGCGCCGTCGTGCAGCGGAGGCTTTCCGTCGACAATTGCCGCGTAAAGTTCATCGATCACTTCGGCGCGCGGGGTTTCCGGCGGCGGCAACGGATCGAGCCGCGCCGTTCCGTTCCGGTAGATCATCACGCCGTCCGGCATCGGCCGCAGGTCGGCCCGCTCGCAGCTCACGATGATGGTGCCGAAATGCTGGTGCGCGAGAGGTTGCGGCGCGGGCTCCTGCCAGTTCGCGCCGCCATAGTTGCGGGCGCTCTTAAATGCGGCTTCCTCAGCGGCGTTGGCAAAGCGCTGCGGTTTGCGCGCATACGGCTGCTTCGTTTGCCCCATTTCGCCGATCCAGCCGGAAAACTCATCCGAGTCGAAGTGGCCGTAGCCGCCGTACGTGAGCGATGCGAATGCGCCGCTCTCGAACGCGAGCAACGCCGAATAGGCGCCCTCGGTCGGGCGCGCCGCATCCCATGCGCCGGTCGCGCCACGCACGCTCTTCACGCGGCCGCCGCCGATGAGGCGCACGATGTCGACCTGATGCGCCGCCTGGTTGAACACGGCGCCGCCGCCCTGCGCGGTGTCGAGTTCTTCCGCGCGGCGCGGCCGATAGAGATAGTCCGTGTAGTTGAGCGCATGGATCATGCGCACCGCGCCGTAGTCGCCGCTCGCGATCAGCTCACGTACGCGCAAGATCGGCGCATCGAACGAATGGCTATGGCCGACGATCAGATACACACCCACCGTTTTCGCCGCGTCGATCATCGCCGCGCAGTCATCGAGCGTGAGCGCCATCGGCTTCTCGACCAGCACATGCTTGGCGTTGCGCGCCGCGAGAATTGCGTGGCGCGCGTGAAACTGGTGCGGCGTCGCAACGTAAACGATCTCGATATCGGGATCGGCCGTCAATTCCTCGACCGTGTCGTAGGCTCTCCCGCCAAAGTCCTTGGCGAAGCGGCGCCTCGCTTCCGTGCGCGGATCGGCGGCCGCCACCAGTGCGACGCGCGGATCGCGAAACGTCGGCAGCATCACGCTGAACGCGCGCCCCAGCCCCGCAACGCCGATACGCAGCTTTCTCAACGGCATTTCCCCAACTCGACGCGCCAGCGTGTCCTCATTAGACTGATGACCTCATAGCAGAAGAATGCGTCGCGCGAGGAAACATGACGCCTGAAGAAAACGATCTCCTGTGCCGCGTCGAAGGCGACGCGCCGATGGGGGCGATCATGCGCCGCCACTGGATCGCGGCCTGCCTGTCGGAGGAAGTGGCCGAGCCTGACGGCAAGCCGTTGCGCATCAAGCTGCTCGGCGAAGCCCTCGTGGTGTTCCGTGACTCGAAGGGCCGCCTCGGCGTGCTCGACGAATACTGCGCGCATCGCCGCGCATCGCTGGTCTACGCGCGCAACGAGGAGTGCGGGCTGCGCTGCCTCTATCACGGCTGGAAATTCGACTACGAAGGCAACGTGGTCGAGATGGCGTCCGAGCCGCCCGGTTCGAGCATCCCGGAACGCGTGAAGCAGAACGCCTATCCGGCGCGCGAGGCTGGCGGCTTCGTGTGGTGCTACATGGGGCCGGCCGACGAAATGCCGGAGTTCGAGCCGCCCGCATTCGCGCCGACGCCCGAAGCGCGCGTGTCCGCCACCAAGGTGCGGGTGCGCTGCAACTGGGCGCAGATCCTCGAAGGCCAGATCGACTCGGCGCATTCCTCGAGCCTGCACTCCTCCGACATGGTGCCGGCGCAGGTCGACAGCGCGAAGGCGACCGAGCAGAACTGGCTGCGCCCCTCGACCGACAAGGCGCCGCGCTTCCAGATCGAGCGCACCTCTTACGGCTTCCGCTACGCGGCGATCCGCCGCCCGATCCAGAACGAGGCGACGCACGACTACATCCGCACCACGGTCTACATCGCGCCGTTCACGGCGCTGATCCCGCCCAACAACGTGCACAACGTCGCGACGCTGCTCACCCCCGAGGACGACACCAACACCATCTTCTACTTCATCGCCTGGAACGGGCCGGACAAGCCGGGCGTCGATGCGGAGACGTGGCGCAAGTTCAACGTGCTCGAATGGGGCGTAGACGTTGACGCAAATTTCAACGGCACCCGTACGCGCGAGAACGACTATCTGCAGGACCGCGCCGCGATGGCGGCCGGCAATTTCACCGGCATTGCCGGCATTCCCAACCAGGACATCGCGATGTGGGAAGGCATGGGGCCGATCGGCGATCGCACGGTCGAGCGGCTCGGCGCGAGCGATGTGGCGGTGGCGGCGTTCCGCCGGCTGATGGTGGAGGCTGCGCGCACCGTGCAGAACGGCGGTCCGGCGATCGGCACCACGAGCCCGCGCGTCGCGCATGCGACGATTAGTTCCTACGAAGGTGTAGTTCCCAAGACCGTCAACTGGCGTACGCTTGGCGGTGGGAGCGAGGCGCCGCGCGAACGCGTGGCTTGAACGAGCAAGCAAGAAACTCCGCTCGTCCCCGCCCACGGGTCGCGCCTTCGGCTTGCCCGAGGGCAGGCTCCAGCGGGGACCCAGAGCCAAGAACTGGATTCCCGCTTTCGCGGGAATGAGCGGCGAGAGGGAGGAATTCAATGAAGGCCATTCTTGCCGCCGTGCTGGCGGCAACTTCGCTTTTCGCAAGCGCCGCATCTGCCGAGGACACCCTCAAGCTCGCGGTTGGCCAGCGCGGCAATTGGGACACCTCGGTCTCGGAAATCGGCCAGCGCGCCGGCATCTTCAAGAAGCATGGGCTTGTGCTCGACATCGTTTACACGCAGGGCGCGGGCGAAACCCAGCAGGCGGTGATCTCCGGCAGCGTCGACCTCGGCATCGCGGCGGGCGTGATGGGTGTGCTCAGTGCGTTCTCCAAGGGCGCGCCGGTGCGCATCATCTCGGCCGAAACCACGGGCGCTGCCGACCTCTACTGGTATGTGAAGGCGGATTCGCCGATCAAGACGCTCAAGGATACCGACGGCAAGACGCTCGCGTACTCGACCAACGGGTCCTCGACACACGGCATCGTGACGGCGTTCATCAAGCAGTATGACCTCAAAGCGAAGCCGACCGCGATGGGCGGACCGGCCGCGAACCTCACCGCCGTGATGTCGGGCCAGGTCGACGTCGGCTGGGCGGCGCCGCCGTTCGGGCTCGACCAGCTCGACAAGGGCGACATCCGCCGCATCGCTGGCGGCAACGATGCGGACGTGTTCAAGGGCCAGACCGTGCGGCTCAACATCGCCAACGCGGGCTACCTCGCCGCCAAGAAGGAGGTGGTGAACCGCTACATGAAGGCGTACCGCGAGACGGTCGCCTACATGTACAAGGACCCGGCCGCGCTGAAGCTCTATGCGGACTGGCTGCAGATCACTGAGGCGAAGGCGAAGCGCACGCGCGATGAGTTCTTCCCGCCGCCGGCGATCGAGCCGGACACGATCGTCGGGCTCGACACTATCGTGAAGGATGCGGTGGAGCTGAAGTTCACCGCGCAGCAACTCACCAAGGAACAGCTCGCGGAGCTGATTCAGATTCCGGCGAGGTAGCCCCCTCCGATGTCATCCCCCGCGAAAGCGGGGGACCCAGTAGACGCAGGTCGTGCGATTCGGCTCAGGCGGTGTTTACTGGGTTGCCCGCTTTCGCGGGCAATGACGATCGAGAGGCCTACTTCGCCGCCTTCCTCACACTCCGCACGCCCTTCGCCAGCTCCGCCACCAGATCGGTCACCGCCTTCACGGTCGCGTCCGCCGCACCGCCGGGCTCGTCCAGGCTCTGACGCACCGCTTCGACCAGCACCGAGCCGACCACCACGCCGTCCGCGCCCTCTGCAATGGCACGCGCGTGCTCGGCGTTCTTCACGCCGAAGCCGACCGCCACCGGAAGATCAGTGTGGCGCTTGATGCGCGCGACCGCTTCCTTGACCTTCGCAGGATCGGGCGTCGCCGCGCCGGTGATTCCGGTGATCGACACATAATAGACGAAGCCCGAAGTGTTCTTCAGGATCACCGGCAGACGCCTGTCGTCCGACGTCGGCGTCGCGAGACGGATGAAGTTGAAGCCTTCCTTCAACGCCGGCAGGCAGAACTCATCGTCCTCCTCGGCCGGCAGGTCGACGATGATAAAACCGTCGACGCCCGCAACCTTCGCGTCGGCCAGGAATTTCTCTACGCCGTAGACGTAGATCGGATTGTAGTAGCCCATCAGCACGATGGGCGTCGCGTCGTCGCCGGCGCGGAAGTCGCGCACGAGCTGCAGCGTCTTGCGCATCGTCTGCCCGGCATTGAGCGCGCGCAGGCCCGCCGCCTGCACGGCCGGTCCATCCGCCATCGGGTCGGTGAACGGCATGCCGAGCTCGATCAGATCGGCGCCCGCCGCGGGCAGCGCCTTCGCGATCGCGAGCGATGTCTCGGCGTCGGGATCGCCCGCCGTTATGAACGTCACCAGCGCAGCGCGGCCTTCCGCCTTCAGCGCGGCGAAACGCTTCTCGATACGCGTGCTCATGCGGATTTCTTGGTACGCTCTTCAAGCCTGCGCTTTTCCGCGCGCAGCGCGGCCATGCGCACGTTCGCGGTGCCGAGCATCAGGCAGATGCTCATGCCGATGAAATAGACCCATTCCCTCTTCTCGATCGGCAGGCCTTCGGCCAGCAGCCGCACCTTGAAGAACCACACGATGTAGAGCGCCGCGATGATGATCAGCAGCCAACCGGTGCGCGCCTGCCGGTCGTCGAGGATGCCCTTCAAAACTTGCCCCCGAGATGATGCGCGACGCTGTCGAGGTCCTTGTCACCGCGCCCGGAGAGATTGACCACCATCAGGTGGTCCTTCGGCTTCCTGGCCGCGATGTCGGGAAGGCGCGCCAGCGCGTGCGCGGATTCGAGCGCCGGAATGATGCCCTCGAGGCGCGAGCAAAGCTTGAAGGCCTCGAGCGCCTCGGCGTCGGTCGCGTTGAGGAATTTTACGCGGCCTATGTCGGCGAGCCAGGCGTGCTCGGGCCCGATGCCTGGGTAATCCAAGCCGGCGGAGATCGAGTGTGCCTCCTGGATCTGCCCGTCCTCGTTCATCAAGAGATATGTGCGGTTGCCGTGCAGCACGCCGGGCCGCCCGCCCGCGACGGACGACGCATGCAGGCCTGTGTCGAGGCCATGGCCCGAGGCTTCGACGCCGTAAATCTCAACATTGCGGTCGTCGAGGAAAGGATGGAACAGGCCCATCGCATTGGAGCCGCCGCCAATGCACGCGATCAGCGAATCCGGCAGCCGCCCTTCCGCTTCCTGCATCTGCGCCCGCACCTCGTTGCCGATCACGCACTGGAAGTCGCGCACCATGGCGGGATACGGGTGCGGCCCCGCGACCGTGCCGATGCAGTAGAACGTGTTGTGCACGTTGGTGACCCAGTCGCGCAGCGCCTCGTTCATGGCATCCTTCAAGGTGCGCGAGCCGGACTGCACGGGCCGCACCTCGGCGCCGAGCGCCTTCATGCGCATCACGTTCGGCTGCTGGCGATCGATGTCGACCGCGCCCATGTGCACGACGCATTCGAGACCGAACTTGGCGCACAGCGTCGCGGTCGCAACGCCATGCATGCCGGCGCCGGTCTCGGCGATGACGCGGGGCTTGCCCATGCGCTTTGCCAGCATGATCTGGCCCAGCACATTGTTCACCTTGTGCGCGCCGGTGTGGTTGCAGTCCTCGCGCTTGAAGTAGATTTTCGCGCCCATAAGGCCGGAGGCCGTCTGACGTCTAATATGCTCGGTAAGCCGCTCGGCGAAATAAAGCGCGGAGGGGCGGCCGACGTAGTTCTTGAGATGGCCGTCCATCTCCTTCTTGAAGGCGGGGTCCTTCTTGGCGTCGTTGTAGGCCTTCTCCAGCTCGAGAATCAGCGGCATCAGTGTCTCGGCGACGAAACGGCCGCCGTAGAGACCAAAATGGCCGCGCTCGTCGGGCCCGGTGCGGAAGGAATTGACCTGCTGCGGAATGTTCATGCCGGCACCTTAGCGGAGCGGGCCGCACGAATGAAGGCGCGGATTTTCTCCGGGTCCTTCACACCCGGCGCGCTTTCGACGCCGGTGGACACATCGACGCCGGGCGCGCGCGTGATGCGTAGCGCTTCGGCGACGTTCTCGGCATGAAGCCCGCCCGAAAGCATGAACGGAATTGATAGGTCAAGATTTTCGAGCAGATGCCAGTCGAACGGCTTGCCAAGGCCACCGGGCCGCGTCGCCTCGCGCGGCGGCCGCGCATCGAACAGCAACCGGTCCGCAACGGTTGTGTAGGAGCCGATCGGAAGCAGATCGGACTTCGCCTCGATCGGGAGCGCCTTCATCACCGGCAGGCCGAAGCTCTCGCGCACCGCCGCGACGCGTTGCGGCGTCTCGTGGCCGTGAAGCTGAAGCACGTCGGGATGAAGCGCCTCGATAATGCTCGCGAGCAGCGCGTCATCGGCATCGACCGTGTTCGCGACCTTGCGCGCCCTGCTCTGCACGCGGCTCGCCAGCGCGCGGGCGGTATCGAGCGAGATATTGCGCGGGCTCGGGGGGAAGAACACGAAGCCCACCAAGTCGGCGCCGGCATCGAGTGCGACGTCGAGGGTGTCGGGCGTGGAGAGCCCGCAGATTTTGACCAGCGTCGTCATGACGGGGCGGGTTCTAGCGCGGATCGGCGGCGGGTCAAACCCGCCGATTTACGCCAGCGAGCGCCACACCAGCATCGCGGCGGCCAGATCCTCCACCGACGCGCCGACCGACTTGAACAGTGTGATCTCGCTCGCTTTGGTGCGTCCCTTCGCCTTGCCGCGGCAGAGATCGTAGAGGTCGCCGCGGATGCCGGTCTTCTTCAGGATGCCCTTCTTCAGCGGCTGCACGATGTCGCCCGCCTCCTTGGGCGCGCCGAGGTGCGTGTCGACATAGACGCGCGATCGGCGCACGCAATCGTCGTCCGACTCGCGCATCTTCGGCGTATAGGCGCCGACCAGGTCGAGGTGCGCGCCCTTCTTCAGCCACTTGCCGCGGATCAGCGGCGTCGCCGAGAGCGTCGCGCAGGAGACGATGTCGGCTTCCCGCACCGCGGCTTCGAGATCGTCGACCACCTCGACTTCGAGTCCGCCGACCGAGAGGCCGAACGCCGTCTGCACCGCGCGCTTGCGCGTGCGGTTCCAGAGCGTGACCTTCTTGATCGGCCGCACGCTCGCATGCGCGCGGACGAGATGCGGCGCGAGCGCGCCTGCGCCGACCATCACGAGATGCGCGGCGTCCTCGCGCGCCAGATAGGACGCCGCGAGCGCCGACGCACAGGCGGTGCGCCACACCGTGAGCACGGTGCCGTCCAGCACGGCGAGCGGCTCGCCGGTTTCGCCGGAGGTCAACAGATAGCTGCCGAATACCGCGGGCAAATTGCGCTTCGCGTTGTCCGGATAAACCGTCACGATCTTGCAGCCAACGAGCCGCTCGCCCGAGCGCGTCCAGGCCGGCATCAGGAGATACTTTGCCTCGCTCCCGCTTGGTTGCGGGATCATGTGGGTGTGGCGCAGCGGCGACTCGATGTCGGCGCGGAAGCCTTCGCGCAACGCTTCGATCAGCGCCGGATAGGTGAGGACGCGGTTGATGTCGTCGGCGGTAATGACGCGCATGAAGTCAGGCGGCGTGCGGATGCCGGTAGGCGATCGCCGCGATCGAGCCTTGCGGCCGCGGCGGCGCGGCGGCCGTCTCAACCTGACGGCGCAGCTTCTCGGCTTCGACGCGCGTGACTTTCAGGTCTGCGGCGAGCCGCCGGGCGCGGCGGCGCCAATGGCTTTGGCGCATCCAGGCCGACACGCCGCCGAGGATCACGCCGGCGATCAGCACCAGCAGCAGCAGCAGGAACAGCGGCATCGCGAACGCGAACATCGGCGGATCGGCGGCAAACGGATCGAACGCGATGGTCACCGGCGCGCGGTTGCCGACCGCGAACAGCACGATCGCGGCAGCAATCGGCAGCAGGATCAGCGCGGTGAGGATGTTGCGGATCATGGGCGCACCTCGTCATGCCCGCGAAGGCGGGCATCCAGTATCCACCGCGCGCGAGACTCAAGGCTCCGCGCAGCCGCACGATCTGATGATTACTGGATCGCCCGGTCAAGCCGGGCGATGACGGACCGGAGTTGCCCGGGAAACTACTGCGCCGCCTTGTTCAGCCGCTCGCGCATTTCCTTGCCGGTCTTGAAGAACGGCACGGACTTCTTGTCGACCGAGACGTGGGCGCCGGTGCGCGGGTTGCGGCCGGTGCGCGCGGGGCGGTGCTTCACCGAAAACGCGCCGAAGCCGCGCAATTCGACGCGGTCGCCGCGCGCGAGCGCGGCGGTGATCTCGCCGAGAACGGCGTTCACGATGTTCTCGATGTCCCGCTGATAGAGATGCGGGTTCTGCCCGGCGATCCGCTGAACGAGTTCCGACTTGATCATCGACCCAGCCGTCCCCTGCCGATCATTCGCGGCGGTCATGGCGCGTTCCTTGTGCCCCAGCGGGCGTGCGCCCGCTCAATTGGTGACCGGAGGGTGCCAAAGGGCCAACAGACCGTCAAGATTGAGCCGCTCCATCGCCTGCAGCGAGCCGAGCGCCTCGATGCGCTCTGCAACCGCGCTCAACCCGATCGCTTCGAGCGCGAAGCGCACGCCAAGATGCAGCATGGTGAGATCGCCGAGGCGTGGTTTGAGCTGCCAATCCTGGACTGGCGTATTCGCTTTGAGGCCTTTTTCCTTCGCGAGCCAGTCGACCGCGGTCTTTTCGTTGCCGATCTCGTCAATCAGCTTGAGTTCGAGGCCCTGCCGGCCGGTGAACACGCGGCCGTCCGCGACGCGCTGCAGCGTCGCGTCGTCCATGTGCCGGCGGTCGCGCACCATGTTGCGGAACCAGGTGTAGGAGTCCATCACCAGCGCCTCCACGGCGGCGCGCGCTTCGGGGCTGGTCGGCTCATAGCCGTTCGGGGCTGCCTTGAGCGGCGAGGATTTGATTTCCTCGACCTTCACGCCGATCGTTTTCAAAAGGTCGCTGACGTTGGGGTATTGGAACAGAACGCCGATGGATCCGACCAGCGAGGTGCCCTGCGCCACGATACGATCCGCGCTCATCGCCGCGATGTAGCCGCCGGAGGCCGCAAGCCCGTCGACCACGACCACCAGCGGCTTTTCGGCCGCGACGCGGCGCAACGCGTTGTGCAGCTGCTCGGAGCCGGCCGTGGTGCCGCCGGGGCTATCGATCCGCACGATGACGGCCTTGGCGTTCGACTTCGCGAGCTTCTCGAGCGAGTCCACGCGATCCTGGTCGTTGCGGATGAGGCCGGTGATCTTGACGCGCGCGATGTAATCGCCGCCCGCGGTCAGCACGTTGCCGCGCCGGACTGAGGCAGCAACCGCAACGACCGCGCCGATGAGGATCAGGACGGCGAATACGCGCCAGAACGTGAGCTTGCGCCGCATGCGGCGGCGGTCGACGATCAGGTCGGCATCGAGCGACATCTTCAGGATCTCCCGCAATTTGCGCCGGACATTGGCCCCGGCGGTTGTCATGGTCAATGGCGGGGATCGAGGCGAGGGGCTGCCATTTCCCTCGCCCCGCAAAGCGGGGAGAGGGTGGCGAGGACTGGAAGTCCGAGCCGGGAGAGGGGCGCTTGTTAGAGCAAAGGCCTCTCCCGCCTCGCCGTAGCGCGTCGAAGACGCGCGTAAACGCGCTTTACGCTCGGCACCCTCTCCCGCAAGCGGGAGAGGGGAAAGAAGGAGCGCGGGCCTCCCCTACTCCTTCTTCTCGCGCTGCTTGAGCGCCGTGCCGAGAATGTCGCCGAGCGTCGCGCCAGAGTCGGACGAGCCGTATTGGGCGATCGCCTCCTTCTCCTCGGCGACTTCCAGCGCCTTGATCGAAACGCCGACCTTGCGCGCCTTCTTGTCGAACTGCGTCACGCGCGCATCGACCTTCTGGCCGACCGCGAAACGCTCGGGGCGCTGCTCGGAGCGGTCGCGCGCGAGGTCGTTACGCTTGATGAAGGCCGTGAAGTCGGTGCCGACGATCTTCACGTCGATGCCGTTCTCCTTCACCTCGGTGACCTCGGTGGTGACGACCGCGTTACGCTTGAGGTCGCCCTCTTCGGCGAACGGATCGGCTTCGAGCTGCTTCACACCGAGCGAGATGCGCTCCTTCTCGACGTCCACGTCCAGCACCTGTGCCTTCACGCGATCGCCCTTCTTGTACTCCTCGATCACCTGCTCGCCCGGACGCTTCCAGTCGAGGTCGGAGAGATGCACCATGCCGTCCACATCGCCGTCGAGCCCGAGGAACAGGCCGAACTCGGTCTTGTTCTTGACCTCGCCTTCGACTTCCGAACCGGCCGGATACTTCTCGAGGAAGACCTCCCAGGGATTGCGGATGGTCTGCTTTAGCCCGAGCGAAATGCGGCGCTTGACCGGATCGACTTCCAGCACCTGCACTTCGACTTCCTGCGAGGTGGAGACGATCTTGCCGGGGTGGACGTTCTTCTTGGTCCAGGACATCTCGGACACGTGAATCAGGCCCTCGATGCCGGGCTCGAGCTCCACGAACGCGCCGTAGTCGGTGATGTTGGTGACCCGGCCCTTGAGCTTCGCACCGAGCGGAAATTTCGAATCGATGTTTTGCCACGGATCGTCTTGCAGCTGCTTCATGCCGAGCGAGATGCGGTGCGTCTCGTGGTTGATCTTGATGATCTTGACCTTCACCTGCTGACCGATGTTGAGCACCTCGGTCGGGTGATTGACGCGCCGCCATGCGATGTCGGTGACATGCAGCAGTCCGTCGATGCCGCCGAGGTCGACGAAGGCGCCGTAGTCGGTGATGTTCTTGACCACGCCGTCGATGACCTGGCCCTCTTCGAGGTTCTGCACCAGCTCCTGGCGCTGCTCGGCGCGGGTCTCTTCCAGCACGGTGCGGCGCGACACCACGATGTTGCCGCGGCGGCGGTCCATCTTGAGGATCTGGAACGGCTGATTGACGTTCATCAGCGGCGTGACGTCGCGGATCGGCCGGATGTCGACCTGCGAGCGCGGCAGGAACGCGACCGCACCGTCGAGATCGACCGTGAAGCCACCCTTGACCTGATTGAAGATGACGCCTTGGACCTTCTCGTTGCTGTTGAAGGCTTTCTCGAGCTTGCCCCAGCTTTCCTCGCGGCGCGCCTTGTCGCGCGAGAGAACCGCTTCGCCAAGCGCGTTCTCGATGCGCTCCAGATAAACCTCGACCTCGTCGCCGACCTTGATTTCCCCGCCGCGGCCGGGCCCGGAGAATTCGCGGATCGCGACGCGGCCTTCGGTCTTCGCGCCGACATCGATCAGCGCCATGTCCTTTTCGATACCGACGACCGTGCCCTTGACGACGGTGCCTTCCTGCAGATTGCCTTGGCCGAATGCCTCATCGAGCATCGCGGCAAAATCTTCGCGCGTGGGCGCGGCAGCAGTAGCGGTAGCCATTCAAACTCCAATTTGGTTGCGCATGACCTTGTCCGAAAACCGTATCCATCCTCGATCAGTGTCGATGACATGCTTTTCTGGATCATGCGACATGCCGGCGGTTGGATTGCGTGCGCTTCGATTGCCCGAACGCCGCAAGCCTTCAAACGGCCCGCGGCAACCGCCAAAGGCGGGCCGGCACGATCCCGAACGATCGAAACGATGGTGGATGTCCCAGCCTCACGTCGATCAGAAGCGGAGCGGACGGGCGTGTCCTCCAACAACGAAAGCTCGGGTCAACCCAGGCTCTCGGCCCGCCCGGACGGCCTCGACGAATGTCGACGGCGGCTCGGAGCCGAGCGGATATAGCCAAAGCCCTCTGTTTGCACAAGGGTTTGAGTCCGCTCAGCAGGAGGCTTTGACCCGTCGCAATTTGACCTAAGCTGCACCCAACAGGACGGGGAAGCATCATGAGGCGATGGTTCGCTGCGCTGGCGCTTTTGTCGATCGCGACCGCAGCACAAGCGCAAGGCTGGCCCGCAGCCCCGATCAAGCTCGTGGTTCCGTTCGCGCCCGGTGGCGCTGCCGACGCGATGGCCCGAATCCTGGCCGAACCGCTGTCGAAACGCCTCGGCCAGCCCGTCGTGATCGAGAACAAGCCCGGAGCGGGCGCGACGATCGGCGCCGACTTCGTCGCAAAGTCTGCACCCGACGGCTACACGCTGCTGTGGACCACGCCAGGGCCGCAGATCACCAATCCGTTCCTGATGCCGAAGCTGCCCTATGACCCATTCCGGGACTTCACGCCGGTCGCCACCGTGGTAACGGCTGTCAACGTGCTGGTGGTCACGCCGAGCCTGCCGGTCAAAACCGTCGCCGAACTGATCGCCTATGCCAAGGCCCATCCCGGCAAGATCAATTTCTCAAGCTCGGGCGTCGGCGCCAGTTCGCACCTGTCGGGCGAGCTCTTCAAGACGATGGCCGGGATCGACATCGTGCATGTGCCGTATCGCGGCTCCGGTCCGGCGCTGCAGGACCTGCTCGCGGGGAACATTCAGATGGCGATCGATACGGTGTCTGTTCAGATGCCGCACATTCAAGCCGGCACCCTGCGCGGGCTCGCCGTCGCGACGCTGGAGCGCAATCCGAATCTGCCCGACCTGCCGCCGATTGCCGACACCCTGCCCGGCTTCGATGGATCGTCGATCAACTACATCAACGGGCCAGCGGGCTTGCCGCAGCCTATCGTCCAACGCCTCAACAGCGAGATCAACGCGATCCTGTCCGATCCGGAGATCGCCAAGCGCATGGAGGTCGCGGGCTTCACGCCGATCATCGAAAGCCAGCCCGCGCTGGTGAAGCGCATCGCCGACGAGCAGGAGAAGTGGAAGAAGGTGATCGCGCTGATCAAATGAGCTTCAGCCCGCGCGGTGTTTCTCGACCAAATCGATCGCTGCCCGGACGGCAGCATCCACATTCAAATGGGTGGTATCGAGGTCATATGCATCATCAGCGCGCTTCAATGGCGCAGCGGCGCGGGTCCGATCCCGCTCGTCACGACGCCTAATGTCTTCGAGGATCGCCGCCTCGTCGGCATTCTGTCCGGCTGACTTGAGCTCGAGCGCGCGCCGCCGCGCACGCTCTTCGGCGGCGGCTACGACAAAAATTTTTACGTCGGCGTCCGGGCAGATGACCGTACCAATGTCACGCCCGTCAAGCACCGCGCCGGGCGGTGCTGTCGCGAAATCCCGCTGAAAGGCGATGAGCGCTGCACGCACCTCCGGAATAGCGGACACGATCGAGGCTGCTTCGCCGATCGCGTGGCCTTTCAGCACGCGATCATCGAACGCACTGGGATCGAGCGACCGCGCGGCCGCCACGGCCTGCGTTCTATCGTCGAGCGGATGGCCCGCGTCGAGCAGCGCCTTGGCGACCGCGCGATAGATCAACCCCGTGTCGAGATGGCGCAGCCCAAAGTGCGCCGCGAGCCGCTTCCCGAGCGTGCCTTTGCCCGAGGCGGCGGGTCCATCGATCGCGATGATCATGCGCGGTTTGAATAGGGAGCGCCGGGCGAGGTCAAGCGACCTTCGCACGCGCGCGGCGGAGCGGACGCTCCTCTGTGAATATGTTGCGCGAGCGGAATTCGGCGGGGCTCGTGAAGGCGAGATATTCGCGCATGGCGGGTTCGGTCGATGAGGTGGTGAACCACGGCTCGTCGAGCCGACGATTCGGGCCATAGACCCATTTCGGCACCCGGCCAAGCCGGTGCTGTTTGGCGAGATATTCGGCTATCGCACCAACGAGCGCGTCCAACCGAGCATCGTTTGTGATCTCCGGCTCCTGCTCGATGCTTCGATACTGAGCCGCCGTTTCCGCGGACAAAAAGCTATCAACGAATTCAGCCAGGGCGACATCCTGAAGCTCGCCGCCGCGAATCCGCTCAATCGCTTCGGCGAGGGTATTCGGGCGCATCGACCGCTCCGTCTTTTTTCATATAGGTCAGTAAGAACTTTTGCTTCTCCGCAGAGGCCCCGCTGTTTGGAAAGTAGCGTGCCAGTAGCTCGATTGCTTCCTCGGCAGTCCTAACCCCGACAACGTGCATGAGATTCAGTACGTCGAGCCGCTCTTGTTCGCCGCGCACCGGGTCGTTCACGCGGATCGCCTTGAGCTTGAGTGCGAGAAAATACGCCGCAGAGGGCAAATACACCATAAGGCCCGGCTCCACTGGGCCACGTGGAAACGTACTGAACTCGAGATGATCGTCGACGGGATCAGCCAGCGCGCTGAGGTGGAATACGACGCCGTCGTTGAACCAGTCTTCGGCCCATCCATTCTTTTTCGCAAGCTTGTCGACAGTGCTCCGCAACCATTCGGGCCAAGGCTGTTCCAGCCGGCTCACGTCCACGTCTTCGGTCGCAAAACGAAAATTGCTGGCCAGCATCAGGGCTGAACCGCCATAGACTGCGATCTGCAATCGCGTGCCCGCTGCGACGGCGGCACGGCCGATCTCGTCGAAGGCCTGAAGCAACTTCTCTCGGTCTAGTGCTCGGGCCATCTTGTCTCGTCAGCTCAAATCCCCGCCCATGCGCCGCATCATCTCGGTAAAGCCCGGGAAGCTCGTCGCAATGAACGCGGTGTCGTCGACCTGCACGGGCTTCTCGCTCGCAAGCCCCATCACCAACGCGGACATCGCGATGCGATGGTCCATGTGGGTTGCGACCAGGCCGGCGCCTCTCACCGCGCCCTTGCCATGCACGATCAGATCGTCACCCTCAATCTCGACGTCGATTCCATTGACGCGCAGCATCGCGGCGGTGGCGGCGAGCCGGTCCGATTCCTTCACGCGCAGCTCCTTCAGTCCGCGCATGCGCGTCGTGCCCCGCGCGAACGCGGCCGCAACGCCGAGCACGAGATATTCGTCGATCATGAACGGCGCACGCTCCGGCGGCACCTCTACGCCTTTCAATACCGAATGCCGCACGCGCAGGTCGGCGACGCCCTCGCCGCCTTCGACGCGCGCATCGAGCTCCTCGATATCGGCGCCCATCCCGCGCAGCGTCTTGAACAGGCCGGTGCGCGTCACGTTGGTCATCACGCCTTCGAGCACGATCTCCGAACCCGGCACGATCAGCGCCGCGACCATCGGGAATGCCGCCGAGGACGGATCCGCCGGCACCATCACCGGCGCGGGCACCAGCTCGGGCTGGCCCTTGAGCGTAATGCGCCGGCCGTGCGCGCCGTGCGGCGCGACCGCAACCTCGGCTCCGAAGTGGCGCAGCATGCGCTCGGTGTGATCGCGAGTTGCCTCGCCCTCCTCCACCACGGTTTCGCCGGGCGCCGAAAGGCCGGCGAGCAGCACGGCGGACTTGAGC
>JBAVXH010000323.1:0-41180 GCA_049698215.1 Xanthobacteraceae bacterium | reverse complement strand
TCCGCACCAGCGCCTGTCGGCGCTCTGCTCCCCTCACTTTTTTCGGGGAGCGGAAAACAGATGAAGGGGCACCCGCCCCCTCCTCAACGGGCGGCGGAGCTTTGCTGTTTGACAATTGAATCAGAGGCTGAATCAGAGGCGCGACCGTTGGAAAGCGAGCGCGCGGAAAGCCCTCACCTCCCGCCCAGCACGCGCGGCAGCATGCGATGCAGAACCTGGTCGCGGCGCACCACGTAGTGAAACAGCGCGCCGCCGATGTGCATGCCGGCGAGCAGGATCACCAGAAAACCCGCCCAGCGATGCAGCATGAATAGCGTTTTCGCGAGCGCCTCGTTGTCGGCGACGAGCTTGGGGAGCGTGAACAGCCCAAAGAACGGCGTCGGCGCGCCGTAGGCGGAATTTGCAATCCAGCCGACGATCGGCATCGCGACCAGCAGCACATAAAGGAGCCCGTGCACCGCCGACGACACCGTCCTCTGCCATGGCTCGAGGCTTGGCTCGGGCGGCGGGGCGCCGGCGACGATGCGGTTGATCAGCCGCAGCAGCATCAGCAGCAGAATCAGCACGCCGAGCGACTTGTGCAGGTTGTAGAGAAAGTCCTGCGTGGGCCCGGGGGCGACCCGCACCATCACGAGCGACACCGGCAGCGTGGTGAGCACAGCGGCCGCAACCAGCCAGTGCAAAAGCTTCGACGCCGGCGGATAGCCGCCGATCCTGTCGCCGTAGGTCATGGTCTTTCCCTCTTTTGTGCTCAATCATAGAGCGTGAAGATGGCTCCCTCCATGCGACGAAATCGGCATTCTGGCGATGCGTTCCGCGCGGCTTGCTAATCGGCGATCCGCTTGAGAAAACAGCAGCACACGAGGGGGATAACGCGTGGCCGAGACGTCCGATCCGATTGCTCTGGAGCTGTTCAAGAACGCGGTGTTTTCGATCGCGGACGAGATGGCGCTGACCGTGTTCCGCACCACCTATTCGGGCGTGCTCAAGGACAACATGGATTACTCGACCGGTTTCGCCGACGCGGACGGCAAGCTCGCCGCACAAGGGCTGACCCTGCCCGGCCACCTCGGCTCGGTGCCGACCGCGATGGAATCGATCATGCGCCATTTCGCCGCCGACATGGCGCCCGGCGACGTGTTCATCATGAACGACCCGTTCGACGGCGGCATGCACCTGCCGGACATCTTCATTTTCAAGCCGCTCTATCACGAGGGCGAGCGGCTCGCGTTCGCCTGCACGGTCTGCCACCACACCGACGTCGGCGGGCGTGTCGCCGGATCGAACGCGTCCGACTCGACCGAGATCTACGCCGAGGGCCTGCGCATCGCGCCGATGAAGCTCTACGAGGCGGGCAAGCTCAACCAGACCATCATGACGTTCATCGAGAAGAACGTCCGCCTGCCGGTGCAGGTGTTCGGCGATCTGCGCGCGCAGCTTGCCGCCTGCCACATCGCCGAGAAGCAGTTCGCCGAGATCGTCGCGCGCTACGGGCCGGAGCGGACGAAATTCTACCTGAAGGAAATCATCGACTATGCGGAGCGCCTCACGCGCGCCGCGCTGCGCGAGCTGCCCGACGGCGAGTGGAGCTTCGAGGACTGGATCGACGACGACGGCATCGACTACGGCAAGCCGATCCGCCTGTTCGTGACCATTCGCAAGACCGGCGACCACATGGTGGTCGACTGGACCGGCACCAACCGCCAAGTGAAAGGCGCGATCAACAACACGCTCTCCTACACCAAGGCCGCCGCCTATACGGGCGTGCGTTCGGTGCTGCCGCCCGGCATCTCGAACAACGAGGGCGTGTTCCGCGCGATCGAGGTGATTTGCCCCGCCGGCACCGTCGGCAACGGCGTGCTGCCCGCGGCCTGCGCGGCGCGCGGCCTCACCGGCTTCCGCATGGTGGACTGCATGTTCGGCGCGCTCGCCATGATGCTGCCCGACAAGGTGAAGGCAGCGGGCGACGGCGGCAACACCGGCATCTCGATCGGCGGCTACGATGAAGCGCGCAAGCCCTTCGTCTACGTCGACTTCACCTGCGGCGCCTGGGGCGCGCGGCCCTGGGCCGACGGCCTCGACGGCAACTCGCACATGTTCGCCAACATGGCCTCGCACTCGATCGAGGTGACCGAGGCCGAGCATCCGATCCAGCTCACCGCCTATGAGTTCGTGCCGGACAAGGCGGGCGCGGGCAAGTATCGGGGCGGCGTGCCATTCCGGCGCGACTACGTGTTCCAAGAGCACGAAGGCGTGCTGCAGGTGCGCTCCGATCGGCGCGATCACCGGCCGTTCGGCCTTTACGGCGGCAGCCCCGGCGCGCCCTCGGAGAACTATCTCAACCCCGACACCGAGAACCGGCTGCTTCCTTCCAAGCTCACGATGAACATCAAGCGCGGAGATGTGTTCCGCCATGTGCTTGCCGGCGCGGGCGGCTGGGGCGATCCGCTCGAGCGCGATCCCGCGGCGGTGCTGCGTGACGTGCGCAACGAATTGCTGTCAGCGGGGAAAGCGGAAGCCGATTACGGGGTCATCGTCGATCTCGCGAACTGGACGATCGACGAGGCGGCGACGACACGCCGCCGCGACGAAATCCGAAAGGCGCGTGGCTGGACCGCCGTTCCGAAAGTCCAGCGCCACGATCCGATGCCCCTCGCCCGCGCCGCGAAATAAATCATGCCAGTCACCTATCGCGTCGGTGTCGACATCGGCGGCACCTTTACCGACATCGTGCTGCTCGGCTCGGACGGCAGCGTGCACGTCAAGAAGATCGCGTCGAGCATCGGCAACTACGCGCAAGCGATCGTCGATGGCCTCGCCGAGGTGTTCCGCGAGAGCGGCCTGACCGGAAGCGCGGTCGAGGAAATCCGCCACGGGACCACCGTCGCCTCCAACGCGATCCTGGAGCACAAAGGCGCCCGCGTTGGCCTGATCACCACCCGGGGGTTCCGCGATGTGCTGGAAATCCGCACGCTGCGCATGCCGAAACTCTACGATCTGGCCTGGACCAAGCCGGCGCCGCTGGTCGAGCGCTACCTGCGCAAGGTGGTCGACGAACGCATCAATCATCGCGGCGAAGTCGAGCGGCCGCTCGACGCGGCGGATGCGGAACGCGCGGTCGATGCGCTGCTGGCCGAGAAGGTCGAGGCGATCGCGGTGTGCCTGATCAACTCGTTCACCAATCCGGCGCACGAGCTGATGCTCAAGGACATCATCGCGCGCAAGGCGCCGCACTTGCCGCTCAGCATCTCGTTCGAGGTGCTACCGGAAATCAAGGAATACGAGCGCACCTCGACCACGGTGATCAACGCCTACGTGATGCCGATCGTCGCAACCTATCTGCGCGCGATGCGCAAGGGCCTCGATGGCGCCGGCATTCCGGCGCGGCTCCTCTTGATGCAATCGAACGGCGGGTTGACGACCGATACGGCGGCAGTCGAGCGGCCGATGAACATTATCGAGTCCGGGCCGGCGGGCGGCGTGGTCGGCGCGCACGCGCTCGCGCGCACCAAGGACCTCGACAAGATCATCACCTTCGACATGGGCGGCACCACCGCGAAAGCCTCCATGATCGAGGACGGGCAGATCGCGCGCGCACACGAATACGCGGTCGGCGCTGGAATCATGATCGGCTCGCGGCTTTTGACCGGCGCGGGCTACACGCTGAAAGTCCCGGCGATCGATCTCGCGGAGGTCGGCGCCGGCGGCGGCTCGCATGTGTGGATCGATGCGGGAGGCGCGCTGCAGGCAGGCCCGGAGAGCGCGGGCGCTTCACCAGGGCCGGTCTGCTACGACATGGGCGGCGAGACGCCGACGATTACCGACGCCAACGTGCTGCTTGGCTACATCAACCCGGCGTACCTCATCGGCGGCGCGCTGAAGCTCAACGCCGGGAAGGCGCGCACGGCGTTCGAGCAGAAGGTCGCGACGCCGCTCGGCATGCCGCTCGAACGCGCCGCCTACGGGGCGCACCTGATCGCGGCCTCGAATATGATCCGCGCCATCAAAGCCGTGTCGACCGAGCGCGGGCGCGATCCGCGCGAGTTCGCGCTGTTCGCCTTCGGCGGCAACGGCCCGCTGTTCGCCGCCGGCATGGCGGCCTCGCTCGGCATCACGCGCATCGTCGTGCCACCCTCAGCCGGGCTGTTCTCCTCGTTCGGGCTGCTCTACGCCGATGTCGAGCATCACTACGCGCGCACGTTCCGCCGCCTGTTGCGCCAGGCGGGCTTGAACGAAATCGACGCCGCGTGGAATGCGCTGGCGCGGCAAGCAAGCGACCAGCTTGCCGTGGAGGGCTTCAGCGGCGAGAGCGCGCGGCTCACGCGCTCCGCCGCGCTGCATTACAAGGGGCAGAGCTACGAACTCATTGTGCCGGTGCCCGATGGTCCGATCGATGCGCGCATGGTCGCGTATCTCGAAGAGGCGTTCGGCGCAGAACACGAGCGCACCTATGGCCATCGCGCCGGACCGGAAGAGCCTGTGGAACTGGTCGCGATCCAGCTTGTGGGTTCAGGCCTGCGCGAACGGATGTTGCCGCAGAGGGGCGTGGTTTCGGACGGGGCGACGGCACAAACGTCGCGCCGCGCCTATTTCGGCGAGCAGGGCTGGCTCGAGACGCCGGTCGTCTCGCGCGGCGATCTGCGCGGCGGCCGCGCCGGGCCGCTCATCGTCGAGGAATACGACGCGACCTCCCTGGTGCCGCCCGGTGCCCGCGCCGAACTGGATGCAAGCGGCAACATCGTGGTCAGTCTGCCCTGACTGTCATCCCGGCCGAGCAAAGCGAGAGCCGGGATCCATTCATCCCGGTATGCGGACCGAATGAGTTTGGGCAGTCATGGATCCCGGATCGGCCTTCGGCCGTCCGGGACGACAGCGGAGTGCTAATTCGACGCGAGTTGCGGCAGCCACAGCGCGATGCGCGGCCAGACCGAGAGCACAACGATCATCAGCAGCATCGTGATGACAAACGGCGAAGCGCCGATGATCACGTCATCGATCTTGCCACGCTTGCGCAGGCCCTGCACCACATAGAGGTTGATGCCGACCGGCGGCGTGATCATCGCCAATTCCATCAGGATGATAATGATGATGCCGAACCAGACCGGGTCGTAGCCGGCCTTGAACATGATCGGCGCGATGATCGGCACGGTCGCGACCATCATCGACAGCGTTTCCATGAACATGCCGAGAATGAAATAGAAGATGATGACGGCGATCAGCAGCTCGACCGGCGTGAGGCCCAGGCTGGTGATGAAGTAGTTTACCTGACCCGTCAGGCCGATCGACGTGATGACGAAATTCAGGAAATAGGCCGCGAGCAGGATCGCCATGATCATGGCGGTGGTGCGCATCGTGCCTTCGAACGCGTGCAGCAGCGTCTGCAGTGTCAGCCGCCGATTCCACGCCGCGATGCCGATGGCTGCGAGCACACCGAGCGCCGCCGACTCTGTCGCAGTTGCCCAGCCTGCATAGATCGAGCCGATCACCGCAAGGAAGATGATGAGCGGCGGCAGCAGGTCAGGCAGCGCCGCGATGCGCTCACTCCAGGTCGCCGACGTGGGCTTGCCGCCGTATTGCGGCTTGATCAGGCAAATCACCAGCACCGTCAGGCTGAACAGGCTCGCGAGAATGATCCCCGGGATGAAGCCTGCGAGATAGAGCTTCGGGATCGACGTCTCGGTGAGCACGCCGTAGACGATCATGTTGATCGAGGGCGGGATCAGGATGCCGAGCGTGCCACCGGCCGCGATGGTTCCGAGAAACAGTCGCTCCGAGTAGCCGCGCTTCTCGACTTCGCCGAGCGCGACCGTGCCGATCGTGGCGGCGGTTGCGACGCTCGAGCCGGAGGTCGCCGCAAACATCGCGCAGGCCGCGATGTTCGAATGCATCAGCCCGCCTGGAAGCCAGGGCACCCACAGGACGAGCGCGTTGTACATGCGCTCCGCCATGCCCGACCGCAGCAGGATCTCGCCGAGCAGGACGAAGAACGGGATTGCGACCAGCAGGAAGTTGTTCGAAGTGCCCCACGCGATCTCGCCCATCGCAAGCGAGAGCGGAAGCTTGGAGTAGATCGCCGAGAGGATGAGACCGAGGTAGCCGAGACCGGCGGCGACCGGGACGGCGAGCGCGAGCAGGCCGATCAGGATGGCGAGCGTGAAGCCGAGCATGTCAGCCGCGCCCTTCTCGTTCGGCGCGTTCCTTCAGGTCGCGGATCTCGTCCTCGACCTCCTCCTCGGCCGACCGCGTGCTGATGAGCCGAGACATCGTGCGTCCGTCGCCGGCGGCAGCGAGCCGCAGCGCCGTCACAAGCAGGATCACGCCGATCACGACGAACGACGCGAGCCCCACGATCCACAGCGCCTGGGGAATGACTGTCGGCGTTTCCAGCGCCGACTGGCTGCGCGACTCCGAGGTCCAGGATTGCGACACCACGCCGAGTCCGTGCCACGCGATCAGCGCGAAGAAGCTGACGATCAGCACCAGCGCCGCGAGATCGAGCGCAAGCCGTAGTTTCTGCGGAAACAACACGTAAAGCGAATCGATGCGGATGTGCGCACGGTCGAGCAGAGCCGCGCCCAATCCCCACGCGGTCCCGATCGCAAGCGAATACCCGGCAAGCTCGTCCGCGCCGCCGATCGAGCGGTCGAGAAACTTGCGCATCAGCACGTCGATGCCGATCAGGACCGCGGCAAGCAGAATGAGCGCGCCGCCGAACCACAGTCCCCAGCGGGCGAAATGCCGAACGCCTGTCAACGCGGGATCCATGCGCCAGCCCCTTGCGCCATGTAACGGCTGCGGGTGCCCGGTCCGCAGCCTGCGGATCGAGAAATTACGGCGTCGGTGCCTTGAGGTTCAGCGACTTGCCGACGGTGTCGTTCCATTCCTTGGCGCACTCGGCGCCGCAACGTTTGGCCCAGCCGGCGAGCACCGCACCTTCGACCAGCTTCTTGTGCGTCTCGGCTTCCTCCGGCTTCACCGCCACGATGGTGGACTTGGCGAGCTTGCCCATGGTGCAGGGCTGCTTGCCGGTGTTGCAGTTGTCGGCCTCGCCGGTGGTGGTCTTGATCGTGGCCCACATCTTGTCTTCGTAGCCCTTGAACTGCTCGGTGAGGAAGCCTTGCGTCTTCGCGTCGAGCCGATTCCAGGTGTTGAGGTTGACCGCCAGCACGTTGATGCTCCAGCCGAGCGACATCGGATAGATCGACTTGGTGACCTCGTTCCAGCCGGCGGTATTGCCCGAAAGCGAACCGGTCACGCCGCAGTCCACCACGCCGTTGTTGAGCGCAGGCACGACTTCGGCGAACGCCATGCTCACCGCGGTCCCGCCGACGCCGGAGAGAAAATCGCGCATCGTGTTGTTGAACACGCGGATCTTCTTGCCCTTGAAGCCGTCGAGGCCACTGATCACGTCGCGGCACCAGAACACCTGCGGCGTGTTGCCGCCGAAGGCGAGCAGCTTGGCGCCCCAGTTCTTCTGCATCTGGCGGTCGATCACGCCGCGATAGGCTTCGCAGGCGGCACGCGCCTTGTCGGGATCGAGGGTCAGCCCCGCCAGATCGCAGGCCTCGAAACGCGGGTCGTCGCCGGCCATCTTCGAAATGTCCATGGCGGCGAAGTCCATCACGCCGAGCTTCAACAGCCGCAGCATCGTCTTGTCGTCGATGCCCATCTGGTCGAGCGGCGTGATGTCGGCGGTGATCGCGCCCTTGGACGCTTCGGTGATCGTTTTGCGCCAGAACGGCACCTCGTCATAGATCGAAACGGGTGTCGGACTGTTCAGGCCGATCACCTTGAACTGGTTCTTCGGCAGGTCCTGGGCGCCGGCACCGGACGCAATCGCGCCCGCGAGCGCCAGTCCAATCAAGGAACGTTGCAGCATTTCGGTCTCCCCTCGCGCTTCGACAGCCGGCAAATGAAGCATCCGTCGTGCCAAGTCTGTCACCAACCACGCCGGGTTGGCAATTGTGCCGAAAGCCGCTCGCGATCCGCTCCCTCGGGCGCTACGATCCGGACGGAAAAAAGGATCCTCGATGGCTCAAGCTCAATCCGCCCAGCGCGCCGCGCCCTCCGCGCTGACCAACTCCAAGATCGAAAGCGAGTACCGCGCGCGCACTCGCCGCTCCGCGGAGCTTTACGAGGAGGCGCGCAAGGCGATTCCCGCGGGGCTGACGCACGATTCACGCACGCTGCTGCCCTATCCGATCTATGCGGCGCGCGCCGCCGGCCCGCTCAAGTGGGATGTCGACGGCAACGAATACGTCGACTATTTCGGCGGCCACGGTGCGCTGCTGCTCGGCCACGTGCATCCGGCCGTCGTCGCGGCCGTCCAGCACCAGGTGGCGCAGGGCACGCACTGGGGCTCCTCGCACGAGCTCGAGGTGCGCTGGGCCCAGCTTGTGCAGCGCCTCATCCCCTGCGCCGAGCGCGTGCGGTTTACGGCGTCGGGCACGGAAGCGTCGCATTTGGCGCTGCGTCTCGCACGCGCATACACGGGCAAGCCGAAGGTGATCCGCTTCGTCGGCCATTTTCACGGGTGGCACGACGCGGTCGCGGCCGGCGCGATGTCGCACTTCGACGGTGGCGTGCCGGCCGGCATTTCACCCGCACTGGTCGAGCAGACGATCCTGTTGCCGGCCGACGATGTTTCGGTCGCGGTCGAGACCCTACGGCAGCGCGACGATATCGCGGCCGTGATTCTGGAAGGCTCGGGCGCCTCGTGGGGCATGGTGCCACTGCCGAAGAATTTCCTCGTTGAGTTGGGCGCCGCGACGAAGCAGCACGGCGTGGTCATGATCCTCGACGAGGTGATCACCGGCTTCCGCTGGGCGCGCGGAGGCGCACAGCAGCGCTTCGGCGTCACGCCGGACATGTGCGTGCTCGCCAAGATCGTGGCCGGCGGGCTGCCAGGTGGAGCGGTCGCGGGGCGCGCCGATATCATGGATCAGCTCGATGCCGAAGCTGCGGCGCGCACGGGCCGCGAGAAGATCGGGCATCAGGGGACGTTCAACTCCAATCCGCTCTGCGCGGCTGCGGCCGTTGCGACCCTCTCGATCGTCGAGCGCGAGGATGTCTGCGCCAAGGCCGAAGCCACCGCCGAGCAGATCCGCGCCGGCATGCGCGAGATTTTGGTGGAGGAGGACGTGCCGTGGGGCATCTATGGCGATGCCTCGGCGTTCCTCATCTTCCAGAACCCAAAGGGGCTCAAGATCGATCCGAAAACCTTCGATCCGCTGCAACTCGGGTTCAAGGAAATCAAGGGCGTGCGCAACGCCAATCTCAGCCATCGGCTGCGCATTGCGATGCTCGCAAACGGCGTCGACATCATGGGTGCGCCGGGCGGACTCGTTTCGTCTTCTCACCGCCCCGGCGAAGTCACGCGCACGCTGGAGGCATTCCGGACCAGCGTGCGCTGGATGAAGGCTGAGGGCGACATCAAAGCGTAAAGGTCGGGGCTTCAGTCTCCCCGCCAGGTCGAGCCCGCGCCCGACTTTCCCTCTGCGGGAAAACGAATGCTTGTCCCGACCGTGATCCAGTTTGCGTTCTCGCCGAGAATGTTGCGGCCGTAGATCACATCGATCGAGAAGCGATCGACCGGGCGCCAGCGCAGCCCGGCTTGAAAGCGCGGCTGCTTGGCGCTCGCGGTGTCACCCTCGCCGATGAGGCCGAAGACTTCGGCGGTCACGGTCCACACATTGTCAGGCGTGCGCCAGTCAACGCCCGCGGCATAGGTCGCGTAGTGGATGTCGGCCAGCCGGTCCCACGCCCAGCCGGCATTCACGTTGATGCGCATCACGTTGGAGAGGCGCAGCGTCGCCGGCACCGTCACAAAGAAGCCGGCGAGATCGTTCGCCGCGGCGTCGAAGATGGCGCCGCCCTCGAGCGCGACGCCCCACTGGCCGATCGCGGTCGGAATGAGGTTGGTCTTGAACTTGGGCGCGACAAGCGTGTTCCACTCGCCGTCCGTACGCGCGCGCACAAATTGCGAGCTGAGTTCAACGGGCCGGGTCAGGTCCACGACGCAGGACGGGTTCGCCACGCCAAGGAAATCCTGATTGCTCGCAAACGATGCCCAGGATTCGACCTTGCAGTTGCCGACCTCGCCGACGTCCGCCGCGTCCGTGAAGAAGGCACCGCCTGCTGCGTGTGCATGAAGCGGGACAACCGCGAGCGACGCGGCGCACAGAAAGACGCGCATCCCCATCGTTTGCCCCCATTGCAGCCGACTCGGCGGGCCGCCTGCGACAGTCTGGCACTCCGGCGCAGGCGCACCGTTGCGGCCCTGCCACAGCGCGGCTCAATCGGCCGAGGGACACTCACGGCTAGTTACGAATTAGTCGCAACTAGCCCAAGGTACACTTGGGATATGCCGGTGAGCGGCAGCAAGAGTACGCAGGCGGCATGGCGACGGCAGCCCACGCAAACTGGGGTTCGGCAATCGGACGCAGCGCAATCTGCGCTCTGCTCGCGTTTGCCATCATCTCACCCGCCCGCGCAGCGCCCGACGAGGTCGATGCGAACGGCGCGCCTGTCCCCTCCATCTCGACCAGCCTGCCGAACAATCCCGACGGCGGCCTGCGCAAATGGCTCTACGAGCGCGGCCTGACGTACAGCTTCGTGCTGACCAGCGAGGCGCTGGGCAATGTTTCGGGCGGACTGCGCGCGGGCGCGGTGTTTCAGGGAAAACTCGAAACCATCATCAAGGCTGATCTCGAAAAGATGCTCGGCCTGCGCGGCTTGAGCTTCTTCACCAATTCGTTCCTCATCCACAACACCGGTGGGATCCGGCGCGACTACACCCGCAGCTTCAACACCATCAGCAACATCGAGGCCCTGCGGACGATGCGCCTCTCCGAGCTATGGCTGGAGCAGAAGATCGGCGACACGTTCAGCGTCCGCTTCGGCCAGCTTGCCGCTGACGCCGAGTTTTTCATCAGCGACTACTACACGCCGTTCATGAACAGCGACTGGCCCACCATCACGGGTCTCAATCTGCCCGGCGGCGGACCGGCCTATCCGCTCTCGACGCCGGGCGTGCGGCTCAAATACGAACCGAACAAGCAGTTCACGTTTCTGCTCGCATTGTTCAACGGCGATCCGGCCGGGCCCGGCCCCGAAGATCCGCAAATCAAAAATCGTTACGGGCTGAATTTCCGCGTACAGGATCCGCCGCTGCTGATGGGCGAGGCCCAGTTCAAATATAACCAGGACAAGGACGCGACCGGTCTCGCGGGCTTCTGGCGGCTCGGATTCTGGCATCACTTCGGCCAGTTCGACAGCCAGCGCGTCGATGCGCTCGGCCTCTCGCTCGCCAATCCACTGAGCACTGGAATTCCGGCGCGCCTGCTCGGCACGAGCGGCATCTACGGGATCGTCGATCATCAACTCTATCGCCCGGCGGGCGGCGGCCCGGACAGCGGCATCGGCGTGTTCAGCCGCGCGGGGGTCAGCGCGCCGGACCGCAATCCGGTCGAGTTCTATTGGGACGGCGGCATCGTGTTTTCCGGAATGATATCGGGCCGGCCCAATGATTCGTTCGGCGCAACTTTCTTGTACGCACGAATGTCGCGCGATGGAGCGGCGCTCGATCGCGATACGATCTTCTACACCGGTGTCCCGCAGCCGGTCCGGGATTTTGAGCTGACGCTCGCGCTCGCCTATATGGCGCAGATCGTCCCTGGGTGGGTCGTGCAGCCGGCATTTCACTACATCGTCCATCCGGGAGCGCGCATCGCCGATCCGCTCGCGGCGCCTGGAACGGTCGCCAAGGATGCAGCCGTCTTCGCGGTCCGCTCTGTCATCACGTATTGAGGTCGTTCTTATTTTGCGCGGATCTGCGCCATCAGCTCGTTCATCGCCTTTGTGAGCTGCAGGATTTCAGCCTCGCGAAGCTGATCGATCTTCTGGTGCAAGAGCTCGATCTCCAGCTCCGCCTTGACGTTGATTTGGTAATCGTGGTCCGCAGACTTGCGATCGATGTCCTGCTGGCGATTCTGGCTCATCATGATGAAGGGCGCTGCGTAGGCAGCTTGAAACGATAGCGCCAGATTGAGCAGGATGAAGGGATACGGGTCCCATTGTTGCACGTAAGCAGTGACGTTCAGAATAATCCAGATCGTCAGGACGACCGATTGGATAATGATGAAGGTCCACGAGCCCATCGTGGCCGCGACCGTATCCGCAATGCGCTGACCAGGGGTGAGCCTCTTGGCACCAGGAACTCGGGTGCTCTCGCGATGTCGGCGTCTCAGCGTTCTGAGTTCCGCCAGCAGTCTTGCATCACCTTCATGAGTTTTGGCCCTTGGCTCTGCGGCTTTCTCCATGTCGCCCTCCCAAGCATGGCTTAACAATCAAGCCGGCGCCGGCTCGCTCGCCGGTTCGGCCTGCGTCTTCGGGCGCGGCATGAACAGCCGCGCAAAGATCGGAATGACCATGAGGCTGCAGATCGGCGACAGCAGCATGCCGCCGACGATCACGCAGGCCAGCGGCTGCTGCACCTGCGAGCCGATGCCGGTCGAGATCGCAGCCGGCACGAGGCCGATGCAGGCCGAGAGGCCGGTCATGAAGATCTGGCGCATGCGCGTTTCGCCTGCCCCGATCACGGCCGCGTCGATGCCATGGCCATGGTCGAGATTGCGGCGGATGTAGGAGATGAGCAGGATCCCGTCCATCGCCGACACGCCGAACAGCGAGATGAATCCAATTGCCGCCGAGATGGAAAAATTCAGCCCCGCGACGGTAAGCCCGAGAATACCGCCCGCGACCGCGAACGGAATGCCGGACAGCGCAAGCAGGCTGTCGCGCACCGAGTTGAACAGGCTGTAGAGCAGCATGAAAATCAGCAACAGGCTCAGCGGCACGATGACGGCGAGCCGCTTCTGCGCTTCGATGAGCGCGCCGAACTCGCCCGCCCAATCGAGCCTGTAACTCGCAGGCAGCTTCACGTTCTCGGCCACGCGCGTCTGCGCCTCCGCCACCGTGGAGCCGAGGTCGCGGCCGCGTACGCTGTATTTCAGCGGCACGAAACGCTGGCTGTTCTCGCGATAGATATACGAGGCGCCGGATTCGAGCTTCACCTCGCCGAGGTCGCCCAGCGCGATATACGCGGTCGGCGCCTTCGGGTCGTTGCTCGGCAGCGCGACCGGGACAGACCGGATCGCTTCGACATTGCCGCGATACTCGGGCGCGAAGCGGATGGTGAGCGCGAAATTGTATTCGCCCTCGTAGACGCGGGTCACCTCCTGCCCGCCGATCGCCGCCTGTACCACGGCGTTGATGTCCCCGACCGAGAAGCCGTAGCGGGCGGCCTTGGCGCGATCGATGCGCACCACGAGGTTCGGTTGGCCGAGCAGGCTGAACACGCCGGGGTCGGTTACGCCGGGCACGTTGGAAATTTCCGACTTCACCGCCTTGGAGAGCTTTTCCAGCTCGGCGAGATCGCGGCCGAAAATCTTGACCGAGTTCTCGCCCTTCACGCCGGAGACGGCCTCCTCGATGTTGTCCTGGATGTATTGGGAGAAGTTGAAATCGACTCCAACGAACTCGCGCTCCAGCCGTTCGGAGAGCTCGCTGACCAGCTTTTGCTTGGTCAATCCCGCGGGCCACTCGTCGAGCGGCTTCAGCGGGACAAAGAACTCGGCGACAAACGAGCCGTCCGGATCGGTCGCATCCTCGCCACGCCCCTGCTCGGAGACGACGGTGCGCACCACCGGATAGCTGCGGATCACGTCACGGATGCGCGCGACGGTCGCCATGCCGCCATCGAGCGTGATGGTCGGGGGCAGCATGGCGCGGATCCACATGTTGCCTTCTTCGAGCTTGGGCAGGAATTCGGTGCCGAGGCGCAGCCCGAGCGCGCCGCAGATCAGAAGAAAGATCAGCGCGGCCGCCGCGGCCACGCGGTAGTGCGCAACGGCAAGTGGCAGCACGCGCATATAAACAGCGCGGATTACGCGCACCACGCGGGTTTCGACCTCGCTGACGTGCTCGGGCAAAAGGATCGAGGCGAGCACCGGCGTGATGGTGAAAGTCGCGATCACCGCGCCGAGCAGCGCATACGCATAGGTGCGCGCCATCGGGCTGAAGATCTGTCCCTCGACGCCCTGCATGGTGAACAGCGGCAGGAACGCCGCGATAGTGATGATGACCGAGAACAGAATCGCCTTGTCGACCTCGACGGCCCCGATCAACACACGATTGAGCTTGGTGCTGAGTGCGGCATGGTGGTCGGATTGATGGCGGGACGGATGCGACAGGTGGCGGAAGATGTTCTCCACCATGATGACCGTCGCATCGACGATGATGCCGAGATCGATCGCCCCGACTGACAGCAGATTGGCGGACTCTCCGCGCAGCACCGTGATGATCACGGCGAGGAATAGCGCCACCGGGATGGTCGCAGCTACGATGATCGCGCAGCGCAGGTTGCCAAGGAACACCCACTGGATCAGGAAGATCAGCGCGACCCCGAAAGCGAGGTTGTGCAGCACGGTGCGGACCGTGATCGCCACGAGATCGCCGCGGTCGTAGAACGCCTCGACCTTGACGCCCGGCGGCAAGCTGCCATCGGTATTGAGTTTCTCGATCGCCGCACGCAACCGCTGCACCACGTCCATGGTGCGTTCGAGCTTCTGCATCAGCACGATGCCGAAAATGATGTCGGTGGTCTCGTCGCGGCCGGCGATGCCGAGGCGCGGGGTAAATCCGACTTGGATCTTCGCCACATCGGAGAGCAGCACCGGCACGCCGCCCTGCTGGGTGAGCACGATGTTGCTGATGTCGTCGAGCGAGCCGATGACGCCGAGCCCGCGCACATTCACCGACTGCTCGCCCATCGAAATGGTGCGGCCGCCGACGTTCGAATTGCCGGCCGAGATCGCGGAGATGATCTGCGGCAGCGTCAGCCCGTAGGCCATCATCCTGTTGAGATCGACCTCGGCCTGGAATTCCTTGGTCTTGCCGCCGAGCACCGAGACGTCTGCGATGCCCGGCACGGTGCGCAGGCGGCGCTCCACCACCCAGTCCTGCAAGGTCTTCAGCTCGGTCAGCGACATGCCCGGCGGACCCTTGAGCTGGTAGCGCATAATTTCGCTGATGCCGCCCGCGGGCGAGATGACCGGCGTCACGCCGCTCGGCAGCGTTGCGTCCTTCAGGCGATTGAGCGTCTGCTGGCGTACGAAGTGATAGTCGCGCCCATATTCGAATTGCAGGCGGATGAAGCCGAGCGCGTAGACGGTGTTGGAGCGCAGATATTTCAGCCCTGGCGTCGAGGACACCGCGATCTCGATCGGGATCGTGACGTAGCGCTCGACCTCCTCGGGCGATTGCCCCGGCCACTGCGCGATCAGCTCGATGATCGGCGGCGCGGGGTCCGGATAGGCCTCTATGTTGAGGGTCGTGAAGGCCGCATAACCGAGCGCCAGGAATGCCGCGAATGCGACCAGAACCAGTGGTCGCCGCGCCAGGCACAATCCAACGAGCCGCCGAAGCATCGACTAGCTGCGCGACTCGTTGTCGACGAAGACAGCGCCACGACCGACGACATGCTCGCCGGCGGCGAGCCCGTCGAGTATCTGCACGCGGCCCTCACGCTCCATACCAAGCCTCACCTTGCGGCGGGCAAACAGCATCGGCTCGCGCACGACCCAGACTGTCGCCTCGTTGCCGTCGCGGATCACCGCTTCGACGGGTACGACCGGAGCAGGGTCACTCCCGCCCACGGTGATCTTGAAGTTCGCGAACATGTCGGCTCTCAGCAGGCGATCCGGATTTGGAATTTCGGAGCGCACGACAATACGGCGCGTCGCGGTATCCGATGAGGCGCCGATGGCGATGATCCGCGCGTTGAACACGCGATCGGGCAGCGCCGTGACGCGAACTTCGATTTCGTGGCCGACGCGGACGTTGGCAATTTCCGTCTCGGGCACGTTCGCCTTGAGCCACATCGTGGAGAGATCGGCGATCGAGTAGAGCGGATCGGCGACATCGCTGCGCACATATTGGCCGGGGCCGACCTTGCGGGCGATCACGGTGCCGTCGATCGGCGCGTTGATGGTGATCAGCGGATTGACGCTGCGCTCGCGTTCGAGGCGCTCCACCTCGGCCTTGTCGCGTCCGACGATCACGCGCAGCTTGTTGCGCGCCGCCATGAGGGTGCCCTGGGCGGTGGCGAGATCGGATTCCGCGGCGGCGAAATCATTGCGGGCGGAATCGAGCTCGCGCTGCGATGTCACCTTGTCATTCATCAAACCGCTCTGACGGTCCATCACACGCTTGGCTAGCGCGAGCTGCGACTTCGCCTTTTCGAGCCCATGCAGGGCCGCGATCAGATCCGTTTGCGCCTGTACGACCTCCGGGCTGTCGATCTCGAACAGCGGGTCGCCGCGCTTCACCTCGTCGCCGATCTTGGCGATCAGCCGCGTGACGCGGCCGGCAAATGGCGTCAGCACGACGGTGCTGGCATCCTCGTTGAAGGCGATCTGCCCGATGGCCGGCTTCTGGATGCTGAAGCGATCGCTGGTCACCGGCACGGTGTTCACCTGGTGCAGCTGTTCGACATTGACGCGCACCAGGTTCGGATTTTTCACGAGCGTCTTGCCCGGCGTAACCTCGGCCGTGGCGATGCTGGTCGAGAGGAGCCGCGGCGCGAAGAACAGCAGCGTGCACGTCGCCGCGATCCCCAGCGCGCCAACGCCAACAAGAACGCGCCGTTTCACGATCGCGCTCCTTGCCTGACCGGCTCTGCGCGCCGGTTCCACCAGCCGCCGCCGAGCGCCTGGAACAAGGCGACCGTGTCTGCCAAGCGGGCGGCCTGCGCCTGAACGCGCGCGAGCGAGGTCTGCAGGTAGGCCTGCTGCGCGTTGAGCAATACCGGGCTCGACACTTGCCCCTGCTCGACCTGGCGGCGGACGAGTTCGATGCTGCGGCTTGCGGATTCTTCTGCTGCTGCTGCTGCCTCAACGGTGCGCGCGTCAGCCTGGAGTGCGCGCAACACATCGGCGACGTTCTGGAATGCGACGAGCACGATCTGGCGGTATTGCGCCTCGGCCTGCACGGTCGTTTCTTCGGCGGCCTGCTGCTTGTAGTACCGGCTGCCGGCATCGAACACGGTCTGCGTCGCATTGCCCGCGATGGCCCAGAACAGCGTGCCCGGTGCGAACAACCGCCCAATCGAATCCGCCGTGCTGCCCGCGTTCGCGGTCAGCGTGATCTGCGGGAGACGGTTCGCGATAGCGACGCCAATCTGCGCATTGGCGGCGTGCAGGTTGGCCTCGGCGACACGCACGTCCGGACGCTGACGGACGAGGTCTGCCGGCAGGCTCAGAGGCAACCTTCGAGGGAGACGGAAGGTTTGCAGCTCAAAAGCCGCCGGCAGACCCTCGCTCGCGAAGCGCCCTGAGAGCGTCGCAAGCAGATTGCGCGTTTGCGCGAGCTGTTTTTCGAGGGGAGGCAGTACAAGGCGCGCCTGCGCCACCGCCGTTTCCTGCGCGACGACGTCGGGCAGCGCGATCTGGCCGCGCTCGTTCTGCCGCCGCAGGATGTCGAGCAATTGCGTCTGGATATCGATCAACCGCCGCGTCGCGGCGATCTGGCCGCGCAGCGAGGCCTCCTGGATCGCCGCCAGCGCGATGTTCGAGGAGAGGGTCACGTAAACGGCCTCGCGCTGGAACGCCTGCGCCTCGGCCTGAGCTTCCGCTGACTCGATCGCGCGGCGCGTGCCGCCGAAGACATCGGGCACGAACGCGACACTCACCTGCGGGGTGTGCAGGCTGTAGATCGAGGCGCCAGACGTTGCGTTGGAGTCGAGCGTCGCGGTTGGCACCTGCTGGCGGCTGGCATCGAAAGATGCGCCGATAACAGGGAACAGCGTCCCGCGCAGCGCATTGGCGTTGGCCTGTGCGATGCGCACCGCAGCCTCGGCCGCGCGCAGGTCCTGATTGTTGTCGATGCCGTCCTGGATCAGCCGGTTCAGCGCCCGCGAGTGAAACACTTCCCACCAGCGCGCCGAGACGTCGGCTCCGCGTGCCACCGCAGTGCCCGGCACGCTCTCGCGCTGTCCGGGAAGAAAGCCCTTCAGCGCCGGGAACGCCGGCACCTGAAACTCGGGACCTACCGCACAGCCCGTCAGCATGGTCAGCAACACCATGGCGGGCGCGGACGCGCGCGCCATTTGCCGCGCATCCGCGCGTCCGCCCGAAATTCCATACGGCTTCGGCCGCGCGGCATGATCCGCATCCAACGTTGAATGCCCCAACCCAGACATGTCTTGGGTGGCGTTCTCCCTCACCGCCCGCGCAACAGTTCGCAATTGCCGTGCCAAAGCAGGCCGCGCGCGGCGCAGAAATTGATGTGAGGAATCAGCGAATTATCGGAAGCGCCGTCCGGTGCTGCCTACGGCTTCGGCGGCTTTCCGCCGATCGTCTCGGATTCATCGGCGGACTTCTGCCGATCGGTCTCGACGAACCGCTGCCGGTCGAGGCCCAGCTTGGCCATCTTCTCGCTCAGCGTCCGGCGCGGGATGTCGAGCTCTTCCATCACGCTCGAAATCTTGCCGCCGCTCTCGGCGAGCGATCGCTCGATCACGGCCCGCTCGAAGGCCTCAACCTGATCGGCCAGAGACTGCTTGGTTTCCTCCGGCTGGGCGCGCGGCGCAAAGCCGCCAAGCCCGAGTGCGTAACGTTCCGCTGCGTTGCGCAGCTCGCGTACGTTGCCCGGCCAATTCTGTGCCATCAGCAAGTTCACAGTGGCGGCCGACAGCGGCCGCAGCTCGCGCTGGTGCGCGGCAGCCGACAAGCCGGCGAAATACTCAAACAGCAGCGGGATGTCTTCTTTGCGCTCGCGCAGCGGCGGCACAACGAGCTCGACGACCGAGAGGCGGAAATACAGATCGCTGCGGAACCGTCCTTCATCGCTCGCCCGGCGCAGATCGATCTTGCTCGCCGCGACCGCGCGCAGGTCGAGCGCGACACTCTGATTGGAGCCGAGACGCTCGACGGAGCGCTCCTGCAAGACCCGCAACAGCTTGCCTTGCATGCTCATCGGCATGCTGTCGATCTCGTCGAGAAACAGCATGCCGCCGCTCGCATACTCGATCTTGCCGGGTCGCGATTTCACCGCGCTGGTAAATGCGCCGGCCTCGTGGCCGAAGAACTCGCTCTCGACCATCGTCTCAGGGATAGCGGCGCAATTGATCGCGACGTAGTTGCCTTTCTGACGCTTGCCGAAATCGTGCAGGCAGCGTGCAACCAGATCCTTGCCGACGCCCGTCTCGCCATAGAGGATCACGCTGACATCGGTGCCGGCGAGTTCGGCGACGGCGGCGCGCAGGTTTTCGGCAGCCTTGGACGTCCCGACGATGCGCGACACAAGGGTCTGGTCATTGACGGCGCGGCGCAGGCGCCGGTTTTCGATCACCAATTGGCGCTTCTCGCTCGCGTGACGCACCACTTCGAGAAACCGCTCCGGAATGAACGGCTTCTCGATGAAGTCATAGGCGCCGAGCCGCATGGCCTCGACGGCCGTCTGGACGTCGCCGTGACCGGTGATGACCACCACGGGAAGCTCGGGGTCGGTTTCCTGAGCGCGGCGCAACAGCGCGAGCCCATCCATGCCTTCCATCTTCAGGTCGGTCACCACGATCCCGGGAAAGGCTGCGTTCAGTTTGTCCGCGGCCGATTTGGCATCCTCATGAACCATCAGTTCGAAGCCCGCGAGCTCGAGCCACTGCGTCACCGCCTGCCGCATCGCGGCTTCGTCATCGACGAAAAGAATCGGAACGCGCTCAGGCATGGGCGGCGTTCTCGGCGAGCGCGGCTTCGGGCATCAGGCGTGGAAGCTCGATTACCAGTTCAGCGCCGCCTTGCGCCCGGTTGGCCCCATGAATCCGGCCACGAAAGTCCTGAACGATGCCGTAGGAGATGGAAAGGCCGAGGCCAAGCCCCTTGCCCACCGGCTTCGACGTGACGAAAGGATCGAAGATCTGCTCGACCAATTCGCGCGCGATACCCGGACCGTTGTCAGCGACGACAATGCGCACCGCCTCCCGCGACGCGGTGGCGGATATCTCGATCGCGGGACGCTTGACCTCCGACACCGCATCGAGCGCGTTGCGGATCAGATTGACCAGCACCTGCTCAAGCTGGACTGCGTATCCCGAGACCCACAAGTTGGAATCGACATTACGGATCACCTGCACCCCTGCCGACTTGATCTGACTCTCGGTGAGGAAGAGCGCGCCATCGATCGCCCGGCCGACCTGGATCGGTTCGGGCTTGCCGAGCTCGCTCTTGCGGGCGAACGATTTCAGATGACTGGTGATCTTCGCCATCCGTTCGGCGAGGCCGTCGATCAGATCGATGTTGCTCGCCACCTGCTTCGGGTCTCCGCGCTGAAGGTAGACCTTGGCGCTGGCCATGAAGGTGCGCATGGCGGCGAGCGGCTGGTTCACCTCATGCGCGATCGCCGCGGACATCTGCCCGAGTGCGGCGAGCTTGCCGGCCTGGACGAGCTCATTCTGCGTGGCGCGCAGGCGCAGTTCCGTGCGGCGGCGCTCGTCAACCTCGGTTTGTAGCAGCGCGTTTGCCTCACGCAACTCGCGGGTGCGCTCCTCGACCTGCGTCTGCAATCTCGCGCCCGCATCGCGGGCGGCAAGATAGGCGCGCTGCCGCTGCAACAGATAAAGCACGAGCGAGATGATCAAGGCCGAGATCGCCGCGCCGATGATTGCACCATCGCGCTGGTCGGTGCTCACGACGGTAAGATCGGCGAAGCTGTGAATGGTCCAGCCGAACTCAGGCAAGGCCAACGTTTGATACAGGTAGGGGGCTTCTTCGTCGGCCTCGCGCAGCCGCACCAGCGAATTCGTCCCACGCCGTTCCATGACCGCAAGGTCGAGGGGCTTACTGGCAGCGCCCAGGTAATTCGGTGGGGCTGATTCAGTCGACGGATGCGCCAGAGTCGCACCTCGCATCGAGCGATACTTGAAGGCAGGGTCGCTGGTGAGGAAGGCGATACCGTCCGGATCAGTGATCAGGACGCGTTCGCTGCTGCGCGCCCAAGCCGCTTCGAGCGTATCGAATTCGATGCGCACCAAGGCGACGCCGAGCACCGTCCCGTCGTTGATCGCCTCGGCGATGTAGTAGCGCACGCGCCTGCTGACCGGATCGACGCCGAGATACGTGCTACGGCCCGATTCAAGCGCCTTGAGAAAATACGATCGATCCCTGACATCACGCCCGACAATCACCTCCGCCGGATTGGAACTGGCCGCCGCCAGCACGATCCCGTCGCGGCCAATCACATAGAGGGCGCGGGTGTCAGCTTCCGCGATAATGCGTTGAAGCTTGTGATTGATCTGGTCGATCAGCGCGCGATCCTGCGGGTTAGCGAGCGCGCGCCGCACGTCGGGATCGAGCGCGAGCAGGATCGGTAAATGGTCCTGCCGGTTGATTTCCGCCCGGAGTGCGCTTGCGATCAGCTCGATACGGGATTCGGTGATGGCCTGAAGCGTGCGAAGCCCGTTTTCGCGCCAGAAGTGCTGCGAAACGAAGGTCGCGAGGCCGATGAATGCGGCCCCTGTCACGGCAAAGAGCGCCGTTCTTACAAGATGTGCGGACGTGGGCTGCCGGCCAGTCGGAAAATTCATCATCGCTTCGCCCGACGGGTCCAATTCCGATTGCTGCTCCGCCGAGACTGGGTGTCTATACCACAGCCATCCGGCTGCCGTCGCGCGGAGCTTGGCGTCGCTTGCCGCCCCCTGACTCGGGTGTTATCTGCCGCCCATGACGGCTCACGCAATCAAGAACATCCGCAATTTCTCGATCGTCGCCCATATCGACCATGGCAAGTCGACGCTCGCCGACCGGCTGATCGGGCTCACCGGCGCGATGGACGCGCGCGAGATGGCCGGCAAGGAACAGATCCTCGACTCGATGGACATCGAGCGCGAGCGCGGCATCACGATCAAAGCGCAGACCGTGCGGCTTACCTATCCGGCGAAGGACGGCAAGACCTACATCCTCAATCTGATCGACACACCCGGGCATGTCGACTTCGCCTACGAGGTGAACCGGAGCCTCGCGGCCTGCGAGGGCTCCCTGCTGGTTGTCGACGCGTCACAGGGCGTCGAGGCGCAGACGCTTGCCAACGTCTACCACGCGATCGACGCCGGCCATGAGATCGTGCCGGTGCTCAACAAGGTCGACCTGCCGGCGGCCGAGCCCGCCAAGGTAAAGCAGCAGATCGAGGACGTGATCGGGCTCGATGCGTCCGACGCGATCGAGATTTCGGCAAAGACCGGGCAGAACGTCGAGGCGGTGCTGGAGGCGATCGTCACGCGCCTGCCGCCACCACAAGGCGACCCAGCCGCCACCTTGAAGGCGCTGCTGGTCGACTCTTGGTACGACCTCTACCTCGGCGTCGTCGTGCTGGTGCGCATCGTCGACGGCGTGCTGAAGAAGGGCCAGCGCATCCGCATGATGGGCACCAATGCCGCCTATGACGTCGACCGCGTCGGCGTGTTCACGCCCAAGCTGGTGGCGTCCGACGAGCTCGGTCCGGGTGAGATCGGATTCATGACGGCCTCGATCAAGGAGGTCGCCGACACCCGCGTCGGCGACACCATCACGGACGACCGCAGGCCGGTCGACGCGATGCTGCCCGGTTTCAAGCCCGCCATCCCGGTCGTGTTCTGCGGGCTGTTCCCGGTCGACGCCGCGCAATTCGAGGACCTGCGCGCCGCGATGGGGAAGCTGCGCCTCAACGACGCGAGCTTCTCCTACGAGATGGAAACCTCGGCCGCGCTCGGCTTTGGCTTCCGCTGCGGCTTCCTCGGATTGTTGCATCTGGAGAGCATCCAGGAGCGGCTGCAGCGCGAGTTCAATCTCGAGCTGATCGCGACTGCCCCCTCCGTCATCTACAAGATCAAGCTGCGCAACGGCTCGGACATCCAGATCCACAATCCGGTCGACATGCCCGACCCGATGCAGGTCCTGGAGATCGAGGAGCCGTGGATCGAGGCGACGATTTTGACGCCCGACGAATACCTCGGCAGCGTGCTCAAGCTTTGCCAGGACCGGCGCGGCACCCAGAAGGAGCTCACCTACGTCGGCGCGCGCGCGATGGTGAAATACGATCTGCCGCTCAACGAGGTGGTGTTCGATTTCTATGACCGGCTCAAGTCGGTATCGAAGGGCTATGCGTCATTCGACTATCACCTGACCGACTTCCACCCGGCCGACCTGGTGAAGATGTCGATCCTGGTCAACGCCGAGCCGGTCGATGCGCTGGCCATGCTGGTCCATCGCACGCGCGCCGAGCAGCGCGGCCGCGCGATGGTGGAAAAGCTGAAAGAGCTGATCCCGCCGCACATGTTCCAGGTGCCGATCCAGGCCGCGATCGGCGGCAAGATCATCGCGCGCGAGACGGTGCGCGCGCTGCGCAAGGACGTGACCGCGAAGTGCTACGGCGGCGACGTGACGCGCAAACGCAAGCTTCTGGAGAAGCAGAAGGAAGGCAAGAAGAAGATGCGCCAGTACGGGAAGGTCGACATCCCGCAGGAGGCATTCATCGCGGCGCTGAAGGTGGATGTGTGAGGGCGGGCCAAACTCGGCAACTCGGACGCACGACTGTTCCACAAATTCGGCTATCCTCAACTCGCATCGATCGGCTGCATCAGGTTGACGGCATATGAAAGCGATTTTCATTTCACTGTTGTCGGCATCAATCTTCGGGATTCTTCTGCTTTCTATTCAGGCGATATTCCAAGGAGGCCCCTTAATATCAAATCTTCTCATATTTCTGCTTTGCATTTTGGTCGTGTCCATAGCCTTTGCGATACCGATCGCGCGTGAATGGATCACTCTCAGAAAAACAATCGGCCTTCGCGACGTATACAGAAACATAGCGGTCTGCGAGCGGACGATCAAAAAACGGCTTGAATCTGCGAAGAACGTGGAAATCTTCATGCAGATCGGCAAGAGTTTCTTTTCGGGAAGAGAAAGCCTGGTTGATTTCTTAAAAGAGAACGTGCCGAAAAGCTGCACCGTCAAGATACTGTATGCAAGCATTGAAAGCCCTTACCTGAGCAGGGAGCGGGCCACATCCAGGGGGAGCGATTACGGTGAATGGATAACCGACGTCGAGTATGTTCGCAGCATGCTGTCGAAGGCGGAGAATATCGACATAAGAACTCACAAAGAGGGGTTCTTTTTCAGGTTCATCATCATCGACGACGAGATCTTTCTCCAGCCATATCTCTTTCCCAAGAACAACTCGACGCTGGCGCCGGTCTTGCTGATTGGAGCAGGCAAGGGCGAGAAGGCTACATTGTATACGGTGTTCGAGCGATACTTCAAGGTCAAGTGGGGCGAGAACGAGCGCGCGAGTGCGAGCGTCGCCCATCTGTTGAGACAGGAACAGGTGGTTACGGTTTCAATATTCCTGACCTTCAAGGGAAAGCACGTCTTCGTCATCCCGAAAAGATACGTGAAGGACGACGTCACCTACTTCCATGCCCCAGGCGGGAAAGTGAAGGCACGCGAAGCGCTCGTGGAGGCGCTGCGGCGCGAGGTCCGTGAGGAACTGGACGCAGACTTCAAGATCGATTCGGCTTCCGAGACCGATCTCGTGACAAGCTTCGGGTTCGTAAAGAAGATGCAGCTTTCGGACGACCCAAGCCCGGTGTTGTTCTATCGGAAGACGTCGGACGATGATCCGAATTTCTCCAGCGGCGAGACGTCTGTTATGGCCACCTATCGAGGCGAGCTGGACGCGGATGCGAGATTGCGCGCGAGCAACGAGACGGCAGCGATCGTCATGCTCGACGCGGCTCAATATGAAAGGGCGCTTTCAGCAGAACTGCATGTCCGCGACCTGCGGGTCGGCGAGGAGATCATCGCGAACAACGGCTCGGTCATACCGCCCGGTGCGAAGCTGGTCCCGCGGGGTGCTGCGGTGTACGTGGGGCGCATGGCAACCTGAATCCACCCAACCGCGATGAACAGGCACGAGGGCGCGAAAGTACCGAGAGGGTCGACATCACATGAGCGAAGGTCGACATTCCGCAGGAGGCGTTTATTGCGGCGCTGAAGGTCGATGTGTGAGATTGTGATCGAACTCTCTTTCGCCTAGCATCTCGCGTTCGCCAAGGAGAGACCGGTGGTGCCGAGGACGCCAGGGCGCAACCTGCCGAAGGCGGCCCGAGACAATGCGCGCGACGTGTCCGGTTGGCCACCGGTCGGGGAACGGCATTGTTATCGCAACACCCGGAGAATTCGGCCATCGATGACGGGGGCAAGGCCGCCTATGAGCTAAACGCTGGGCGACGAATACCTGGTGCCGGAGTATGAGGCCGCCATGAAGATCAAGCTGGTAGGGCTGGAGGACGGCTTCACCTGTTACGGATTCCGCAAAATCGCCGCCTACATCGAGCGGCTGAACCCGGATACCGCCGTTCATTATGTGTCGACAGATGTCGGCCGGACGTCGCCCATCAAATCCATAACCCGCACCTTTGGAGACATCGACGGCTTCAATCCAGATCGCATCAATGAAATTGCGGCTGGACTGGTCGATGCCGACATCGTCGCGTTCTCCAGCATGACCGGGTATTCCAGGCTGACGAAGTCGATCGCTACGCGAGTCCGCGAGATTTCGCGCAAACCCTTTCTGATCTGGGGAGGCATTCACCCAATCATCTATCCGGAAGACGCAATTGCCGCCGATGTCGACGCAATTTGCACGGGTGAGGGCGAGTTTGCGTTTGAGGAGTTTTATGACCTTTTCCGGAGAGGTGAAGATTACCGCGGCGTTCGAAATTTCTGGTTCAAGACCGACGGCGAGGTCCGAAAAAATGCTTTTCGGCCGCTCATGACGGCTGAAGAGATGGAGACGCTGCCGTTCGCCAAATACGGAACCGGCGAATTCATCTACAAGCCCGAGCGTGGCTTCGTCCCCGTGACAATACGGGACTATCTCAGGATGAACGGCTTGTCTTACACGACGGTTTGGTCAATCGGCTGCCCGTTGCATTGCACTTTCTGCGGAAACACGAAATTCATCGCGAATGACAAAAACTACGCAAGAGTGCGTCACCCGAGCGCCAAATATGCGGTCGAGGAGGTTAAGCACGCAAAGTCCATCCATGGCCATATCCAAAACGTTTTGTTTCACGACGACAGCTTCATGGCCATCAAGACGACGGAAATCGAGGAATTTGCGAAAACATGGCGGAACGAACTTAATCTGCCGTTCGCTGTATTCGGCGTGATACCCAATTATGTCCGCGAAGATAAGCTGCAACTCCTGACCTGGGCCGGCATGTATCGCGTGCGGATGGGAATACAAAGCGGAAGCGATCGCATTCTGAAATTCTATAAACGGCCAACTCCGCTCGACAAGGTTGAAGCAGCGGTCAACACGATTTCAAAATTTGCCCGGTATCACGTCAATCCGTCGTATGACATCATTGTCGACAACCCCGTCGAAACGCGTCAAGACGTGGTCGATACGCTGGAATTGCTGTATCGGATGTCGCGACCCTATCAGCTTAACATCTTTTCTTTGAGAGTCATTCCAAATACGGTCCTCGAGCAGCAGATGATTGAGCATGGACTGGACATCGAAGAGATCAGCGCAAACTATTGCAAGCTCAAACCCACCTTCGCCAATCTATTGCTTTATCTTTTGATACTCTGGCGCCCACCACGATGGCTGTTCGACATCTTGTTGAAAAAGGTACGTGCAACGCGCGAACCACAGAAACTTTACCCCCTGCTGATCATACTTATTCGGTTGCCCTGGCTCGCGGTGCAGGGGTGGCGGCATGCTCGTGTCGGCGATCTATCGGTGATGGGAGGTAAACTCTCATATATCAGCTATGCGATCTGGAAAGCTGGCCTGCTGCGGCTTTGGCTGAAAGTAGCAGGACATCCGGAGTTCATTCTCAAGAAGGAACTGGCCGCCAAAGTGGGCCCTTCCTTCGACCTGAGAGCCGATCCGAGAAGCTTGGATTCGGCGGCAAAAACTTGATCCGTTCAGGCGCCGGAGCAGGATGCGGATCATTGGTGAGACCGCACCACGCCATCGATTCCCGGCTGCGAACTGGCGCCTCAGCGCGCCTTTGACAAGCTTCGCGCAACCCGAAAACCGATATTGTTCTGGCGCAGCCCCTCCGGCTCCCGCTCGCGGCGCGCGGAGCGCAGCGTGTGCGGGTAGTTGTTCCACGAGGCGCCGCGTAGCACGCGCAGAGCGCAGTCCCCATTTCGCCGCGCGCTGCCGTCCGCAGGATTGCCGACGTTGGTGGCGTTCCAGCAGTCCTCGGTCCATTCCCAGACGTTGCCGTGGACGTTGGTAAGGCCCCACGGATTGGGGCCGAAGCTTATCACCGCCACCGTTCCCTTGCGCCGCTCGCCTCTGGTGCCGCCGCCATAGGTGACGTTGCCGTCGTAGTTGGCCTGATCGGTCGAGATCGTCGCGCCCCACCAGAAGGGCGTCGTCGAGCCCGCGCGCGCGACGTATTCCCGCCCAGTTTCCGACAGGAGCCGGTAGGGCTTGCCGGTGCGCGAGGAAAGCCAGGCGACGTAAGCCTGCGCGTCAGTCCAGCTGATGCACACGACCGGGTGATCGTCGCCTTGCGGGAAGCCCGGCGAACGCCAGCTGCGCTGCGGATCCCTGTTCCACATCGCCTCGATCCAGCCGGCGCAGCCACCCTCCACAGGGCGGCGTGTGGCCGCGACGAACGCCGCGAACTCGCCGCGCGTCACGGTATGGCGCCCCACCGCGAGCGGCGTCGCGATCGTCACCTCGACCTGCACTTCGCGGTCGCGCTCGCTGTAGACTTCCTCGTGCGGCGGAGCGCCCATTGTGAACCGGCCAGCCGGGGCGACGACCATCTCGGGGCATTCGGGGCAGTCACGAAAGGCCTGCCCGCTGCCGGGCCGCAGACAGCGGCGATCGGTTTCGCCAACATCGACCTGAATGCCGTCGCAAGTTTGGGCAGCCGATGGCCCCACCGCCGGAATGGTGGTCGACCAGATGACGGCGAACGCGAACATGACGCGCATCATTGAGCAACCCCGTCGCCAAAAGAGCATAACCCACGCGCGAATGCCGGTCATCGCGGGCTCGCTCGGATTACCGATGGCGCACTGGACGCGCCCTGGCGCCTGTCGGACACTGCGATCCTGCTGCCGCCGGAGCCGAACCATGTCGCGATCCATCTTTCATCTGCTCGCCTTGCTGATTGCCATTTTTGCCGCCAGCGCCGCCGCCGCCGCCGACATCAAGGTGATGATCTCGGCCGGTTTCTTTAACGTATATGCGCAGCTCGGACCCGCGTTCGAGAAATCGACCGGCCACAAGCTCGTCACCACGCGCGGACCATCGCTCGGCGACTCACCAGAGGCGATCCCGACGCGGCTGGGACGCGGCGAGCAGGCGGACGTCCTGATCATGGATGGACACGGCACCGACATTCTCGACCAGCGTGGCCTGACGCAGCCGAATAGCCGCGTGCCGCTGGCCGAGTCCTTCATCGGCATGGTGGTGCGGGCAGGCCAGCCCAAGCCCGACATCAGCACGGTCGAGGGCTTGCGGAAGGCGCTGCTCGCCGCGAAATCGATCGCGTATTCGGACAGTTCAAGCGGCACTTATCTGTCGACCGTCGGCTTCAAGAAGCTTGGCGTCGCGGACGAGATCGCCGGCAAGACACGCAAGGTGCGCGGCCCGCCATCGGGCGAGCCGGTGGCGGCGGTCGTCGCGCGCGGCGAGGCGGAGATCGGCTTCCAGCAGGTCGCCGAACTGATCCATGTCGCGGGCACGGACTTCGTCGGCACGGTGCCGGCCGGGATTCAGCCGCCGACTTTTTTCGTCGGCGTCCTGCCGAAGGGCTCACAGCAGCCGGATGCGGCGGTCGCGCTGTTGCGCTTCCTCTCCTCTGCGGAAGCCGCAGCCGTTATCACCAAGGCGGGATTGAAGCCTCTGGCGGCGCGCTGAACTTTTTTTGTTTGGGCATGATCTTGTCCGAAACCGGTATCCACTTTTCGGGATCATGCCCTAGCCGCGCGCCGCGAGCGCGGCGTCCGGCACGATCGACGCAAGGTCTGCGGCGTGCGGGCGTTTCGGGCGCCAGACCTTCACGATCCCGAAGCGCTCCGGGTGCACGCGGTATTCGTGCTTGATCGCCAGCAGGGTGCAGTAGCGCGTCTTGTGCTCCTCGAAATCGACATTCGGCGTGTGCTCGGGGAGATTCAGCAGCATCGACTCAAGCATCACCATCGCGCGCAGGTGGCGCGCGCGCCGCATGTTGAGCTGCTCGAAGGTGAGCGCGATGACAAAGCGATGCTCCTCCATCGGCCGCCCCAGCGCGAGATCGATCGAGTCGTCGTTGGTGCGCTTCTCGCTGATGAGGCTGATCAGCGGCGCGTAGGTCGCCCGGTAGTCGTCCTCGCGCACCAGCCGGATGCGCTGGCTGCGCCCGTTTTCGACGACGGTTACGCTCGCCAGCATGTCGGTGATGCGCTCGCCGATGCCGCGCCTGGGCGTCTGCACAGCTGGCGGAAACACGATGACCGGATTGTCGACCGTGGTCAGCTTCGCGGCGCGGCGGATCAGGTAGATGCGATACTGGTTCGGCCAGACATTCCAGATGCGCCGGTCGGACACGATGGTGTCGAACTTCAGGTGATTGTCCACCACGATGTTGAGCGTGATGTTGATGGTATTGCGGTCGTCGCCGCGCACGTAGTCGAACCAGCCGGTGGCGTACCGCCCGAGGATCGTAAGGCCCTTGCTGCCCGCGCCCCCGAGCGAGCGGATGATCGCGCCGGTAAGAACTGCGCCGAGATAGATCGCGAGCACGCCGAGCCCGAACAGCAGCCCGTCGAGAATCTGGTTCCAGTTCTCGGAAAGATAAGCGCGCATCCGCAGGCTCCGGCGTGAGCCTGCCGCCTAACATGAAAACCGCCCCAGCCGGAAATCCGGACGGGGCGGTTTGTGGCGAGCGCGACGACCCGGCCTCACATCCAATACGGCGGCACGCGGTAGTAGTCGTAGACCTGCTGGGCGCGCTTGCGGTCTTCCCAGTCCCAGTCGTTGTCATTGGCGTAGCTCGGTGCGCCCTTGAGCTGCTGCTCGGAGATGTTCACCTCGTAGCCGCCGAGCGTGGTGTTGTAGGTGAGCAGCGACCAGGGCACCGGATAGTGCTCGTGCCCGATCCCGAGGAAGCCGCCAAAGCTCATCACCGCATAGGCGACCTTGCCGGACAGCTTGTCGATCATGATGCGCTCGATCGAGCCGATGTTGTCGCCATTCGAGCGATAGACGTTGGTGCCTTCGACCTTGTCGCTGCCGATAAGCGAGGCGGTTTCGCGTTGTTCTGCGGCCATGGCCATGGTGAGCTCCTTTTGTGTTCTCCCCTCCCTTGGTTCGCTAACAGCGCCGCGACGCGGCGGTTCCGTAGCCGCGGCACGCCAGTTGGAGGGCAGCCAGGCGCGGCCCCCCCGGCACTGCGGCAATCCGGCACCTTCCCACCACCTCTCTGTTTTGCAAATAATTCGCAATAGCAGGTCAAGGACCTGTTTCATGGGGGCGTAAGTCATGACGATAGTTCGAGAAATCCAACCGAGGACCCTGCTTGCCGCCGCAGCCTTTGGTGCCACGGTCGCCCTGCCGACCGCGCTCTGGAGCGCCGGCGACCTCTCCAAGCAGACGGCGGTCGAGGTGACGGTCGATCTGGGCAAGCCGGGCGAGCACGCGTTCGTGCCGCGCGAAATCAGATTCGAGACCGGCAAGCTCTACAAGCTGATCCTGCGCAACCCGAGCGACGACCCGCACTACTTCACCTCGGATGCCTTCTCGGGAATGGTCTTCACCCGCAAGGTCCAGGTGACTCAAGCGCGCGAGGGCAAGACGGTCACGCTCGCCGAGTTCAAGGGCGCGATCCGCGAGATCGAGGTGTACCCGGGCCATGCCGCCGAATGGTGGTTCGTGCCGATCGCGGCCGGACGCATCGCCGACTTGCGTTGCGGGATCGTCGCGAAGGACGGCAAGACCCACGCGCAGCTCGGCATGACCGGCGAGATCGTGATCGAGTAGCGCCTTCCTCCTCTCCGCTCGTCCCCGCGAAAGCGGGGACCCAGTTCTTGGCTCTGGATGCCCGCTTTCGCGGGCATGAGGGGAGCGCGCCTCAATACCCGTGCGCGTAACGCGCACGTCGCTTGCCGTAGATTCCCGGCGTGGCCCCCGAAATCGCGATCGTCGTGTTGGCCATACCGTAGCGGCGGACCAGCATGAACAGCGTCGCGGCGTTGCCGGGATGCAGCCGCACGCAGCCGTGCGACGCAGGCCCGCCGAGGCGCGAGATGTGATACGTGCCGTGGATCGCGTAGCCCTTGTGGAAGAAGATCGAGTACGGCATCGGCGAGCCGTAGTAGCGGGTGGAGAACCAGCTGCGCGCCATCCAGCGCGGGCGGAAGCGGCCGGCGGGCGTTCCGAAGCTGCCGCGGCCGGTTGAAACCGGCCACATGTAGGCCGGCCGCCCATCCACCGCGACCATCATGCGCTGCGCGGACTTGTCGATGTGCACGACTACGCCCGCGGATGCCGCACGGACGCAGGCGAGAACCGCAACGATGGCGAAAAGCAAAATCGCGACGCGACGCATGGGCACTGTTCTGCCTCGCGCGGCGAACTTGCGCAGCAACGTTGCGTTTTTTTGGTAAAGGGCGAAGCGCGTTAACTCTGGAAATTCACCCGAAAAGCTGACTACCTGAATACGGGCCGACTCACATGGGCATGAACGGATCGATGACCGGACGCGCGCTCTTGCTTCTCCTCGCCCTGTTTGCGGCTGTTCCCGCCAACGCACAGGATAAGGGTACCGTCGATCCGAAACCGCTGCCGCCGCTCGCAAAACCGGACGATCCGAAAAATCCCGCCAAGGAGCTGTTCGCCCGCAAGCCTGTCGCCACCAAGGACATGGCGGCGCGCTCGATCGGCTTCTACACCAAGGGCTGCCTTGCCGGCGGTGTTGCGCTACCGATCAACGGCAAGACCTGGCAGGTGATGCGGCTGTCGCGCCAACGCAACTGGGGACACCCCGAGCTCATCGCCTTTATGGAGCGCCTCGCCGACAAGGCGCCCAAGGTGTCGGGCTGGCCCGGCCTCCTGGTCGGCGACATGGCGCAGGCGCGCGGCGGACCGATGCTCACCGGACATACAAGTCATCAAGTCGGGCTCGATGCGGACATCTGGCTGACCCCGATGCCGAAGACTCAGCTTTCACGCGAGGAGCGCGAGGAGATGTCCGCGACCGACGTGGTCGCCGAGGACAAGAAGGACGTCGATCCGAAGATCTGGACGCGCGGCCATTTCGCGGTGATCAAGGCGGCGGCCGAGGACCCGAAGGTCGAGCGCATCTTCGTCAACGCGGCGATCAAGAAGGCGCTGTGCCGCGAGGCCGGCACGGACCGCACCTTCCTGCACAAGGTGCGCCCATGGTGGGGGCACAATTATCATTTCCACGTGCGCATCGGCTGCCCGCCCGGCAGCCCGGACTGCAAGGAACAGGACGCGCCCTCTGACGCGGAAGGCTGCGGCAAGGATCTCGACTACTGGTTCTCGCCGGGCGTGCTCAACCCGCCGCCGCCCAAGGAGCCGCCGAAGCCGAAACCGCCGCTGACGATGGCGGACTTGCCGGCGGGGTGCAGGCAGGTGCTGGTGGCGCCGTGAGGGTGATGTAATACAGGCCGGTCCTGCAGCGCCTTGTCACCTTTGCGCCGCATGTATTGGGATTGGCCTCTGCGGGCCATGGAGGACATCTTGTTGCGGGCGATCAAGCGAATACTCCTATGGGCCACCGCGGCTCTGGCTACCGTCGCGTTGTTGCTCGGTACCCTGATCACTTTTCCGGATACGCTTTTTGCGTTCACGGTCGGCTCCGGGAAGATCATCGTTGCCTCGGACCGGCCTATACCGCGTGATGGCGGAGAGAGATTTCTCCGTGACTGCGAAAGATTGCTGGATCGGTCCCCGCTCAAAGCCAAGAGTCGTCAGTACCGGCTCTATGTGACCAACGAGCCCTGGCGACAGCGCTTGTTCTTTATTCCACATCCCGATGCCTGGGGCTTCGCCTGGTATTACGGTTTTGGCGGTCATGCCTTTTTGAGCGGCGCAGACTTTGACGCCGGCCGGGTCATCCATTGGGGATATGTCGGCACGCCGCCGCGCACATTGGCCTATCTGTGCGGACACGAACTCACTCATATCATTGCTTGGGAGCATATCGGCCTCAACCGCCTGCACGTGCCTCGATGGGTATGGGAGGGACTGCCCGACTATGTCGCCATAGAAAACCGGGAGACGTTCGAGCAATTGCGGGACGCGCTTGGCGACCGGCCTGACGATACCCCGATGAGGATCAAATATGGCAGCTACCCGCGCTACCGGTTGCTGACGACGTACTTCATCGAGAAAAAGGGTTGGTCTTTCGACCAGCTCTTGCAGACGAGGCTGACGGAAAACGAGGCGGCCGAGATCATGCGTGCAGACGACAAGCGATGAACTTTCTCACCTTTCGCGCCCGTGGTGGGGGCACAACTATCATTTCCACGTGCGCATGAGCTGCCCGGCCGGCAGCCCGGACTGCAAGGAACAGGACGCGCCCTCTGATGCCGAAGGCTGCGGCAAGGATCTCGACTACTGGTTCCAGCCCTCGATCCTCAATCCGCCGCCGCCGAAGGAGCCGCCGAAGCCGAAACCGCCGCTGACGATGACGGACCTGCCGGCGGGGTGCAGACAGGTGCTGCTGGCGCCGTGAGGGGGGATAGCCACGCGTCGGGGGCGGAGACGCGCCACGGGACGCCGACGAGGGCCCTACTCGCTGGCGGATTATAGCAATTTGCCTTGGTCGCGGTCGGGGCTTTGCTCCGTCGTGGTGTCTGACGACGGTTCTTGCTTCATCAAAGTGTCCGAAGTCGGATTTTGCTCCGCTGCCATCTCTGATGCAGGCTTTCGTTCCGCTGTCACGTCTGACGCGGCTTTCAAAACTTCATTTCTTGCTTCCGGTAATTTGCCGTTTAACAAGACAGACCGCTTCGCTTGGACAAAATCAGCGAACACGCCCAATACGGATTTGGCTTCTAGGCTGAGGGACTGAATCTTGGCGGGATTTATCGCATGTGCACGATCATCCAACTCCCTCGCTACGGTAACGAGTGCACCAGCGTTATGCTCCTTCACAAAGTGCTCCGCGATGATATCAGCCCGAACGTTTTCAAACATCTTTGATAAGGCTTCTCTAGCCTGTCTCGCGACTACGCGCCCGTTGTCTACTCCCTTTGCTATAACTTCGAGCACCGTATTTATGCTGTTCTGAACCCGCGCGTCTCCAGCGTCACCGTAGGTAACGCCATCGGCGATGGTGCGGTATCGTGCCCCATGATCCTCGTAAACTATACGTTCAAGAGCGCTATCTAGAGCGACGCAGGCGAGCGCCGCTGTCAGGTACGCACCGCGCAGAGCTTGCTCCTTGTTGTGCGGCCGCGTCTGGGCACGTTCGGCGAAAAAACTGAAAGCAGCAATCGCTTTGTTAAATGCAGGGTAACCTTGAAGGCTTATAAGTGCCGATTTAGCATCAGCTATCCGTTTTATCCAGTCGCCGTCCTGCTTGTGATCTTTATATATTCGAATATTGTCCATAAATTGCTCCAGCGTCATTCGCTCACTCGTGTCGAGTTTGCTTTGGAGCCGGGCAAGAAAATCCTTGGAAAGAAGTGAGACTTTCTGTTGGTGTGCGAAGGCGACGATTTTTGAACCACCATCGGTCGTAGCCACTATCGCCCTATCGCACCCCAAGGCGAGCTGCATTCCGCGTGCCCACAAGATACGCTCGAATGCTTTAGGCGATTTTTTGTCTTTGATATCGACGATGGTCCGGGTTCGAATACTCGCAGACGGTCGGCCGTATAGCCATGCGTCAATATCAGTCACGTCCTCATCTTCAAACCGGTAGGCAACGCTCCTTAGGGCGAAGAAACCTTGCCGCGCAAAATATGCTCGGACAAGCTCCTCAAGGTCTGCGCCAGTTCGGGCCATATCAACCTCCGCTTCGGAGACGATCGAGCGCGTCAGCGACAAAGCGCTTGTCAGGGACACTGTTCTTTGCCCGTACTTCGGTTCGGACTGTGTGCGGACCTTTAAACGCGGTCGCCGCGGATCCGTCCAGAAGGACTGCTTCCTGCGCAGCTGCTCCACCACGCACGATTGTGAGCGCCAATTCGCCAACATCCTTTTTCAACAGGTGGAATGTGTATCGGTCAGAGCGACCTCGGACTGGCGTGACCTTCACTACTTGGCGAGCCTCTAGTTCGCGATAATCTTCGCCAATGGCTTGCACGCCGTATTGGCCACCAACTTCTCGACCAGCAATCAAAGCTCGAAGCAATGCGGTGGGGAGAGTGATCTGCCCGCGATACATATCGCTGCGGGTCCGCCCATACGTCAAAGAAGCAAGCAACGCCTTCGCATCGTCGATTGGGTCGTCTTCAAATGGCCGACCGAATTTCTGGAAGTCATTGGGCGAGGTTATGTATCCGACAGCTTCCGTCCGATTGCTAACCTCCATACGGTCGAATAGGCCGACACTGACCAGACGCCTATAAAGGTCATCACCGAGAATGGTTCTCACATCAGCGTCGTATAGTGCGCCGTTAACCCGCAGCTTTTCCTGCACCTCGCTGAGTGTTGCTTGCTCGGTTGCTGTTAGCCCCTCAAGAATAAGCAACGTTTTCCTAGCGTACTGTCCGTCGCGAAATGTGTTGGAGTTGAACAAGATTGTCCGATCGCGATCGGCGGCTTCATCGATAATCGCGGTGCTCTTGCAAAGGTCGATCAGCGAGGACGCGCCTGCCGCAGGGATGCGATATAGATCGCCGACAAATTGGGTTGCTTCTTTGCGCCCTACCGGCTTCTCAGCCACCTTTTCGGACAGTTCGAGGACGGCTTCCTCGTCTCTAGTGGGATTTGCTTCTGAGAAAATGTCCGCTGTAACTTCAAGCACTGCCTTGGTAGTCGCGCCCAGGACGCTAACCGCTTCGTTACTGGCGACGTCAATTCGGCCCGCGTCAGAAAGAACCTTCAGGCCGGTTTCCCGCGATGGTCGGTCGATATTATTGAGCTGACATATGCGCCTGACCGTCTCCGCATCGATGGTCGGGTTTGGATCATCAGCAACATTGCGACGGAGCAAATTGTAAAGTCGACCGATCCGCCCCGCATAGGAGACGTTTTCTAATCTAGCGGCGCCCGCTCCTGTTACGGCATCGAGGCTCTTTGACTGAGCGAGAAGCCAAGCGCCTTTCGTTGTTTTATCCATAGCCCATTCGCGCCTTGAGACTTTGGCGCGGCACGATAATGGAAGCCTGGTTGATAAGAAAGGGTTCCAGTGAAGGCTTGAGTCGGTGTGCGCTTGCGATTGGGACATGGCCTATCCTACCACGACGTGGGTGCCCGCCACCCGGGGAGACTGCGCGCCCTTGGGGAGGCTGGTGTGTTTGGCCATGCTTTGAGACGCGTCGCTGTTGCGACGCTCCTCAGCATAAGGTTCGGAGGCGCACTTAGACCAGCTTGAAAGTTCGCGCGATCTGGTAATGTCTCCGCATCAGGCGCCGCCCCAAGAGGCGCCGCAGGGAGGCAGTGCATGATGACCCGCGTAGGAGCGGCCGCAATTACCGCGGCAATTCTTTCTTCTCCGGTCTATGCTCAAACCATGAAGCAATCCGTCAGCACCACCGTGAATGCAGCCGCCGCGATTGGGCAGAACGGCGATCCGCTCCCGCGCGGCAAGGCTGAAGATGTCGGCATGTCCTCCGAGCGGCTCGCCGCGATCGCCAAGCTCATCAACGCCGACATCGAGAAAGGCCGCCTGCCCGGCGCCGTGATCGCGGTCGCGCGGCGCGGCAAGCTCGTCTACTACGAGGCGTTCGGCTTCCGCGACAAGGCGGCCGGCGTCGCGATGACCAAGGACACGATCTTCAACATCGCGTCGATGACCAAACCGATGGTCGCGCTCGCGGCGCTGCAGCTTGCCGAGCGTGGTCAGGTGCTGATCGACGATCCGCTGGCGAAGTACTTTCCGAAATACGCCAGCATGGAAGTCGCCGAGCTCGACGCGAAGGGCGAGACGATCACCGGCAAGGTGCCGGCCAAGCAGCCGATCACGCTGCGCCATCTGATGATGCACACCTCCGGGCTGATCTACGGCGGTCGCGGCAGCACCGCCGTGCACAAACTCTATCCCGGCAGCAGCTCAACGGCCGGCGCGGCCATGAGCGGCGCGGAATTCATGGATAAGCTCGCGACGTTGCCGCTCCTGCACCAGCCCGGCATGGTATGGGACTACGGCTTCGGCCTCGACGTGCTCGGCCAGGTGGTCGAGAAGGTGTCGGGACAAAAGCTCAGCGAGTACTTCGCGCAGAACGTCTTCAAGCCCCTCGGCATGACCGACACGGCGTTCTACATCCCGCCCGAGAAGGCCGCGCGTTACGCCAAGGCGCTGGCGACCGACCCCGACACCGGCGCGGCGCAGATCGTCAATCCGGTGCTGACCGAGAAGCTGAAGTTCGAATGCGGGGGCGGATGCCTGTCCTCCACCGTGCCCGACTACATGCGCTTCGCGCTCGCGCTGCTCAACAAGGGCGCGTACGGCGAGGCGCGCATCCTCGGCCGCAAGACCGCCGAATACATGCTGACCAACCAGCTCGGGCCGGAGGTGAAGAACCTGATGGCCAACACCGACGCGACGCGACAGGATTACGGCTTCGGCCTCGGGCTGTCCGTGCGCGTCGAAGCCGGGCGCGGGCGCGTGATGGGGTCGGTCGGCGATTTCTCGTGGCCGGGCGCAAGCGGCACCGGCTGGTGGGCCGACCCGAAGGAGGAGCTTGCGGTGGTGTTCATGGCGCACTCGCCGGGGCCGATCCGCTGGCACTACCGGCAGGTGATCAACGCGCTGGTCTATCAGGCGATCGTGGATTAGCGGCGCTCCTCATCCTGAGGAGCCGCCGAAGGCGGTGTCTCGAAGGATGGCAACGCGCTCCGGGCCATGGTTCGAGACGCCGCGCTTCGCGCGGCTCCTCACCATGAGGGCTTGAGGACTAAACGAACTTCATCGCCCGCGCGATCTGCCAGAGCGAAAGCGCGAGCACGAGGCATCCAACCGCAACCATCAGGACGCGGGCAGGAATGTACTTCACCGCCCACCCGCCAAGCGGCGCCGCGAGAACCCCACCGATGATCAGTGCGAGCAGTTCTCGCCAGGGCGAGGCGCCGAGCTCGACGAAGAATGTCGTCGCGGCCGCGATAGTGACGAAGAATTCGGTGGTATTGACCGAGCCAACGGTCGTGCGCGGGGCATGACCTGAGCCGATCAGCGTCGAGGTCGCGACAGGTCCCCAGCCGCCACCGCCGCTGGCATCGAGAAAGCCCGCCACGAACCCGATCGGACCGACCCACGGTGTCGGCGCATCGCGCGCGGGTATGCCGCGCCATGCCTTGAACAGGATGAAGATGCCGACGAGCGCCAGATAGACTGCGATGAATGGCCGCGCCGCGCTTGCGTCGATATTGGACAGGACCCACGCGCCGAGGACGGCGCCGAGCACGCCCGCGATACCGAGCCGCACCACCAGCCGCCAGTCCACATTCCGATGCCAGATGTGCGAACCGGCTGACGCCCCGGTGGTGAAGATCTCGGCGGTATGCACGATTGCGCTCGCCTGCGCCGGCGGCAATCCCATCGCCAGCATTGTGCTGGTCGAGATCACGCCGAACGCCATGCCGAGCGCGCCGTCGATGAGCTGCGCCGCAAAGCCGATCAGGCCCAGCACGATGTAGTCGCTCAGCACCGGGCCGCCCTCCGTTGCCGCAGTTCCTCGGCGGTCCGCTGCGCCGATTCCTCACCACTCAACGATTTTTGCCGCTCCCGCGTCAACGCGGCTTACCGGCACGTCCCATTTCCGTCCATAATACGCCGGCAAAGAAGGAAACGCGGTACCGATGGCGAAAGTCCAGTCAGGCAAGGCCATGTCGGAGGCGGAACTCGGCATTTTGGGTGAACTTGAGAAAAAAGTACTCTGGCTCTCGAGCTGGACCATCCATCACGCCAATCACATCCGCGAGAACACCGACGGACTGAAAGTCGGCGGCCATCAGGCCTCCTCCGCCTCGCTCGCCGCGATCATGACGGCGCTCTATTTCCATGCGCTGCGCCCGCAGGATCGCGTTGCCGTCAAGCCGCACGCGTCGCCGAACTTTCACGCCATCCAGTATCTGCTCGGCAAGCAGACGCGCGAGAAGCTCGAAGCCTTCCGCGGCTACAAGGGCGCGCAGAGCTATCCCTCGCGCACCAAGGATACCGACGACGTCGACTTCTCGACCGGCTCGGTGGGCCTCGGTGTCGCGCAGACGCTGTTCTCCTCGCTGGTGCAGGACTACGTGCGCTCGCACTTCCCGACCGACAAGCCGGAAGGCCGCATGATTGCGCTCGTCGGCGACGCCGAGATGGACGAAGGCAACATTTTCGAGGCTATGCTGGAGGGCTGGAAACAGGGCCTGCGCAATTGCTGGTGGGTGATCGACTACAATCGCCAGAGCCTCGACGCGGTGATCCGCGAAGGCCTGTGGTCGCGCTACGAGGCGCTGTTCAAGGCGTTCGGCTGGGACGTGGTGATCGTCAAGCACGGCTCGCTGCAGGAGGTCGCGTTCAAGGAGCCGGGCGGCGAGGCGCTGCGCACCTGGATCAACAGTTGCCCGAACCAGCTCTATTCCGCGCTCACGTTCCAGGGCGGCGCGGCCTGGCGCAAGCGCCTGATGAACGACCTCGGCGACCAGGGTCCGGTGTCGCGGCTACTCGACAAGCGCTCCGACGAAGAGCTGGCGCGCCTGATGGGCAATCTCGGCGGGCACGACCTGCCCTCGCTGATCGAGGCATTCGATGCCGCCGCGCAGCACGACCGGCCGACCTGCTTCATCTGCTACACCATCAAGGGCTCGGGGCTGGCGCTCGCCGGTCACAAGGACAATCACGCCGGCATGATGACGCCGGCGCAGATGGACCAGCTGCGCGACTCGATGGGCGTTCGGGTCGGACACGAATGGGACAAGTTCGAAGGGCTGAAAACACCCGCAAACAAGCTACAGGCCTTCCTCGATCGCGTCCCGTTCGCCACAAAGGAGCCACGCCGCTATGTCGCGCCCCCCGTCGAGGTGCCAAGCGAGCTGTCGATCTCGATCCAGCCCACCATGTCGACGCAATTCGGGTTCGGCGCGTTGCTCAACGAACTCGGGCGCGGCAATTCGGATTTCGTCAAGCGCATCGTCACCACATCGCCGGACGTGACCGTCTCCACTAACCTCGGCCCGTGGGTGAACCGCCGTAATCTTTTCGCGCGCGAGAAGATGGCCGACACGTTCAAGAGTGAGCGCATCGCCTCGACCTTCAACTGGGAATTCGCCCCGACCGGGCAGCACATCGAGCTCGGCATCGCGGAGAACAACCTGTTCATCGCGCTCTCCGCGCTCGGGCTCTCGCACTCCATCAACGGCGAGCGGCTGTTCCCGATCGGCACGCTCTACGACCCGTTCATCGCGCGCGGCCTCGATGCCTTGAACTACGCCTGTTATCAGGAGGCGCGCTTCATCCTGGTCGCGACGCCCTCCGGCATCACGCTGGCGGGCGAAGGCGGCGCGCACCAGTCGATCGGCTCCCCCCTGATCGGCATGGCGCAGGACGGCCTTGCGGCGTTCGAGCCTGCCTATGTGGATGAGCTTGCCGTCATCATGGCGTGGTCGTTCGACTACATCCAGAAGGATGGCGAGGGCGCGCCGTCGGAGCGCAACTGGCTGCGCGACGAGACCGGCGGCTCGGTTTATCTCCGCCTTTCCACCCGCCCGATCGAGCAGATCAAGCGCAGCGTCACCCCGGAGCTGCGGCAGGCGATCATCGACGGCGCCTACTGGATGCGAAAACCCGGTCCGAACTGCCAGGTGGTCGTCGCCTACACGGGCGCGGTCGCGCCGGAGGCGATCGAAGCGGTCGGCCTGATGGGCGAGGACCGCCGCGACGTCGGACTGCTGGCGGTAACCTCGGCTGACCGGCTCAACGCCGGCTGGAGCGCCGCGCAGCGGGTGCG
>JBAVXH010000322.1:0-23312 GCA_049698215.1 Xanthobacteraceae bacterium | reverse complement strand
GGCGATCCGGCCCTCATCTCGGGCGATCCCGAGATGGGTCCTACCGCGAGGCGGACCACGGGTGCGGCGCTTCCGCACCAGCGCCTGTCGGCGCTCTGCTCCCCTCACTTTTTCGGGGAGCGGAAACAGATAAAGGGGCACCCGCCCCCTCCTCAACGGGCGGCGGAGCGTTGGCTTACAATGAACGAATGAGCAACGACACACCGACCCAAGCCTCCGCGGCATCGGACTGCCCGCATTGCCTCAAGCCGGCGGCGCTGTGCGTCTGCGATCTCGTCACGCCGTTCGACAATCACGTCGAACTCCTCATCCTGCAGCACCCGCAGGAGCAGGACCGCCTGCTCGGCTCAGCACGGCTCGCCGCGCGGCATTTCAAAAACGCGCATTTCAAGATCGGCCTCTCGTGGCCGTCGCTCTCGAAGATCCTCGGCCGCGAGGCCGATCCGAAGCGCTGGGCGATCCTCTATCTCGGTTCGCTCAAGGCGGAAGCGCTCGGGGGAGGCCGCGACATCGCGGTGGTCACCGGCAAGGGTGCAGCGATGCCCGACCAGGATGCGGCGCTGCACGATATCGAGGGCATCATCCTGCTCGACGGCACCTGGAGCCAGGCCAAGGCGATGTGGTGGCGCAATCCGTGGATGCTCAAATGCCGCCGCGTGCTGCTCGCGCGCGAGCGTCCGTCGCGCTACGGCAAGCTGCGACGCGAGCCGCGCCGCGACGGGCTCTCCACGCTCGAGGCCGCCGCCATGCTGATGGCGCGGCTCGAAGGCGACCCGAAGATCGAGGCCGCGCTCAACACCAGCTTCGCCAAGATGCTGGAGCGCTATCGGGCGGCGGCGCCCGGCAAGAAGAGGATTGGCAGTGCCGCCGATCGCGCGTAGCGTCGCGGCGATCCTCGGAGGGCGAAATGCTCCGGACAGCGATGCTCATCGGCGCGGCGCTCCTCGCCGCGCCCCCGGCGCTCGCGCAGTCCAAATCGTCCGACCCGCCGCCGGCCGATTTCAAGCCGCTCATCCAGCCCATCCTGCCGCCGCTGGTGCTGCCGCCGAATTCGTACATTACGCCCGGCGCCATCACCGGCGATCCAATCACGCCCTATTCGAGCACGCCGGGATACGATGCGGCGCGCTCTGCTCCCGCCCCGGGCTTGCGGCTCACGATCCCGACGCGGTGAACCGGCAGCATTGCCGCGCCTTGCCGGCTCGATTAGATAAGCGCCGGCATGAATGTGAACGCAAAGCGCAAACCGGTCGTCGGCATCATCGGCAACGTGCACGTCGTCGAAAACCGCTTTCCCGCACAGCTGGTCGGCGAGCGCAATCTGCGCGCCGTCGCGGATGTGACCGGCGCGCTGCCGCTGATGTTCGCCGGCACCCCGGAGATCACCGACATCGGCGCGCTGCTCGACGCGGTCGACGGCATCCTGCTCACCGGCGCGCGTGCCAACGTGCACCCCACCCGCTTCGGGCTCGAAGAGCATCCGAAACACGAGCCCTACGATCACAATCGCGATGCGCTGGCGCTCGCGCTGGTCGAGGCCTGCGTCGAACGCGGCGTGCCGCTCTTCGGCATCTGCCGCGGCTTCCAGGAAATGAGCGTTGCGTTCGGCTGCTCGCTGCACCCGGAAATCCGCGAGCTGCCCGGCCGCATCAACCACCGTATGCCGCGGCTCGAGAACGGCGAGATCCATCCCGATCCGACCGTGGTGTTCGCCGACCGCCACGAGGTGAAGCTCATTCCCGATGGCGCATTCGCGAAGATTCTCGGCTGCGACACGATCCGCGTGAACTCGCTGCACGGCCAGGGCATCGACCTGCCGGGCAAACGCATCGTGGTCGAGGGCATCGCCGAGGACGGCACCATCGAGGCGATCCGCGTCGACGGCGCGCCGGGCTTCGCGCTCGGCGTCCAGTGGCACGCCGAGTACGAGGCGCGGACCAATCCGGTGAACCGCAAGCTGTTCGAGGCGTTCGGGACCGCGTTGACGGAGAGCCGCGCCGCGTAGGCGCTAGACTAGTCGCGCAGGAAGTCGAGCAGCAGCCGCGTCACCTCGTCGGGCTGCTCCTGCTGCACCCAGTGCCCTGCCCCGTCAATCAGATGCGCGCCGCGCCATTCTCCGCACACCTTCGGCATGCGCTCGAACGCGCCGGGAAACTGATAGACGCCCCAGTCGCTCTTGCCGGCAATGAAGCAGGCCGGCACGTCGATGGTGCGGCCGGAGAAAATTTCGAGCTCGGCGAGCTGCCGCCTCGAGTCCGTGCAACGGTACCACTGCAGCCCGCCTTGAAATCCGGTGCGGCCGAACTCCGCCGCATAGACCGCCAGCTCGTCCTCGGTAAGCCAGCGGCATGCCGCGATCTCGGCGGCCGAGGGCATCTCATCCGCAACCGTCTCGGCCATGCCCTTGTCGCGATCCATCACATAGTAGGTCGGCATTTTGGCGAGGTCGGTCGCGGTGAACCCTGCGAGCCGGACCGGGCGGTTGGCTGTCCAGTCCGCGCTCTTGAAATGATAGTAGCCGCGCAGGAAGGCGCGCAGGCCTTGCGGCGCGCGCCACATGTCTTCGTTCGCCTCGCGCGACTGGTAGTAGCGTTGGTAATGCTTGCGCGGCCGTTCGAGTCTCCCGAGCTCGTCGAAGATTGCGCCGCGCGACGGGCTGGAGCGCGGGTCGGTTACTTCACCCGCCGCTATCGACGGCGGTCCGGCGTAGGGCGCGCTCATCAGTGCGACTTTGCGAAACACATCCGGCCGGATCAACGCGCAATTCGCCGCGACCGGCGAGCCGAAATCGTGTCCGATGACGGCCGCGACGGAGCGGTAGCTCAGTGCCGAGATCAGCCCGAGCGTGTCCCGCACCAGGTTCACGATCCGGAATGAATCGACGTCACCGTCGTAATCGGCGTCCCATCCGGTCGTTTGCCCATAGCCGCGCTGATCCGGCGCGACGACATGAAATCCTGCACTCGCCAGCGGCAGCATGATCTTGCGCCAGCTGTAGGCAAGCTCGGGAAATCCATGCAGCAGCAGAATGCAGGGTCGTCCGGCTGTCTCAAACCCGGCCTCCAGCACATGCATCGAAAGGCCGTTGATGTTGTCGATCATGCGCGAGCGGATGCGGAGCGGCAGCGTGCCGTTGCCATATGTCCCGTTTGTATCGTTGGTGTCGCGGTCAGGGATCAACACACGTCCTCCATCAGCGAATGCGCAATCTCTCATTAAGGAAATTGATTTCCCAGTCCTGCGCTCACGAAGAATTGCCCGAACCCGTTGCTGCTTTTTCCCGACTAAGCGGATACATCCGCACCGCCAAAATGCAGTCCGATTGAGCGAGCAGGGCGAGAGCGCAAACAATATGATCGAGAGCGCAACAGGGCAAACGCAGGCGTCGGGCGCACCCGCATCCGCAGCGCAAGTCGATATTTTGACTCCCGGCACGGCTGCCGCGCGCGAGAAGGTCGCGTATTGGCGCGAGAGTGTGTGCAGCGCCGTGTTCGGGATTTCGGTCGAGACGATGCCCGAGCAGTTCTCGGCGCGCATCACGGCGCGCAACGCAGGGCCACTGCGTTTTGCCATGTCGGAATCAACCTCGTACCAGATCGCACGCAGCCAGCGACAGATCGAAGCGAGCCCGTCAGATCACTATTCGATCTACCTGCAACTCGCCGGCCAAACCGTCTCGTCGATGAACGATGAGATTTTCACGTTCAACGCGAACGACATCGGCGTTTATGACGGCCGGCAGCCGTTTCGGTCGATGCATGGCGGGCGGCGCGCCATCGCAGTGCTGCCCCGCGCGATGATCGAGCGGCGCGCGCCCTGGCTCAAGCGGCGTATGCATCACCAGCTTGCCGCAGACTCGCCGTTCGCCGAACTGGCCCGGCACCACGTGATGACGCTCACCGACCCGGGCTCGCTGCTGAGCGAGCCGGCGATGTCCGTGCTGAGCGAGAACCTCTGCAATCTGATCGCTCTGGCAAGCGCCGAAGATGCCGAGCCCGATCGCCTGCAGCCGGAATTGCAAATGGAAGCGATCCTCGCCTTCTGCCGCCAACATCTGCATGAGGCCGATTTGTCGCCACAACGGGCGGCAGACGGGCTCAGCATGTCGTTGAGAACCTTGCACTGGCGGTTCAAGCAGACCGGCCAGACGTTCGGCCGCTGGGTGCGCGAGAACAGGCTCGATGGGTGCGCGGCCGCGTTGCGCGATCCCAATCAGCGGACCGTCAATATCTCCGATATCGCCTACAATTGGGGCTTCAACGACCTGTCCCATTTCAACAAGGCGTTCCGCGCGCGCTTCGACATGACGCCGCGCGAGTGGCGGCACGAGCCGCGCAGCTAGACCCCGCGCCCGGCTGACGCCGCGCTCGCGGGATCGTGACCCCATCCTGCGCTGCTGACCAATTCTCCGCGCTGCGAGCCAAGATCGCGCAAGCCTGCTGATCTATCTGGCGGCATCCGCTCGTTCCTGGCGGCGTCTCCGCCGGGACGGGCGAACATTCTGAAAAAAGGAGATACTCCAATGCCTGAATTTATCATCGAAAGAAATATGCCCGGCGTCGGATCGCTTGACGGCGCCAAGCTGCAGGCCGCATCGCAGACGTCCTGCACCGTTCTGCGCAAGCTCGGGCCCAATATTCAGTGGGTGCAGAGCTACGTCACGCCGGACAAGATCTTCTGCGTCTATCGTGCGCCGAGCGAAGAGCTCATTCGCCAGCACGCCAAGGAAGCCGGATTTCCGGCTGACGTGATCGCGCGCGTGAACGAGCGGATCGACCCGACGACGGCCGAATGAGCGAGGTGCAGATGAGCAAGTTGCGTCAACAAAAAGAAACGAACGCCGCGCTCGTGGTCGTGATCCGCATATGGATCATCACGCTCGCAATCCTCGCCGTCCCGGCGCTTGGCGCCGTGATCGTCGGGCTGAACCAGTGCAAGGATCTTGCTTGCACGAGCCGGACATCGCAGACGGCCCATTACGTCGGCCGCTAGCGCAAAACGAAATGCCGGGGCGAACGCGCCCCGGCTCCTCGCCGAGGACCTGCTTTAAGCTGCCGACCGCGCCGCGTACTCCTGGTCCTTCGCCTCGGCGCGCTGCGCGGCGGGGCGCGCGGCGATCCGGGCCGCATAGGCGGTGAACTCGGGGCGCTCCGGGATCATCTTGAAGATCGTGCCCCAGCGGATGTGCGAGCCCACAACAACATCAGCAGCCGTGAATTGCTCGCCCATCAGCCAGGGCCCCTTCTCGACCGCCGCCGCCACCGTGTTCATCGTGGTGTCGAAATCCCCATAGCCGAGCATGCCACGGCGCGCCTCCTCCTTGCGCGGCGCCGCGCGGTCGGTCACCGCCGGCTCGATGCAGCCGGGCCCGAAGAACAGCCATTTGAGATAAACGCCGCGCTTCGGCGTGCCGATCGGCACATTGAGCTTCGCGGCAGGAAACTCGTCGGCCAGGTAGGTGCAGATCGCGGCGACTTCGGTGATGACGGTGTCGCCGTGCTTGAGCGCCGGCACCTTCCCCATCGGATTGATCGCGAGATAGTCCGGCGCGCGGTTCTCGCCTTTGGAGAAGCTCAGGAGGTGCACCTCATAGGGCTCGCCCAACTCTTCCAGCATCCAGAGCGCGATGGACGAGCGCGAGGGCGAGGCGTGATAGAGCGTGAGCTTGGCCATGAGTTACTCCTGCGCCACCCAGCGGAGGGCGATTCAGTATGCACCAATGCTGCACCGCAATGACTAATTCCGCTGGACCGATTCACTCTGTCGTGATTCAACGAAATGTCTCGGTTCCACGGGTCGTGGATGACCCGCGCGTCGTGCGTTTGACACTTCGCCGCCTGCGGCGAAGGAGGGCCAATTGGATCGCATCCTGGTGGTGGACGACGAACAGCCGGTGCGCGAAGCGCTCGCGGCCCTGCTCCGACAGAGCGGCTATCGCGTCATCGTGGCCGAGAGCGGCCATGTGGCCGTCGAGGCGATCGAGGCCTTCACCTTCGACTTCATCATCGTCGATATCTTCATGCCCGAGATGAACGGGCTCGAAACCATCAAGGTGTTCCGCAAGAACGCGCCGCGCGTGCCGATCATCGCCATGTCGGGCTACGCGGCCGGCAGCGGCTTCGTCGACAACGACTTCTTCCAAACGGCGATGGAGTTCGGTGCGACCTGCTGCCTGCGCAAGCCGTTCTCGCGCGAGCAGGTGCTCGATGCGATCGCGTTCTGCCGCGCCTCGAAAGCACTTGTGGCCTAGCGCCGTCCCAGCACCCAGCCGACCACCAGCAGAATAACCCCGACCGCGCCCGCGGCGAGCCCGTGCTTCATGCGCGTGCGTGCGAGGCCCACTTCATGGCCGGGGAAGAAAGAAGGCAGCGAGTCGGCGGGCACCGTCAGATAGATCACCGCCACCACGATGAGCAGAGCACCCAGCAGATAGGCGATGGTCTTCATGTCAGGTCCCTCGACAGGTCGGAAACGGAGCGGCTGAACGCGGCTTCGACCATTGGACCCTAGCCATGGCGCGCGGGACCGCCAATGACTATTTCGGCATGCGTGACAGGATCGCTGCCGATGGGTCACGTCCGCCAGAATTCCGGCCTTCACCGCTTCGAGATGGATGTTGCGGGCGGGATGGCGCTTGCCTTCTACCGGCTTGCCGACGGCGTGATGACGTTCACGCACACCGAGGTCCCGGCCGCCTTGCGCGGCCGCGGCATCGGCTCGCAGATGATGCACGGCGTGTTGCAAAGCGTGCGCGCGCAGGGCCTGAAGGTCGTGCCGCGCTGTCCGTTTGTCGCCGACTTCATCGACAGGCATCCGCAGTACACCGATTTGCTTGCCTGAAACTCATCGAGAAATCGTGAGAACAGGCACCCGCAAATAGGCTATAGTTCGCCAACGCAGGTCGTGTGTTCGTGACCGGAGTTGGGGGGAGCCAGTCACCTCGCGGCCTTGAGCCGAAGGAGGAAAGGCATGGCGCATTCTCATGTGATCGGCGGCGGGGGCCTCAGCCAGGCGCAGCCGCAAATCCGGACAATTGGCTTCGCGGATCTCAAGGATGCGCTCGCGCGCGGCTTCGACGATTTCCTCGCGATGCCGAGTCACGCGGTGTTTCTCTGCCTGATCTATCCGGTGGTCGGGTTCGTGCTGGCGCGCCTGGTACTCGGCGCCAATGTGCTGCCCCTCCTCTTCCCGCTCGCCGCGGGTTTTGCGCTGATCGGTCCGCTCGCCGCGCTCGGGCTCTATGAAATGAGCCGGCGGCGTGAAGAAGGCCTCGATGTCTCCTGGAAGCACGCGCTCGACATCCGCCGCTCGCCCTCGCTCGGCGCGATCACCCTGCTCGGGTTGATACTGGTTGCGATCTTCCTGACCTGGATCGCGGTCGCGCAGGCGATCTATGTGGCGACCTTCGGCTACGCGCCCGCGGCCTCGATGCCGGACTTCATCAGGCAGGTGTTCACGACCCCCGAAGGCTGGACGCTCGCGATCGTCGGCAACTTCGTCGGCTTCCTGTTTGCCGTCGTGGTGCTGACCCTCACGGTGGTCTCGTTTCCGCTGCTGCTCGACCGCGATGTCGGCTTGGCGACCGCGATCCTGACCTCGGTGCGCGCGGTGCTGGCAAACCCGGTCACCATGGCGATGTGGGGCGTCATCGTGGCGGCGCTGCTGCTGATCGGCTCGCTGCCTGCCTTCTTCGGACTGGCGGTCGTCATTCCCATTCTCGGTCACGCCACCTGGCATCTCTATCGCAAGGTGGTCGAGCCGGATCCGAGCGACCGCCCGCGCTTCTACGAGCCGGTGGCGCGGGAGCATCGTTACGCGGCGGACTTCCCGGCATCGCTGTTCCCCGGCCGACGCAAGGACCGCGCATAGCCCGCCGTGCGATGCCGCGTCGCGATGGCGGCGGGACCAAAATGCGCTAACCTCCAATGCGCCGATCCGGAACCGGATCGGTGCATTGGAGGATTGGATGGTCAGGCCGGCACGGCGTCGCATCTCAACCGAGTGGGCGAGCATCTTCCTGACGCTCAGCGTTTCGCTGCTGGCCTTTCTGTTCTTCAAGTACATGGCCGGTTACGTACCGGACCAGACCTGGATCTGGAGTTTGCCCGGCTGGCTTTCGCTCGGTTACATCACGATTCAGCTCTGGCTGCTGCTCGACACCGCGCTGCGGGTGCGCGCGGCCGGAATTGTCGGCGCGGTGCTCGCGATCGCTCCGGTGATGACGGGTATCATCATCGGCGTGCTTTGGATTATCGGCAACGTGACGCTGTCCGGCTTCCAGCTGAATGCGCTGGCCATGCTGATCGCCACGGGAATCGTGGAATTCGTCAGCACCTTGTGGGTGCGCCACGTGCTGCTGCAGCGGGGGATGACCGTGGTGGATCCCGACGCGACCTGATCGCGCGGCGCGTCAGGATGCCAATGCGGGCGCGCGATTGTCGGCCGGTGACGGAGCGATCTCACGCATCTGCGTGGCCGGTTGCGGCAGCTCAAAACCCGGCAGGCTCTCGTAGCCAACGACGCGCAGGATGCCCCGCGCCGCGCACGTCTCGATGGCCATCCGCGTGTAGCGATTGAGCACCGGCGCAACGACCCAGTCGAACGCGCCGGTGAACGGGACGTCCCACGACGTGAGCGCCGTGTGACGGCCCTGGCTATTGGCGCCAGCCTCGTCGTGGCTGCAGGTGAAAATGACGTCCGCACCGATGCGGCCTTCCCAGCCCTCACGCCGCATGAGCCAGTCGTTCGCCGCGCTGGTGTCGTCAGTGCGCGTGTTAAACCCATCAACCGTGCGCTCGATCACGCAACGCTCACCCGCCTTGCAGCCCGCGAGGGTATAGATCACCGGCCGCGCGATCGGCGTCGTCTCGAGGAGACGCCGCGCGGTTGCAAAATCCCGCGCGGTTTCGAAGACGTGCCGCAGCAGCTGATCGGGTGGCATGTGCCGGACCGGCCATGTGGTCGCCGCGTTTGCCATCATGTCGATGGGCCGGAGCCAGGGCTTGCGCGTTCGCCGCCACATCGGTGCCTGGTTGATCGAGGCGGCAAACCGCGCCGGCGCCATGCCGGTCAGGACACCAACAAAACCTGGCCACGTCGCGCTGTAGAATTCGCCCGCCGGCCCTGCCATCCGGGCAACCTCGACATGGCGGCCCAACCCGGGGAACGGCCAGTCGAGCGTGCGCACAAGCCACGGTGCGTCGTCATCGCGCGCCCGCGCGGTGCAGCCCCACTGATAGGAGCCGTTGAGGAACCAGATTCCCGAGAAACCGAGTGTGGACGAGATCGCGGCGATCTCGCCGACATAGAGCGACTGCGAACGCATCAGCCAGCGCCGCGTAATGGCATCGAGCATCGGCATCGCGTGCCGAACCGCGGGCGGAAGCCACGAGAGGCAGTCGTCGCGCAACGCACGTCCGACCTCGCGCGCTTCAATGGCGTGGCGCAGGGGTCCGCCATCGCGAACGTCACGAACCGGGATCGCAGGAAGCTCGGACGCCGTCACATTCGCCCTCTTGGTTTCCGACACGCGCCCCACTTAGTCGGCGTTCGTTACTAGTGGAGCGGATTTGACATTCGCTACCCACCCAGCCGCGGGCTCGCGAAGCGAATGTCAAATCCAAAGCTCCACTAGCACGTAATACTTGCTAGTGGTCCTTTGATTCTAACATTCGCAAGAGAGCCCGCCGCAAAGGGGATGCGAATGTTAGAATCGGACCACTAGCCGGTTCACGACGGCGGGCGCTCCATCCCACGCGCCTTGAGCACGCTGTCTACCTCCGGTCCGGTGAGCAGCTTGATCAGAGCGCGCGCCGCCTCAGGCTGCTTGGCATCTGCGCTCACCGCGGCCGCATAGGTGGTGTAGTTCTGGATTTCGGCCGGCAAGGGGCCAGCAAGCTTCACGCCCTTCACGGGAAGGATCTCGCTGATCTGGTGCAGGCCAAGCTCGGCTTCGCCACTCGCGATCAGATCGGCCACATAGCCGCCCTGCTTCAGCTTCGCCTTTGGCTTGATCTCTGCCGCAATCCCGAGCTTGTCGAACAGGCCCGTGAGATAGATGCCGCTCGACCCGCCGGACGCCGGATCGATGTAGGCGACGGTTTTCGCCGCCACGAGCGCGCGCTTGAACGCATCGACCGAGCTCACATCGGGTACCGCAGCGCCCTCCTTCACCACCACGCCGACGCCGACGCGCGCCACGTTCGCGCGGCTGTCGCGCACCACCTTGCCCTTTTCGGCGAGGCCGTTGAGGCCGCCCGGTGTATTCACCACCAGGTCGACCGCCTCGCCGCCTTCGATGCGCCGCGTGACGCCGCCTGCCGTGTCGTTGTCGACCACGGCCTTGTGGCCGGTTTCCTTTTCGAACTGCGGCACCAGCTCGAGCACCACGGCCTTCATGGCGCCGGTGGTGAGAATTTTCACGTCGGCCCCTTGGGCCATGGCGGGTGCAAGCCCCAGCATCAACGCGGCGATCAATCGGTGCATCTTTGGCTCCTTGGCGGCGGCACTGTACTCAAACGCTCGCTCTTGGCCATTTGATGAAACGCGCACCTCCCCGACATCTTGGGAAAATGTGGATTTTTTACTTCTTTTGAACTTATTGCGATGCAATATCGACCAATGAGGAGAGGCCGCCTCACCCTAAGATGCGGCGAAAATCATTAGGAGCTATGCCATGTTTATCACCAATTTGATCCGGGCTTTCGGCGAATGGCGGCGATATCGCGCCTCGGTTCGCGAGTTGGCCGCCCTCGACGGCCGTGGTTTGAGCGATATCGGGCTGAATCGAAGCATGATTCGCCAGGCCGCACGTTTCGGACTCGACCGCTAACGCGCGGAGTTATGCATTTTTGGATTAGCTGCAGCGCAGCATAGAGGCATGCCGGTACGGGCGAGTTCCGCCTATATCTCTATTCGAAGGCCGGCTTATCCGGTCCCTGAAAGGAGAGCCCCATGCTGATTTCCCGTTTTGTCCGGCTGGTCCGGGCATGGTGGCGCTACAATGAGAGCGTGCGCGAACTGGCACGCCTCAGCGATCGCGAACTCGCCGATATCGGTGTCTCGCGCTCGGAGATCGGCCGCGTCGCGTGGGTCAACGCACGCGCCGACTAACGCCACCGCAATCCAATCTACGAAGACGCCCGCGCAAGCGGGCGTTTTCGTTTTCAGCTCTGGGCGCGCCACTGCTCCAGCGGCAGCACGTCCGGCAGTTCGCCGTTGTTGTGGGTCCAGCCGTCGACCGCCCACTTCTGGCCGCTCTTGCGCTCGCGCACGACCGCGGTGGTGTGCGGCAAGCCCCCGATGATGAAGCCGCGCGATTCCGGCACATCGATCACATGGTGACGCAGAAGACCCATCTCCGCCACGATCGCCAGCACGCCGACCGTATTGCTGGTCTTGTCGAGGCAGTCGAATTGCGAGCGATCGCCGGCGTGACCAAGCCCCGCGCGCGCCTTCGCGCTCGCCGTGCCGGCTTCGGCGGCGACCCGCTTCTCGAACCACGCCATAGTGGCGGCGAGCGCTTTGCGCTCGGCATCGGCTGATTTCGCAGCCGCCGGCCCGAACAGCTTCTTGATCTGCGCCTTGTCGGCGTTGCGCAGCAGGATCGGCGTGCGATAGGCGCAGCCGAAGCCGTGGCAGACGACCGGATTGGCAGGATCCGGCACCGGCAGCGCGAGCTGCTCCAGGATCCGGACGACGTCGGAATCAAGTTCCAGGGCCACGCTCGGCGTGCCCATCGAGATCAGACCGAAAACAGCGAGAAACGCTGCGCGCACGAAAGCCCCGAATTTCGCCCGGAGCGGCGCATTGCGCCGGGTTGACAGGGGTCACGTTTTAAATGACCACCGTGCGAATGCAACCGATCCACATCATCGGCGGCGGCTTGGCGGGCTCCGAAGCCGCATGGCAGATCGCGAGCCGCGGCATACCGGTCGTGCTGCACGAGATGCGGCCCGTGCAGTCCACCGCCGCACATAAAACCGAGGCGCTCGCCGAGCTCGTCTGCTCGAACTCCTTCCGTTCCGACGAGCGCGAAACCAACGCGATCGGCCTGCTTCACGAGGAGATGCGCCGCCTCGGCTCGCTCATCATGCGCTGCGGCGATGCGCACCAGGTGCCTGCCGGCGGCGCGCTCGCGGTCGACCGCGACGGCTTCTCAGCCGCGGTGACGGACGCGCTGGAGCGCCACCCACTGGTCGAGATCAGGCGCGAGGAGATTGGGCTGCCGCCCGACGAATGGGATTCGGTCATTCTCGCAACCGGGCCCCTCACCTCACCCGCGCTTGCCGATGCCATCCGGCGGCTGACCGGAGAGGACTCGCTCGCCTTCTTCGATGCGATCGCGCCGATCGTGCATCGCGATTCGATCGACATGTCGGTTGCGTGGTTTCAGTCGCGCTACGACAAGACGGGTCCGGGCGGCTCCGGCGCCGACTACATCAATTGCCCGCTGACCCGCGCCCAGTACGACGCCTTCGTCGACGCCTTGCTCGCCGGCGACAAGACATCGTTCCATGAGTGGGAAGCGAGCACGCCCTATTTCGACGGCTGTCTGCCGGTCGAGGTGATGGCAGAGCGCGGCCGTGAGACGCTGCGCCACGGCCCGATGAAGCCGTTTGGGCTCACCAGCTCGCACCAGCCCGACGTGAAGGCCTACGCGGTCGTGCAGCTGCGGCAGGACAACAAGCTCGGCACGCTGTTCAACATGGTCGGTTTCCAGACCAAGCTGAAGCATGCCGAGCAGATGCGCATCTTCCGCACCATTCCGGGACTGGAGAAGGCGGAGTTTGCGCGCCTTGGCGGCGTTCATCGCAACACATTCGTCAACTCGCCGAAACTGCTCGACACCACGCTACGCCTGAAGGCTGCGCCGCGCCTGCGCTTTGCCGGCCAGATCACCGGATGCGAGGGCTATGTGGAGTCCGCCGCGATTGGAGGACTCGCCGGCCGCTTTGCCGCCGCCGAGCGCCTCGGCGAACCCACCTCGTTGCCGCCGCCGACCACGGCGCATGGCGCGCTGCTCGGACACATCACTGGCGGCCATATCGAGACGATCGATGCGGGCCCGCGCTCCTTCCAGCCGATGAACGTGAACTTCGGGCTGTTCCCGCCGCTCACCCGGGTGCCGACGCGCGGACCCGACGGCGAACGCCTGCGCGGCCCCGCCAAGACGATCGCGAAGAAGCGCGCGCTGAGTGAGCGTGCACTCGCCGACCTCGACCGCTGGATGGCCGGCGACGCCTTTCCGGCGGCGGCCGAGTAGATGTCGACCGACAGCATGCGGGCCGGCGCCGAGGCGCACGGCGGCCACGATGCGGCCCCCACCGAGCTTGGCGATCGCTGGCGCCGCATGGTCGTGCTCAAGCGCGATATTTTTTCGATCGTCGAGCGCGGCACCTACCGCGGCCCAGATGGCGACGTCGACGCGGTCGTACGGCGGATCGATCAGGTGCCGTGGTGGACGTTTCTCTTTGCGCGCAATTTCCTCGCGCGCGAGGAGCGCGCACTCACCATCGTTGGACCGCTCGGCATCGCACCGCTGCTCTATTTTGCCGGCAAGCGCGTGCTGGTGCGGCGCTGGATCGACGGCGTGCCGCTGCATATCGCGCGCCCCGTTGGTGACCGTGCCTATTTCCGCTCGGCACGCGCGGTGTTGCGCAAGCTGCACACTGCGGGCTTCTGCCACAACGATCTCGCCAAGGAACAGAACTGGCTGCGCGGCGCCGACGGGCGCGCCTACCTCACCGACTTCCAGCTTTCGGCACAGCCGCGCCGCCGCAGCCATTTCTTCCGGCTCGCCGCCTATGAGGACCTGCGCCATTACCTGAAACACAAGCGCAGCTACGTGCCGGAGGCACTCACCGCGACCGAGCGGCGCATCCTGGCGCGCAAGAGCTGGCTGACGCTCGTCTGGATGGCGACCGGCAAGCGCGTCTACATCTGGGTAACGCGCGGCCTGTTCCGCTTCACCGACCGCGAGGGCGGCGGCCCGCGGCTCGCCACCGATGCCCCGCTGATCGCGTCACGCCTGAAAAGCCACCCCCAGGTGCAGGATGTGGTGGTGCTGGCGTTTCCCGACCGCCGCGTCGGAACCGGTCTTTATGCCTTCATCGAGGGCAAGCCGAACGCCGACGAACAGGCGATCCATGACTTCATGGTTGCGCAGATCGGCCGCGACAAGGCGCCGGAGCGCATTCAGCTTGTCGCCGCCCTGCCGCGCCACGCCGACGGGTCGATCCGCATCGAGATCCTGCAACTCATCGCGATGAACCAGCTCGACCAGCTCGACATGCTGATCGCCAGCGAGGCCGAGCGACGCATTGTCGCGCGGATCATCGCGGACCGGCGCAATCTGCGCGACCGATTTACGTTCTGACTTCCGGCCGCGTGCGTGTATGAATTGAGCGGTCCGACCAGGAGCCGCGATGCAGGTTCATACCCCGCTTCTTTCGACGATCGTCGTCGGCATCGTGCTCGCCTTTGCGTTCGGCGCGATCGCGCACCGTCTGAAGGCCTCTCCGCTGGTCGGCTATTTGCTTGCCGGGGTGGTGATCGGGCCATTCACGCCCGGCTTCGTTGCCGACCAGACCATCGCCAATGAGCTTTCCGAAATCGGCGTCATCCTGCTGATGTTCGGCGTCGGCCTGCAATTCTCGCTCGAGGAGCTGCTGTCGGTCCGCGCGATCGCGGTGCCCGGCGCGCTGGTGCAGATCATTGTTGCGTCCGCGCTCGGAGCGGGCCTTGCGCATCTGCTCGGCTGGTCGCTCGGCGCCGGCCTCATTTTCGGCCTTGCCCTGTCGGTCGCCAGCACCGTGGTGGTGCTACGCTCCTTGCAGGAGCGGCGCCTGCTCGACACCGAGCGCGGCCGCATCGCCGTCGGTTGGCTGGTCGTCGAGGACCTCGCGATGGTGCTGGTGCTCGTCTTTGTGCCGGCGCTGGGCGACCTGAGCCAGGGCCTTCGCGGCCTGGACTTCTCGACCGTGGCGCTGCCGCTCGCGATCACGTTGGGCAAGTTTGCGGCCTTCCTCGCCTTGATGTGGCTGGTCGGGCGCCGCGTCATTCCGTGGCTCTTGCATTACGTCGCGCATACCGGCTCGCGCGAGCTGTTCCGCCTCGCGGTGCTGGCGATCGCGCTCGGCGTTGCCTACGGTGCCGCCACGCTGTTCGAGGTCTCGTTCGCGCTCGGCGCTTTCTTCGCCGGCATGATCCTGAGCGAATCCACGCTCAGCCAGCGCGCCGCGCAGGAGACCCTGCCGCTGCGCGACGCCTTCGCGGTGCTGTTTTTCGTCTCGGTCGGAATGCTGTTCAATCCGGCCGTGATCATGAGCCACCCGTTTGCTCTCCTTGCCACGCTTCTGATCGTCACCGTCGTGAAGTCGGGCGTTGCCTACGGGATGATGCGGCTCTTCCGCTATCCGGAATCGACCGCCCTGATGATCGCGGCAAGCCGCGCGCAGGTGGGCGAGTTCTCCTTCATCCTGGTCGCGCTCGGTGTCGGGCTCAGTCTTTTGCCGCCCGCGGGACGCGATCTCGTCCTTGCCGCGGCGCTCATTTCCATTCTCATGACGCCGTTCCTGTTCGCCGCGGCGGATTGGATTCGTGCGCACCAGGAGCCGCCGAAGCCGGAGGCGACAGCGACGCCCGCGGAACCACGGCCGCCCGAGGTACCCACGCGAGAGCCGGTGCCTGTCACGAAATTAGGCGATCACGTGGTGCTGGTCGGCTACGGGCGCGTCGGCACCGTCGTCGGTGCCGATCTAAGAGCCGGCAAGGTGCCCCTCCTGGTCATCGAGAGCGACGAGGACATCGTCGAAAGCCTGCGCCGGCAAGGCATCGAGGCAATTGTTGGAAACGCCGCGGATCCGGAGCTGGCGCGGGCCGCGAACTACCCGGCCGCGCGCTGCCTTCTGGTCGCGGTCCCGGACGGTTTCGAAGGCGGGCAGGTCGTCGAACAGGCGCGCGCGATCAACTCCACCCTTCCCATCATCGCGCGCTCGCATTCCGAAGAGGAGACGGCGCACCTTGAGCGCCACGGCGCCAGCAAGGTGATCATGGGCGAGCACCTGATCGCGCATGCGATGATCGAGGATGCGCGCGCGGCGGTCGGCCCTAGCCTTGCATCGCCCGCGAATAGCGCCGCGCCGCCCGCCACAGCGCCCACTGACGCCGCCACTGAGGGATCTCCACAGCCGTCTTGAACGGGTCGTAACCGGGCTGCTCCATCGCCGAGAGGTAGCCCGGCACAAGGGCCACGGGCAGGAATGCCGGCATGGTCGCGACCGGCAACTGCGGCAGCAATGCTTCGAAAGTTGTCCAGCTTTCGCGCGCCCGACTGCGCAGGATACCGAGCGCATTGACCAATCCGGATGACGGCTGGCCTGCAAAGATGTGGTCCGGCGTCGTGTAGCTATCCAGCACTTCGAGGGGAACGAACAGTTGCCGCCGCGATGCGTTGAGTGAGAACGAACGCAACGATGCTGTGATGCCGTACGCGACACCGGCGCGCGCGTGCGCCTCCTCGGCGGCTCCACCGCAGATTTGCGCCGCGACGTCGAACACAGCCGCCGACGTATGGCAGGCATAGCCTTCCAGCGCCTCAAGCGTCGGCATTGGGTCATCATACAAGTCGAACGCATGAGCTTCGATCAGATCGAGCAGCCGCTGTTTCGGCAACGAGAAGCGCGTGACCGTATCGGTCAATGCCGCCGCCACAGGGTTGGCTGCTGCCTCGCCGGCGCGCTCGCCGTTGATGACGTCGCGCCACCATTGCAGGCGGATTTCACCCGGCATCGGCTCGCGCGCGCGGTCCCGAACGCTCGCGATCTCGACATTGAAGGCATAAAGCGCAAACAGCGGCCCGCGCGTGTCGGCCGGTGCAAAAAGCGTCGCGAGAAAGCGATCCTTGTCGCCCGCGCGGACCAGTGCCTCGCAATGACGATCGTTCTCGTCCATCGCGCGCAAGGTAGCGGAGTGGCTCGCTCAGTCCACCGCGATCAGCGCGGCCCCGACCTTGCGCCGCTCGCCGAACAGGATGTTGTAGGTGCGGACCGCGGCGCCCGTCGGCGTCACCTCAAGTCCGATGCGCGCGTCGCGAAAGCGCCAACGCAGACCTTCCGGCATGAACCAGGGCTGCTTGCCGGTGCCGAGCATGAACAGTTCCACGCCCGAGCCGAACACGCGCGCCAGCGACTCCTCCGTGATCTCGTCAGGCGTGACGATGGGCCATGCCCAGATTCCGACCGGAAGGCACAGGATCGACCCGCGATGCGACATTTCGGCAAAGCGAAAGCCGCCCTTGCCGTAAGCATCGATCGCGGCGGGCTGCGGCAGGTGCGAATCGTCTGCGCTCATTTGCGCATGATCTGGCCCGAAAACCGGTACCCATCCCCGATCGGCGTCGAGGACAAGCTTTTCGGGATCATGCGGCTCACGCGTCGCGCGCGGAGAAGCGGACGTTCGTGCTCACCTGGTCCGAAGTTTCCGTTGCTTCCTTTCGGCCCGTCCCGACCCCAAGATAGATCAGGATCGGCGCCGCGATGAACACCGAGGTGTAGGTGCCGACCAGCACCACGCCGAACATCATGGTCGTCACGAAGCCGTGGATGGCATGGCCGCCGAACAGGAACAGCGCGAGCAGCGCCAGCGTCACCGTCAAATGCGTGATGATCGAGCGCGACAGCGTCGAGTTGATCGAGATGTTCAACAGCTCCGTCATCGGCAGCTTCTTGTAGCGCCGCAGCATCTCGCGGATACGATCGTAGATGACGACGGTATCGTTGAGCGAATAGCCCAGGATGGTCAGCAGCGCCGCGATCGAGGTGAGGTCGAAATCGACTTGCATCACCGCCATGAAGCCGAGCGTGAGCACGAGATCGTGCACGTTGGCGATCATGGCGCCGAGCGCGAACTGCCACTCGAAACGGAACCAGAGATAGATGAGGATCGCGCCGATGGCGGTGATGAGGCCGAGCGTGCCGTAAGACAGGAGCTCGCCGGACACGCGCGGGCCGACCACCTCGATGCGGCGGTATTCGATGTCCGCACCGAGAGCGCCTTTGATCTTGTCGACCGCTGCCTGCTGTGCCTGCTCGCCGCCGGGTTGCTGTGCGACGCGAATCAGCACGTCACGCGGACCACCAAAACCTTGCAACTGGACCTCTCCGATCCCGAGGCCGCCCAACGTGGTGCGCATCTGCGCGATGTCGGCCGGTGCCTTGGTCTGGATTTCCATCAGCGTGCCGCCGCGGAAATCGATGCCGAGATTGAGGCCGGGATGGAAGAACAGGACGATCGCCACGATCGACAGCAGCGCCGAGATCGGGAAGCTGATCCGGCGGAATTGCATGAAATCGAACTTGGTATCGTCGGGGACGATCCGGACCAGGGGTATGTTGAAAAGGCGCATCTATGATTCCGTCACGAAATCTGCAGGCGCTGCGGCCGTGCGTAGCGCACCCACCACGACACCAAAAGCCGCGTCAGCGTGAACGCGGTGAACACCGTCGTGACAATTCCGATGCCGAGCGTCACCGCGAAGCCGCGCACCGGACCGGTGCCGATGAAGAACAGCACCGCGGCGGCGATGAAAGTGGTGATGTTGGAGTCGAGAATGGTCGCAAGCGCGCGCGTGAATCCGGCATCGATCGCCGCGATCGCGGTGCGGCCCGAGCGAACCTCTTCACGGATGCGCTCATAGATCAGCACGTTCGAATCGACCGCGATACCGATGGTGAGCACGATGCCGATGATGCCGGGCAACGTCAGCGTCGCATTGAGCAGCGACAGCACGCCGAAGATCATCGCGACATTGATCGCGACCGCAACATTCGCGATCAGCCCGAACTTCCCATAGATCAGCAACATCGAGAGCACGACCAGCACAGCGCCAAGATAGGCCGCGCGCGTGCCGTTGACGATCGAGTCCTGTCCAAGGCCGGCGCCGACCACACGTTGCTCGATCGGGGTGAGCCGCGCCGGCAGCGCGCCGGCGCGCAGCAGCACTGCGAGGTCGTTCGCCTGCTGCACCGTGAAGCTGCCGGAAATCTGGCCGGAGCCGCCGAGGATCGGCTCCCGGATCACCGGCGCGGAGATCACCTTGTCGTCGAGAACGATGGCGAACGGGCGCCCGACGTTCTCCTGCGTCACCTGCGCGAAGCGGCGCGCACCATTGGTGTTGAACTTGAAGCTGACGATCGGCTCGCTGGTGCGCTGGTCAAATCCCGGCTGGGCGTCGGTGAGGTCCTCGCCGGCAACGAGGACGCGCCTCTCGATGAGGTACTTCTGTCCTCCTTCGGTCCCATCGAGAATCTCCGATTCCGGCGGCGTGCGGCCTTGGAGCGCCTGCTCCACGCTCATCGACTGATCGACCATACGGAACGTGAGCTTCGCAGTAGTTTTCACAATTCCGATGATTCGCTCCGGATCGTCGACGCCCGGCACCTGCACCAGAATGCGGTCGACGCCTTGACGCTGGATCAGCGGCTCGACCGTGCCGGTCGCGTTCAGGCGCCGTTCCAGGATTTGCGTGGCCTGCTCGACCACCTGGCGCACGCGCTCGGTGATCGCGGGCTGCGTGATGGTGAGCTGGACGACCCGGTTGCCCGGCTCCGTGATGTCGACCGAGCGCTGGCCGGTCGCGCTGAGCAAACCACCGAGCGGCTGGGACAGTTCGCGCAGTTTGGTGAGCGCCGCGTTGAAATCGCTTTCCTCGCGGATGCGCACCTCAACGGTCAGGTTGCGCGCCACGAGGCCGGTGTACCCGACGCGCGCGTCCCGCAGCACGCGACGCACATCGTCGCGCACCGCCTCGACCTTCTGCTTGCGCACGTCGGCAAGGTCGACCTCCAGCAGGATATGCGAACCGCCCTGCAGATCGAGCCCGAGCACCATGTGGCGCTGCGCCCACGCCGGCCATGACTTGACGGTCTTTTCGGGAAAGAAGTTCGGCACGGCGAACAGGCACACGAGCAGCGCCGTCAGCAGCGTCGCCAGCGCTTTCCACCGCGAGAAATAGAGCATGTGAGTTCGCTCCCAGCGCCCCTCAGCTCTTGGTTTCGTCGTCCTTGACCGGCTCGCCCTTGGCGCGCACGTCGCTCACCATCGAGCGCATCTGCCGCACCCGCACGCCCTCCGCCACCTCGACCTCGATCTGGTCGTCGTCCACCACCTTGGTGACCCGGCCGACCAGCCCGCCCGAGGTGATCACCGTGTCGCCCTTGCGCACGTTTTTCACCATCTCGGCATGCTGCTTCACCCGCTTCTGCTGCGGGCGCAGGATCAAGAAGTACATGATCACGAAAATGAGGACGAACGGCAGCAACGACGTCAGCATGTCGGTGCTGCCGCCGAACGGCGATTGGGCGTAGGCAGGCGAAATCAGCATGCGGTCCTCTTAATTCCTGTGACGGGGATGGGAGGGGCCCCGACTCCTGTCAAGTATCGGGCCGGCCGTCAAAATCCGCGCGGACTATAGCGGCGGATGCCCCAATTGCAACGTTGCCGGAAAGCCGTCGTGTCGCAGTGGGTTAGGTCCGATTCGACGCTGTCCTTGCGGTGCGAAACCCCCATGGGCTAAGCCTCCCGCCACCTGATCTGGGACGCTGTTGATGGACGCCAAGACCCCTGCGGCAGACGACCTCACCGACACGCTGCGGCGCATCGCCGAGGCGCTGGAACGTTTAAGCCCGCGCGTCCAGGCGGCGCCCGACCTTGCCATTGCCGATGCGTTCGTCTGGCATCCGGACGGCAAGCGGCTGGTGCCCGTTCCCAAGGTCAATCGAGTCGACATGTCGCTGCTGCGCGGGATCGACCGCGTGCGCGACCTTCTGATGGACAATACAGAGCGTTTCGCCAAGGGCCTGCCGGCAAACAATGCGCTGCTCTGGGGCGCGCGCGGTATGGGCAAGTCGTCTCTGGTAAAGGCGTGCCAAGCGGCGATCAACGCGGTTCGCACAAAATCCACCGCCGGGCCGCTCAAGCTGATCGAGATCCACCGCGAGGACATCGAGAGCCTGCCCGAGCTGATGACTCTGCTGCGCGGCGCGAAAGTGCGCACGATCATCTTCTGCGATGATCTCTCCTTCGACGCCGACGATACGACCTACAAATCGCTCAAGGCGGTGCTCGAAGGCGGCATCGAGGGGCGGCCCGAGAACGTCATCTTCTACGCCACATCGAACCGCCGGCACCTGATGCCGCGCGAGATGATGGAGAACGAGCGTTCGACCGCGATCAATCCCGGTGAGGCGGTCGAGGAACGCGTCTCGCTCTCCGACCGTTTCGGCTTGTGGCTCGGCTTCCACCGCTGCAGCCAGGACGAATTCCTGGAGATGGTGCAGGGCTACGTGAAGCACTACCGCGTCCCGGCCGACCCGGAGACGCTGCGTGCCGAGGCGCTGGAATGGGCGACGACGCGCGGATCGCGATCCGGGCGCGTCGCGTGGCAGTATGTGCAAGACCTCGCGGGGCGGCTCGGCGTCCCTATCGAGGAGCCGTCCGCCCCGCGCTGATCACCCAATTTACTTTTTTAGCTGAAAGAGGTAATATTTGCTCCATCCCAATTGGAGACTTGGGCCATGCCGGCGCGATCGAAAAAAGAATTGGTGGCGAAATTCACCCAGGTCGTCGAGAACGTCGAGCAATATCAGCGAGATCTCGAAGTTCACGCCGATCTGGCGGCGCGGATGAGCCGCCATCCGGCATGGTACGCGGTGCGCACGGAAAACGGACGTTGGCTTTTTGGCCCAAGCAAGTTCGTCGGGTATGCGGGGATTAGCGCTAAGCAATATTTGGGCTCGTATGACCGGCGGGACGGCGGGGAAACCGAGCGCGCGCTCAGCGAATGGTTCGACACTGTCGACTTGGACTCGGTTCTCGGGCGAGAGCTCGAATTCGGGTTTCGGAATTTTCTTGCTCACTACAGCAAGATTCCGCACAAGCGAAGACGCATCAGTGTTGCCAAGGATCAGCTCGGTGTAGAAGTCAGCGGTAATACCGGCGCCGCGGCCGGAAGCAAGGCACTAACGGACAGGATCACAGTCAATCCCGAGGTATGTGGCGGGCGTCCATGTATCCGGGGCACACGCGTTCGCGTCAGTGACATTCTCGATATGATCTCGCATGGCGTCGCACCGGAAGAGATCGTTCGTGACTATCCTTATCTCGACCGCGCGGACATCGCCGCGGCATTCGCATATGCGGCGCACGCCGTCGATCATCGGGTCGTCAAGGCGGCCTGATGGCCCGCTTTCTGATTGACGAACAATTGCCGCCGGCCCTTGGCCGCCTGCTAAAGAGCGTCGGCCACGAAGCCGTACACATCTACAACATCGATCTCGGCGCTGCGGCGGATATGCGCATTTGGGAAGAAGCGCTTGCTCGAAAAGCGATCCTCATCACCAAGGATGCCGACTTTGTGATTCGTCAACAGAGTGGCGTTTCGGGACCGCCAATCTTATGGATCAGACTCGGTAACACCACGCCAGGAAAACTCTGGGCGGTCCTCGAGCCGATGCTCAGCGAGCTTGTGGCCGCATTCGCCGAAGGCGAGATGTTAATCGAAGTCGTATGAAAGACCTCGCGGGGCGGCTCGGCGTCCCAATCGAGGAGCCGTCCGCCCCGCGCTGATCAGGCCTTGGAGGTCAAACCGAGGTCCGATCGAGACTTCTTTTCCGCTCGTCCCCGTCCCCGATTACGTCGGGGATAAACTCCAGCGGAGACCCAGTTCTTCGTCTTTAGCTCGCGGCTCTGGATTCCCGCTTACGCGGGAATGAGCGGAGAGATTCTTAGCCGCCAGTCAGATACTGCGACGGATCGACCGGAGTCGCGCCCTTGCGCACCTCGAAGTGGAGCTGCGGGCTTGCCACATTGCCGGTCTGCCCGGCCTTGCCGATGACCTGGCCGCGCTTCACGGTCTCGCCCTTCTTCACGGCCAGCTCGCTGGCGTGCGCATACGCGGTGACGAAGCCGTTCGAATGGCGCACCAGCACCAGGTTGCCGTAGCCCTTCAGCTCGCTGCCCGCGTAGGCGACGACGCCGTCTTCGGCGGCCTTGATCGGCGTGCCTTCCGGCACCGCGAGGTTGATGCCATCGTTCTGGCCGCCGCCCTGCTTCGGGCCGAAGCCCTGGATCACCTTGCCTCTCACGGGCCAGCGGAAGCTGGTGTTCGAACCGCCGGCCGTGCCGGTCTGGGCAGGTTCGGGCAGCGGATCGGCCGCGGGCGCCACGATGTTCGCGGTCGGCGCCGCATTCTGGGCCACTTTCGGCTGCGCTACGTGCGGCTGCGCCAGCTTCGGCGCGGCCGGCTGCTGCTG
>JBAVXH010000321.1:0-19604 GCA_049698215.1 Xanthobacteraceae bacterium | reverse complement strand
GCGCTGCTGCGGCGCGCTCGATTGCTGCCATCATGTCGCCCTTGGTGACGCGGCCGTCCTTGCCGCTGCCCTCGACTTTGGCCGGGTCCATGCCGGTCTCGGCGGCCATCTTGCGCACCGAGGGCGCGAGCGGTGCATCCGCGGCGGCGACTTTCGGCGGGGGAGCAGGTGCGGGAGCGGGCTTTGCTTCGGGCTTCGCCTCAGCGGCAGGTTTCGTGGCAGCCGCCTTCGCGGGTGCGCCCGCACCTTCCTTGATCGAGCCCAGCAGCGCGCCGACCGCGACCGTCTCGCCGTCCTTCGCGGCGATCTCGCCGAGCGTGCCGGCGGCGGGGGCCGGCACCTCGATCGTCACCTTGTCGGTTTCGAGCTCGACCAGCGGCTCGTCGACCGAAACCGGGTCGCCCGGCTTCTTGAACCATTTGCCGATGGTTGCCTCGGTGACGGACTCGCCGAGCGTGGGGACGCGGATTTCAGCCATGGTCGTGTTCCGTTTCTCTTGCCTCTCCGTCGTCATCACCCGCGAAAGCGGGTGATCCAGTAAACGCAGGCATTCGTGATACTGCGACGCCGGTGTTTACTGGGTCCCCGCCTTCGCGGGGACGACGCAGAACAATTATCCCAGCGCCTCTTCGAGCAACGCTTTCAGCTGTGCCTGGTGCTTTGACATCAACCCCGTCGCGGTCGCCGCCATGGCGGGACGGCCCGCATAGCGCGGCCGGCGGTGCTTGGCGCCGATCTGGTTCAGCACCCATTCGATGAAGGTATCGACGAAGAACCACGCGCCCATGTTGCGCGGCTCTTCCTGGCACCACACAATCTCGGCCTGCTTGAAGCGCGACAGCTCCATAATCAGCGCCTTGGTGGGGAACGGATAGAGCTGCTCGACACGCAGCAGATAGATGTCGTCGAGCCCGCGCTTCTCGCGCTCGTCCAGCAGATCGAAGTAGACCTTGCCGCTGCACAGGATGACGCGGCGGATCTTGTCGTCGGCCACCAGCTTGATCTTCTCGTCCTTGCTGGTCTCTGCGTCGTCCCAGAGGAGGCGATGGAACGTCGCGTCGGGACCGAGCTCATCAAGCCGCGACACCGCGCGCTTATGGCGCAGCAACGATTTCGGCGTCATCAGGATCAGCGGCTTGCGGATCTCGCGCTTCAACTGGCGGCGCAGGATGTGGAAGTAGTTCGCCGGCGTCGTGCAGTTCGCGACCTGCATGTTGTCCTCGGCGCAGCTTTGCAGGAAGCGTTCGAGGTGGGCGGAGGAATGCTCCGGGCCCTGTCCCTCGTAGCCGTGCGGCAGCAGGCACACGAGGCCTGACATGCGCAGCCATTTGCGCTCGCCCGAGGAGATGAACTGGTCGAACACGACCTGCGCGCCGTTCGCGAAGTCGCCGAACTGGGCTTCCCAGCAGGTGAGCGCGTTCGGCTCGGAGAGCGTGTAGCCGTACTCGTAGCCGAGGACAGCTTCCTCTGAGAGCATGGAGTTGAGCACTTCGTATGTGCCCTGCTTCTCGGCCAGGTGGTTGAGCGGCGTGTGGCGCGCCTCGCTCTCCTGATCGATCAGCACCGAGTGGCGCTGCGAGAATGTGCCGCGCTCGGAGTCCTGCCCCGACAGGCGCACCCGATGACCGTCGAGCAGCAGAGCGCCGAAGGCGAGCGCCTCGCCGGTCGCCCAGTCGATGCCTTCGCCGGTCTCGATCGCCTTGCGGCGGTTGTCGAGGAAGCGCTGGATCGTGCGGTGCACATGGAAGCCCTGCGGCACCGTGGTGATCTTGCTCCCGATCTCCTTCAGGGTCGCGAGCGGCACGCCAGTGTTGCCGCGGCGCGGGTCGTCGATGTTGTCGGCGTATTTGAACTTCGCCCACTGCCCGTCGAGCCAGTCCGCCTTGTTGGGTTTGTAGCCGGTTCCGCCTTCGTACTCGGCTTCGAGCCGCGAGCGCCAATCGGACTTCATCTTCTCGACTTCGCCTTCGGTCACGACGCCTTCGGCGATCAGTTTCTTGGCGTAGATTTCGGTGATCGACGGATGCGCGCGGATCGCCTTGTACATCAGCGGCTGGGTGAATGCCGGCTCGTCGCCCTCGTTGTGACCGAACCGCCGATAGCAGAACATGTCGACCACGACGGGCTTCTGGAAACGCTGGCGGAATTCGGTCGCGACTTTCGCCGCGTAGACGACGGCCTCGGGATCGTCGCCGTTCACGTGGAAGATCGGAGCCTCGATCATCTTGGCGACGTCGGACGGATAGGGCGACGAGCGCGAGTAGCGTGGATAGGTCGTGAAACCGATCTGGTTGTTGACGATGAAGTGGATCGAGCCCCCGGTGCGGTAGCCCTTCAGGCCCGACAGGCCGAAGCATTCCGCCACCACGCCTTGACCGGCGAACGCCGCATCGCCGTGCATCAAGAGCGGCATCACCATGGTGCGGTCTTCGCGCGTCGCGCCATGCTGGTCCTGCTTGGCGCGCACCTTGCCGAGCACCACCGGATCGACGATTTCGAGATGCGAGGGGTTGGCGGTGAGCGAGAGATGCACCTTGTTGCCGTCGAACTCGCGGTCCGACGAGGCGCCGAGGTGATACTTCACGTCGCCTGAGCCTTCGACGTCGTCGGGCGCGGCCGAGCCGCCCTTGAACTCGTGGAACAGCGCGCGGTGCGGCTTTGCCATCACCTGTGTGAGCACGTTGAGGCGGCCGCGATGCGGCATGCCGAGCACGATCTCCTTCACGCCGAGATTGCCGCCGCGCTTGATGATCTGCTCCAGCGCCGGGATCAGGGATTCAGCCCCGTCGAGGCCGAAGCGCTTGGTGCCGGTGAACTTGACGTCGCAGAATTTCTCGAAGCCCTCGGCCTCGACCAGCTTGTTGAGAATCGCGCGCTTGCCTTCGCGGGTGAAGGTGATCTCCTTGTCGGCGCCTTCGATGCGCTCCTGGATCCACTGCTTCTGGTCGGCATTCGAGATGTGCATGAACTCGATGCCCATCGTCTGGCAGTAGGTGCGCTGCAGGATCGCGACGATCTCGCGCATGGTGCCCAATTCGAGCCCGAGCACCTTGTCGAGGAAGATGCGGCGATCCATGTCGCCTTCGCCGAAGCCGTACGACCGCGGATCGAGCTCCTCGTCGTCCTTGCGCGGCTCGAGGCCGAGCGGATCGAGATTGGCGTGGAAGTGGCCGCGGATGCGGTAGGCGCGGATCAGCATCAGCGCGTGAATCGAATCGCGCGTCGCCTGCAGGACGTCCTTGGAGGAAAGTTCGGCGCCCTGTGCCTGCGCCCTGGCGCGGACCTTGTCGCCGATTGTCTTCTCGGCCTCGGCCCACTGGCCGTCGAGCGCGGAGAGAAGCTCGTTGCGCTCGATGACCGGGGGCTTCTTCCACGAGGCGCCGCGCGCGCTCTTCGCCGCGTCGGCGCCGTCCTTCAGGCTGCCGAAGAAGTCGCGCCATTGCGCGTCGACCGAATTCGGGTCGGCCTCGTATCTCGCGTAGAGGTCTTCGATGTAGGGGGCGTTGCCGCCGTAGAGAAACGAGGAGAGTGCGAAAGCCGCGTTCGCGTCCTGTCGTGACATCTGCCGCATCCTGGGTTGCCCGGCAGACGATTCGCCTGCCGAATCAAGCCGATCTGGCCCCGAAAAGCGCGCCCAGTCCCCGGTGGGCGGCGCCTTGTACTCTATTTAAGCAACAGAGAAGACAATAAAAAGTATAAAGACTGAACTATGATTTCAGTACTTCGACGAGCGTCTTTCCGATCCGCGCCGGGGAGGGGGAGACCGTGATGCCGGCCGCCTCCATGGCGGCGATCTTGGACTCGGCATCGCCCTTGCCGCCCGCGATGATCGCGCCGGCATGGCCCATGCGGCGGCCAGGCGGGGCGGTGCGGCCGGCGATGAAGCCGACCATGGGTTTCTTGCGGCCGCGCTTCGCCTCATCGATCAGGAACTGTGCGGCGTTCTCTTCCGAGGAACCGCCGATCTCGCCGATCATCACGATCGCCTCGGTCTTGGCGTCGGCGAGGAACATCTCCAGCCCCTCGATGAAGTCCATGCCCTTCACGGGATCGCCGCCGATGCCGAGCGCGGTGGTCTGGCCGAGCCCCTCGCGCGAGGTCTGGAACACGGCCTCATAGGTCAGCGTGCCGGACCGCGACACGATTCCCACTTTGCCGGGCTTGAAGATATTGCCCGGCATGATGCCGATCTTGCATTCGCCCGCCGTCATCACGCCCGGGCAGTTCGGGCCGACGAGGCGTGACTTCGAGCCCGAGAGCGAGCGCTTCACCTTCACCATGTCGGCGACCGGAATGCCTTCGGTGATGCAGACGATGAGCGGAATTTCCGCGTCGATCGCCTCGGCGATCGCGTCGGCGGCGCCGGGCGGCGGCACGTAGATCACGCTCGCGGTGGCGCCGGTCTTCTCCTTCGCCTCGGCCACGGTGTCGAACACCGGCAGGCCGAGATGGGTTTGGCCGCCTTTGCCCGGCGCAGTGCCGCCGACCATCCTGGTGCCGTAGTCGATCGCGGCCTGCGAATGGAAGGTGCCGTTCTTGCCGGTGAAGCCCTGGCAGATGACGCGTGTGTTCTTGTCGATAAGGATGGACATTGGTCTACCGGTTTCAGTGCGCAGGCGGCGGCAAGGGATTCAAGAAAACCACGAAATCGAGCACAAAGAACACTGCGGCGCCGATGCCGAGCACGCCCCACAAGGTAACCCGATTGTACTGCACGGCATCCCAGACGTTTCCGTGCTCGTCAAAACCGCCGCGTCCGAGCACCCATGCGCGGGCCAGGCAGACAAACGCGACCGCGAGCAACACGAGCCAGAGCGTCACATGACCGAGGACTCTAGCCACCCTTCACCGCCTTGACGATCTTCTGTGCGGCGTCGTCGAGATCGTCGGCCGAGGTCACGTTGAGGTTCGACGTCGCGATGATTTCCTTGCCTTTCTCGACGTTGGTGCCTTCAAGCCGCACCACCAGCGGCACGCGCAGGCCCACTTCTTTCACCGCGGCGACCACGCCCTCGGCGATCACGTCGCACTTCATGATGCCGCCGAAGATGTTCACCAGGATGCCCTTCACGTTCGGATCGGAGGTGATGATCTTGAACGCCGCGGTAACCTTCTCGGTCGTGGCGCTGCCGCCGACATCGAGGAAGTTCGCCGGCGCGAGCCCATAGAGCTTGATGATGTCCATGGTAGCCATCGCGAGGCCCGCGCCGTTCACCATGCAGCCGATCTCGCCGTCGAGCGCCACGTAATTGAGATCGAATTTCGACGCTTGGATTTCCTTCTCGTCCTCTTCGGTCTCGTCGCGCAGCGCCGCCACGTCCGGGTGGCGGAACAGCGCGTTGTCGTCGAAGCCGACCTTGGCGTCGAGGCAGATCAGCTTGCCATCTTTGGTGACGACGAGCGGGTTCACCTCGAGCAGGCTCATGTCCTTCATGGTGAAGGCGCGATAGAGGTCGGTGATGAGCGGGCTCATCTGCTTAGCCAGGTCGCCGGTCAGGCCAAGCGCCTTGGAGAGCCGCCGCACGTGGTGCGGGCAGATGTTCGCCACCGGATCGACCGTGATGGTGACGATCTTCTCCGGCGTGTCGTGCGCGACCTTCTCGATGTCCATGCCGCCTTCGGTCGAGGCGACGATCGCGACGCGCGAACTCTCGCGGTCGACCAGCATCGAGAGATAGAACTCCTTCTCGATGGCCGAGCCCTGCTCGATGTAGATGCGGTTGACCTGCTTGCCCTTCGGGCCGGTCTGCAGGGTCACGAGGGTCGAACCGAGCATCTGCTCGGCGAATTCCTTTACCTCATCGACCGACTTGGCGATGCGCACGCCGCCCTTGTTGCCGGCCTTCGCTTCCTTGAACTTACCCTTGCCGCGCCCGCCCGCGTGGATCTGCGACTTGACCGCCCATACCGGGCCGCCGAGTTTCTTCGCGGCGTCGACGGCTTCGGCCACCGTGAAGGCCGGAAGGCCTTGCGCAACCGGCACGCCGAATTTCGCGAGAACCGCTTTGCCTTGGTACTCGTGGATGTTCATGCGGCGCCACCCTCTTCGTCATGCCCCGCGAAGGCGGGGCATCCAGTACTCGCAGTCCAAAATCGTGGGATGACCGTCAGCAGCAGCACTCACTTTTGCGTTTACTGGGTCGCCCGCCTTCGCGGGCGATGACAAGAGTTACTTGCCCAACTGCGGTGCGATCTTGTTGCAGGCGTCGATCAACGTGCGCACGGCCGTCACCGACTTGTCGAACATCTCGCGCTCGGCGCCGGTGAATTCCAGCTCCATCACGCGCTCGACGCCCTTTGCGCCGATCACCGCCGGCACGCCAACGTACATGTCTTTCACGCCGTATTCGCCGTTGAGATAGCTGGCGCAGGGCAGCAGCCGCTTCTTGTCCTTCAGATAGCTCTCGGCCATCGCGATCGCGGATGAGGCCGGCGCGTAGAACGCCGAGCCGGACTTCAAGAGGTTCACGATCTCGCCGCCGCCCTTGCGCGTGCGCTCGACGATCGCGTCAAGGCGCGCCTGGGTGGTCCAGCCGAGCTTCACGAGATCCGGCAGCGGCACACCGCCGACCGTCGAGTAGCGCACCATCGGCACCATGTCGTCGCCGTGTCCGCCGAGCGTCATCGCGCTCACGTCCTCGACCGACACGTCGAATTCGTCGGCGAGGAAATAGCGGAAGCGCGCGGAGTCAAGCACGCCCGCCATGCCGACCACCATGTTCTTGGGCAGGCCGCAGCACTTCTGCAGCGCCCAAACCATGGCGTCGAGCGGATTGGTGATGCAGATGACGAACGCGTTCGGCGCGTACTTCTTGATGCCGGCGCCGACCTGATCCATCACCTTGAGATTGATGCCGAGCAGGTCGTCGCGGCTCATGCCGGGCTTGCGCGGCACGCCCGCCGTGACGATGCACACGTCGGCGCCCTCGATGCCGTCGTACGAATTGGTGCCGGCGAGTTTCGCATCGAAGCCCTCGACCGGAGAGGATTCCGCGATATCGAGCGACTTGCCCTGCGGGATGCCCTCCATGATGTCGAACATCACGATATCGCCAAGCTCTTTGAGGCCGATCAGATGGGCGAGCGTGCCGCCGATCTGGCCGGAGCCGATCAATGCAATCTTCTTGCGCGCCATGGAGGGAGGGACCTTTGTTGATGGTGCGCCGCGGAACCGCGGTCGCAGGTGGTTAGACGCTCATCGCGACGGCTTCAAGTCGACGAAGTGCCAAGCTCCCCAGCGTTGTCCAGCTTCGTCTGTTATACATTATGCCAGTGATTTCTCGCCTGCCAAGACGGATTCGTCGCTGCAGCGCAGCAGCCACCCAAAACGCCGTTCCGGCATTTGTCGAATGTGTGTACGGACGAACGTCGTCAGGGAAGGGACGTGATCGGCAGAAAACAAGAGGAGAAGCAAATGATCAGGATCAGCGCGTTCCGCGCGGTGCCGCCGTTCGCGCAGGGCGTGGTTCGTGACTTCCGCGTGCGCTGGGCGCTGGGCGCTGGAAGAGGCCGGCCTTCCGTATGAGGTGCGGCTCCTCGACCAGGATGACCAGAAGTCCGAAAGCTACCGCGACTTGCAGCCGTTCGGGCAGGTGCCCTCGTTTGAAGACGGCGAACTGACGCTGTTCGAGTCGGGCGCGATTGTGCTGCACATCGCGGAGAAGTCCGACGCGCTGATGCCGTCGGACGAAGAAGGGCGCTCACGTGCGCGAACCTGGGTGTTCGCGGCGCTCAATACGATTGAGCCGCACATTCAGGAACTCGCCGGGATCGATCTTTTCTGGCCCGGCCAGGCGTGGACGAAAGAGCGGCGTCCGATGGTGGAGAAGATGGTGCGCCAGCGGCTCGGCGAACTCGCCGACGCGTTGGATGGGCGCGACTACCTGGAGGATCGCTTCACTGCCGGCGATCTGATGATGTCCGCGGTGCTGCGCATCCTGCGTCACACCGAGATCCTGAACGATTTTCCATCGCTTGCCGCCTACCGCGCGCGCTGCGAAGGGCGTCCCGCGTTCAAGCGCGCCATCGACGCGCAGATGAAGCAGTTCGACAAGGCGGCGTAAGCCAGCCGGCTGCTGCCGCGCTGCGGCCGGCCCGCAATCGCTCTCAGGTCTCGACGATGCCCGCCGTCGAACCGGACGTACCACGCACGTTGTGGCCGTGCGGGAGCGCCAGGTATTCCTCCGACCGCATCTCGATCAGGCGCGAGGCGGTGCGCTTGAATTCGTTCACCTCGTAGCCGTCGGTGGCGAGATAGAGAGCGATCGGCTCCGCGGCCGCCGAGGCGACGAGCTTCACGGCATTGTCATAGAGCGTGTCGATCAGCGCGATGAAGCGCTTCGCCTCATTGCGCTGCGGGTAATCCATCACGGGTATGTTTTCGAGAATGACCGTGTGGAATTCATGCGCGATGCGCAGGTAGTCGCTCGCGCCGAGCGGTTGCTCGCACAACTGACGGAATGAGAAGCGCGCCACGCCGCGGGCCGCTTCCGGCACACGGATGACGCGGCCTTTGATAACGATGTCGCAAGGCTCGCCCGAGAGCGTGCCGGTCAGGCGCTGCCAGGCGTTGTCGAGCGCGACCTCGGCATCCTCGTCCGCCGGCACGTACCACACCGGCTGCGCGGAAAGCTTTTCCAGGCGGAAGTCCTTCGGCGCTGCGAGCCGCACGACATCCATGTGCTGCTGCAGCAGCACGACGAACGGAAGGAACAGCGCGCGGTTGAGGCCGTCCTTGTAGAGCTCCTCCGGCTCGACGTTGGAGGTCGCCACCACCACGACGCCCGCCTCGAACAGCCGCGTGAACAGCCGCCCGAGAATCATCGCATCGGCGATGTCGGTGACGTGGAATTCGTCGAAGCAGAGAAGCCATGCTTCCTCGGCGAGCGCAGCCGCAGTCAGTCCGAGCGGATCGTCATTGGTGATCTCGCCGGATTTGATCTTCTGGCGATAGCCATGCACGCGCTCGTGCACGTCGGCCATGAACTCGTGAAAATGCACGCGGCGCTTTCGCTTCACGGCGCTCGCGGCAAAGAACAAGTCCATCAGCATGGTTTTGCCGCGCCCGACATCGCCGTGGATGTAGAGACCCTTGATCGGCTCCGCAGGGTTCTTCTTCGCGAACAGCCAGCCGAGATGCGAGGATTTGCGCGACAGCCGATGTTGCGCGATGCGCTCCTCGAGCCGCGTGAGCCGCGCAGCGATTGTTTCCTGCGCCGCGTCGCGCTCGATCTCGCCCTCCGAGACGAGCGCGCGATACTGTTCGGAGACTGTTGATGGCATCGGCTGGATTGAAAGGCGGGGTGACGTGTCGCGTCACATATGCCGCCCCGCGTGGCGGCATTCAAGTTTTTGTGTTTCGGGCGGCGATTTTCGTGAAGGCTACGATGCGCGGTGCTTGAAGATCGGGCGCGCCGCCCCATTTCGGGCAAACTTTGCCCTCGCGCAACACACACGATACACGCGCAATACAGAGTGAAAATCTACGGCACAGACACGAAACGCTTCACACGCGCCGATCACGAGCGCTTCACGAACTTCGTGATTTCAGGCGCTTCCTCGTGATTTCCTATTGATCGGGGCGAGGGGTATCTCCGTGTGCATCAGTCGGGCGACGAAGTCTCCGACGATGGAGTCGAAGAAGGAAAAACAATTCGGCTTCAAATCAACCCAGACTCTAACTTAGGAGATACGACCATGAAGAAGATTGCTCTGATCACTGCTCTCGTCATCGGCACCGGTTCGGTTGCGCTGGCCAACGAATTCGACCCGAACCTGGCGAACCGCTATCCGTCCTATGCGACTCCGAAAGCCCAGTCGATGATCACGAAGGACGTGAGCCTCGGCGGCACCCAGTGGCAGTCGCCGACGTTCGACCGCGCGAGCAACCCGAACGCGGGCGGCGTCTAAGCCCTAACGAAGTCCCTCGAACCGGCCCCCCTCCGGTTCGCACCCAGAACAGCCGGCCCGCCCCCCCTCGCGCCGGCTGTTCTTTTTTCGCGCGGAAGATCGAACCTGCGAAACGTGTCGGTCAATTCCTGGCAAAATCTATCTGAGGCTGGATCACTCGAACGCGGTGCGCGTGCGCAAGTCATTTCAGCATTGCGCTGTACGCGCAGCACTCCGCAGCCGAGACCTACTTTCATCCCGTGCAGCGATCGTTTCTGGAAGAATTTGCTTCGTTCCAACCCAAGACAGCGCGCGGCCCGTCAATGGCCCCGGTCATCACAAGTCGTTCACATCTGCGCCCGCTCTCGTGATTGGTGCCCAAGCCGGCACATCCCTACCTCCGATGCATCGCCGGGGCACGCAGTGTCCTCGACGAAAGGAGTCGCGAAGAAAACACGACTTCAAGAAACCAGACTTCCAACATCGAGGAGTATGACAATGACCAAGACCAAAATCGCACTTGCTGCGGCACTGTTCGCAGCTACCAGCTCGGCCGCGCTTGCGCAGGGCTTCGATCCGGACCTTTCGAATCGCTATCCGGGCTACGCGCAGCCGAACACCTATGGCTATTCGGGCGCGGGCAAGCTCGGGGCGATCAACTCCGCGCCGGCCAGCACGTTCCAGTCCGCGCCGGTCAGTCTGCAGAGACACAGCCATGTCCGTCTGCAGTCCGAACCGGTGCTGCAACAGCGCGACGTTGCGCTGCCGACGACCACTGGCGGCGCCTACTACGAGGGCGATCGCGAATTCAACGCTGATCGCTTCGACCGCGCGTCGTCCCCCTACGCGGGCGGCAACTAACCCCCGAAGCAAGGAGACACGACCATGTTGACCAGAACCTTTGTGATTGCCGCCGCCGTGGCGGCGGCGGTGGCGGCGGTGGCATCGGCGGCGTCAGCATCGGCTCCGCCGGCGCCGGACTTCGATCCGACGCTCATCAACCACCCTGCGGCTTACACCCAGGTGGCGGAATGGAAACCTCAGTCGGTGCCGTCAGGCCTGGGCCGAGGCGCGCCAGTCTGGAGCGAGCCGCAGTACAATCGCCGCATCCCCGGCGCTGCCGGGGACACCAGCTACGGCGGCGACTGGGCAGAAACCTGGGGCGGTCCATAAGGTCCCCGAACCGGCGTTCCCCCTCCGCCGGTTCAGTAAGAAGCAGCCGGCCTTGTGCCGGCTGCTTCTGTTTTGGTGTGTGTCAGACGAGTGATCTCGTCCGTCGATGCTCATCACAAGTCATTCACGTTCGCGCCCCTATTCGTGATTGGTAACTCGCTGTGCGCATCCATAGCTCGCGTGTATCGCCGGGGCACAAAGACCTCGGCGAAGGAGTCGCGAAGAAGCACGGCTTCAAGAAAACAGACTTCCAACTTCGAGGAGTACTCATATGACCAAGACGAAGATCGCACTCGCTGCGGTGCTATTTGCAGCCACGAGCTCGGCGGCGTTCACACAGGCAACGCCGGCCAGCGCGCGCACACTCCAGTCGGCGCCGACCTATGTGCAGCAGCATCCCAATGTTCGCCTGCAATCCGCACCGGTGCTGCACCAGCGCGAGGTTGCGCTGCCGACTGCGGGGACCTCGGCCGGGCCCTACTGGTACGGCTCGAGCGGGCCGACGTCGGGAGGCATGTAAGCCTTGGCGGACGGACGAAGCTCGTCTCGGACTATCCGGACGCGCGAATGAAATCCCCCGAACCGGCGTTCCCCCCTCCGCCGGTTCAAATGAGAAGCAGCCGGCCTTGCGCCGGCTGCTTCCGTTTGACCGCCCCATTTCTGTGGGAGGCCCAATCACATCCGTTTACCGGTTTCGTGATCGCGCGCCCGATCTCGTGATTGGCGGCGTTGCCGGTTCGCCCGTAGGATCGATATCACCGCCGCGGCACAGGGCCTGGACAAGGGGGTCGCGCTGAGGCTTTCAAATCGAGGAGCGAACATATGACCAAGACGACAATCGCAGTGGCCGCCGCGCTGCTGATGGGAACCGCAACTGTCGCAATGGCGGGCGACGGCTCGCGTCCCGCCAAGCGCTCTTCGGCGGGTGCGATGCACTCGACCTCGATGCGAATGAGTCAGCCGACCAACATGTCGATGCCGAACGGCAATCTCATGATGAACGTGATGGACCGCGCGTCCTCGCCGTTTGCGTGCGGCGGGTAGCGCACGCGCACACGCGTTTTCTTTCCGCCAGTCGAGATTGAGAGCAGTCGGCCTTGCGCTGGCTGCTTTTGTTTTGGTGCGCAGAATTGGGGCACGCGGCGGAAATTTTCGGCAGAATATGTGGCATCGCAGCATAGCTGCCATGTGCAAGATTATTTATCGATATTAATGCGTTCGTCATGCCACCGACTTGAGTTTGCCAAAGTTATTGTGCATCGCAGCATAGTGGGGACGAGATTCTCCTTCCGTCGCAGAAGACACACCTGCCGAGGGGCGGCTCACCAACGGAGGCCCGATGCACGAGCCCTTGATCGACGGCGTGATCCGCAAACTGTGGATCGACCGCGCCGGTCCCTATCGCGATCATCTGCTGCGTCTTGATCCGGAGAGCCGGCGCAATCGCTTCGGCGGCGCGGTGTCGAACGAATTCATCGCGAACTACGCCGAGCTCTCCCGCGGGCTCGATGCCGTGATGCATGGGTTCTTTGTCGGCGGCACGCTGCGCGGCGTCGCCGAGCTGCGCCCGCTCGGCGAAGGCTTCGCACATGAAGCCGAGGCTGCGTTCTCGATCGAGAAGCCATGGCAGAGCCACGGTGTCGGCAGTGCCTTGCTGGAACGCACGCTACTGGCTGCACGCAACCGCGGCATCAAGCTTCTGCACATGGCATGCCTCGTCAACAACAAGCGCATGGTCGATCTCGCGAAGAAGTTCGACGCGGAGCTCTCCTTCGATTTCGGCAGCGTGGTCGGCGAAGTCGAGGCGCCGCATCCAACTCCGATGTCGATGTGGCGCGAGGTCGTTGCCGACACGCACGGCTTTGCCACCGCGATGCTCGACGTGCAGACGAAGCTGCTCAGAACGGCGTAGCTTCTCTCCGCTCATGCCCGCGAAAGCGAACGCGTGCATCCAGTCCTTGGCCCCTGGGTCCCCGCTTTCGCGCGGACGAGCGCCTCAGGGTGCCGCATGACATACTGCCTCGATGTTGTGCCCGTCTGGATCGAGCACGAAAGCGCCGTAGTAGTTCGGATGATAGTGCGGACGTAGGCCCGGCGCGCCGTTATCCTTCGCGCCGGCCGCCATCGCGGTCTTGTGGAACGCATCAACGGCAGCGCGATCTTTCGTCGCGATCGCGACATGCAGCGGCTTGTTCAGCCTGCCTTCGCCGCCGATCCAGAAATCCGGCTTGCCACCCGCGCCGAAGCCCGCCGCCTTGGCGCCGAACTGGTTCTGCTGCACCTCCATGACCAGCACGTAGCCGAGCGGCGCGAGCGCCTTCTCGTAAAAGGCCTTCGATCGCGGATAGTCCGACACCGGGAAGCCGACGTGATCGATCATGGATGCCCTCGCTCGTTGTTTGTGGACGAGTGGAAAACTCCTGCCGCGGTCCCCGACAAATCCGAAAATTATTTGATGCGCGGGCTCAGCGCCACGGAACCAAGCGGCTTCCGCCGCGCTTGTTTTGTGGCGCCTGAGTGCGCCGGGGAAACGCATCAAGAATTCATCAATCGATTCAAGGAGGGATCAATGGCGATCCCGTGGTCGGTGCACATCCCGCAGGCGATGCAGCAGCACGGCGCCCGCCGCACATGGCACGACATCACCGAACGCGACAGGCTTGCTGACCTAAAAGTTCAAGCCGCGCAGCCCAATCAGGCTGAGGACGAGGCCGGTCCGCCTATACTTCCCGGTCGACCAGCGCAGCCTTGATCTCGGCGATCGCCTTCGCGGGGTTGAGGCTCTTCGGGCAGGCCTGCGTGCAGTTCATGATGGTGTGGCAGCGGTAGAGCTTGAACGGATCATCGAGCGCATCGAGCCGCTCGCCGGTCTTCTCGTCGCGCGAGTCGATGATCCAGCGCTGCGCCTGCAACAGCGCCGCGGGCCCCAGATACCGCTCCGGATTCCACCAGTAGCTCGGACACGAAGTCGAGCAGCAGGCGCACAGGATGCACTCGTAGAGGCCGTCGAGTTTTTCGCGGTCCTCTTTGGACTGGCGCCATTCCTTCTGCGGGGTCGGCGACTCGGTCCGAAGATAAGGCTGCGCCGCGGCGTGCTGGGCGTAGAAGGTCGTGAGATCCGGCACCAGGTCCTTGACCACCGGCTGATGCGGCAGCGGATAGATGCGAATCGTGCTCGCGCCGATCTCGTCCATGCCCTTGGTGCAGGCGAGCGTGTTCGCGCCGTCGATGTTCATCGCGCAGGAGCCGCACACGCCTTCGCGGCAGGAGCGGCGGAAGGTGAGCGTCGGATCGATCTTGTTCTTGATCCAGATCAGTGCGTCCAGAACCATCGGCCCGCAGTCGTGGAGATCGACATGATAGGTGTCGAGCCGCGGGTTCTCGCCGTCGTCCGGATTCCAGCGATAGATGCGGTACGCGCGCGTCTCCTTGGCGCCGGCCGGCTTCGGCCAGGTTTTGCCTTCGGTGACCTTGGAGTTTCTCGGCAGCGTGAATTCGACCATGATCTTTCTCAGTAAACCCGCGCGGTCTGTTGCTGGACGCTCGCGTCAGTAGACGCGAGCCTTCGGCTCGATATACGCGATCTCGTTGGTCATCGTGTAGGTATGCACCGGGCGATAGTCGATCGCGACCTTGCCGGTCGCGTCGTCGAACCAGGCGAGCGTGTGCTTCATCCAGTTCTTGTCGTCGCGCTCGGGATAATCCTCTCGCGCGTGCGCGCCGCGGCTTTCGGTCCGGTTGCGCGCCGAGTCCATCGTGACCACCGCCTGCGCGATCAGGTTGTCGAACTCCAAGGTCTCGATCAGGTCGCTGTTCCAGGTGAGCGAGCGATCGGTCACGCGCACGTCCGGCACGCCGGAGAACACGTCGTGGATCAGCTTGTGGCCTTCCTCCAGCACCTCGCCGCTGCGGAACACGGCGCAGTTCGTCTGCATCACGCGCTGCATCTTCAGCCGTAGGTCAGCCGTCGGCGCGCTGCCCGCGGCGTTACGGAACTTGTCGAGGCGCGAGAGCGGCCGCTCGGCTGAATCCTTCGGCAGCTCCGCCTGCGCCTCGCCGGGGGTCAGCTTCTCGGCGCAGCGCAACGCCGCCGCGCGGCCGAACACCACCAGATCGATCAGTGAGTTCGAGCCGAGGCGGTTGGCGCCATGCACCGACACGCAGGCGGCTTCGCCGAGCGCCATCAGGCCCGGCACCACGCAATCCGGGTCGCCGTTCTTCTTGGTCAGCACCTCGCCATGATAGTTCGTCGGGATGCCGCCCATGTTGTAGTGCACCGTCGGCAGCACGGGGATCGGCTCCTTCGTCACATCGACATTCGCGAAGATGCGCGCGGTTTCCGAGATGCCAGGCAGCCGCTCGTGCAGCACCTTCGGATCGAGATGATCGAGGTGCAGGAAGATGTGGTCCTTCTCCTTGCCGACGCCGCGGCCTTCGCGGATCTCGATGGTCATCGCGCGCGACACGACATCGCGCGAAGCAAGGTCCTTGGCTGAGGGCGCATAGCGCTCCATGAAGCGATCGCCCTCGGAGTTGGTGAGGTAGCCGCCCTCGCCGCGTGAGCCTTCGGTGATCAGGCAGCCCGCCGGATAGATGCCGGTCGGGTGGAATTGCACGAACTCCATGTCCTCGAGCGGCAGGCCGGCGCGCAGCACCATGGCGTTGCCGTCGCCGGTGCAGATATGCGCCGACGTACAGTTGAAGTAGGCGCGGCCGTAGCCGCCGGTCGCCAGAATGGTCGTCTGAGCGCGGAAACGGTGGATCGTGCCGTCGTCGAGCTTGAGCGCGACCACGCCGCGGCAGCGGCCGTCCTCGTCCATGATGAGGTCGATCGCGAAGTACTCGATGAAGAATTCCGAATTGTGCCGCAGCGCCTGGCCGTACATGGTGTGCAGCATGGCGTGGCCGGTGCGGTCGGCGGCCGCGCAGGTGCGCTGCGCGGTGCCCTTGCCGTAGTGGGTGGTCATGCCGCCGAATGGGCGCTGATAGATCTTGCCGTCCTCCTCGCGGCGCGAGAACGGCAGGCCCCAGTGCTCCAGCTCGTACACGGCGGCCGGTGCATTACGGCACATGTATTCGATCGTGTCCTGGTCGCCGAGCCAGTCGGCGCCCTTCACGGTGTCGTACATGTGCCAGCGCCAGTCATCCTCGCCCATGTTGGAGAGCGCGGCCGCGATGCCGCCCTGCGCCGCGACCGTATGCGAGCGGGTGGGAAAGACCTTGGTGATGCAGGCGGTGCGCAGTCCGGCCTCGGCGCAGCCGACGACGGCGCGCAGACCCGCGCCGCCGGCGCCGACCACCACGACGTCGTAGGTGTGGTCCTCGATCGAATAGGCGCCACCATTGACCGCCGGGCCACCACCGTTTGTCTTGCCGTTGCTCTTTCCGTTGCTCGCCATCGGCTAGACTCCGAAACTCAGCTTGAGGATCGCGTAGATCGAAGCGAGCCCCGCCACCGCGCAGAAGAACATGTTGCCGAACAGCGCGAGATACTTTGCGGCCGCCCCATGCACGTAATCGACGATGATCTCCTGCATGCCGATCCACATGTGATAGGCGATGGTCGCAATGAACAGGATCATCAGGATCGCGATCAGCGGGCTGCCCAGGATTTGCACCGTCGCGGCATGGTTGCGCCCGAGCAGCGTGATGACGATCGCGATGAACGCAATGGTCACCGGCACGCCCGCGACCGATGTGACGCGCTGATGCCAGAAGGTCTTCGTGCCGGCGCGCGCCGTCGCGGCGTAGCGCGCGGCTGTCGGCGGAGCGTATCGCTTTTCGTGTGACATCAGCGCGCTCCGCCCATGACCAGATAGCCGATGACCCAGACGATCAGCGTCAGCACGATCGACCCGACGATGGTCGCGCGCGCGAGCCACTGAAGCTCACGCGGACCGAACCCGTGGCCGGTGTCCCAGATCAGATGCCGGACGCCGCCGAGCGTGTGGTGAATCAGTCCCCATGTGTATCCGAACAGCACGAGGCGCCCGATGAAGGTGCCGAAGAACCATTGCACGGTCGCGTACGCGCTCGGTCCTGACGCGGCAGCGAGCAGCCACCAGGCGACGAGCACGAATCCGAAATAGAGCGCGAACCCGGTGGCGCGGTGAAACCCCGACATCAGGAACGGAAGCGTCCACTTGTAGATCTGGATGTGCGGAGAGATCGGGCGTTGGATCGGCGCGTCGGCCATGGTCACTCTCCGGCGAACTCGTTGTGAAGTTGGTATCCGATGCCTGTTGGCCTCGCAATGCTGGATGTCCGCTAGGTCTGCCATCGAGGCACTTTCGGCTTGCTTCGCCAATGGCGAAATAATATTTAGTATTTTCGAGCCCACAATGGGAATTTGACGTAGCCAGCCTTCGCGAATGGCGAAGTTACATGCGGTTTGACCTCACTGATCTCAGCCTGTTTCGCCATGTGGTGGAGGCGGGCAGCATCACGCGCGGTGCAGAGCGCGCGCATCTTGCGCTCGCGGCAGCGAGTACGCGCATTCGTCACATGGAGGAGGCGCTCGGTGCCGCGCTGCTGGTACGCGGCCGCGGCGGTGTCACGCCGACGCAAGCCGGCCGCACGCTGTTGCAACATGCGCGCACGATATTGAGTCAGGCCGAACGGCTGCGCGAGGATCTGGGCGCCTATGCGGGAGGCCTTGGAGGCCAGGTGCGTGTGCTCTCCAACACCAATGCGCTGACCGAGTTTCTTCCCGAAACGCTGTCGTCGTTTCTCGCCGCCCATCCGAATGTCAGCGTCGATCTCGAGGAGCGGCTCTCGGATGAAATCGTCGGTCTCATCGCCGAGGGCGTTGCGGACATCGGGATCGTCGCCGGCACTGTCGATCCTGGCGAGCTTGAGACATACCCCTATCGCAGCGACCGCTTCGTGGTGGTGGTCGCAAAGGATCATCCGCTGGCGCGCCGCTCGCGCGTGAGCTTTGCGGAGACGCTGGAATACAATTTCGTGGGTCTCGATCGCGCGAGCGCTCTGCAACGCTTTCTCGCCGACAAGGCGAGCCGCCTCGGGCGCCCGCTCAAGCTGCGTGTGCAGCTGCGCTCGTTCGACGCCGTGTGCCGGCTGGTCGAGCGCAACGTCGGCGTCGGCATCGTGCCGGAAACAACGGTGCGCTGGGCTGCGCAGACGATGGAGATCAAGGCGGTGGCGCTCACCGACCCCTGGGCGCTGCGCGATCTTTCGATCTGCGTGCGCGACTACAAGGCGCTCGCGCCCTATGCGCGCCAGCTCGTGGACCACATGCGGGCCGAGCGGCGGGAGGCGGTGTGAGGTTGTCATCCCGGGGCAACCCGCAGGGCCGAACGCGGGATCCACAACCACGATACGTGCGATTCAAGAACCGCCGGCGGTTATGGATTCCGGGCTCGCCGCTACGCGGCGCCCCGGAATGACGGTCACCTTGGCATCAGCACCCAGTAATCCAAGTCGAGAATGACGGCCGGATGGTCGGCCGCATCCTGCTTGAGCGGAAAATCGCCGCACGGCTGGTCCTTCGTCGCAATCGTGCGCAGCCGCAGCGCGCCGACATCGGAGCGGCCGGGCAGCTCTGCCTTGGCGAGCACCTCGGACCACGCAAACACCGTGCAGCCGGCAAACAGCGGCGCAACATGGCGCCCTGCGTTGATCGCCGTGATGTGGAATGCATTTGCCAGCCCGTTGAACGAGAGTGCGCGCGCGAGTGAGATGACGTGCCCACCGTAGATCAGGCGGCGGCCGAACCGGTCCTTGCTCTGCGCGAACTGATTGAAATGCACCCGCGCGGTGTTCTGGTAGAGCCGCGTTGCCATCTGGTGCTCGGCTTCCTCGACGGTCATGCCGTCGACATGGTCGATCTTCTCGCCGGCCTGGTAGTCGCCGAAGCGGTGCGGCGAGCCCGCGAGCGCGAAGTCGTAGTGGCGCGTGACGACCATCGGGCAGGCTTCGCCCAGCGCGCTCGGCTCGACCACCTTGGGCAGGTCCGGCACGAGATCACCGGGCGCCGCTGCTGTCTCGTCGCGTTTGCGCACCATGACCCAGCGCACGTACTCGAGCACCTTGGCGCCGTCCTGCTTGAAGCCGGTGGAGCGCACGTAGACCACGCCGGTCTTACGGCTCGAATTTTCCTTCAGCCCGATCACCTCCGAGACGGCGGTGAGCGTGTCGCCCGGATAGATCGCGCGCAGGAAGCGGCAGTCCGCATAGCCGAGGTTCGCGACCGCATTGAGCGAGATGTCCGGCACGGTCTTGCCGAACACCATGTGAAACACCAGCAGGTCGTCAAGCGGCGAGGCCGGATAGCCGATCGCGTAGGCGAACGGGTCGGAGGATTGCGGCGCAAAGCGCGCGCCGAACAGCGCGTTGCAGAGCGCGACATCGCCGAGCGTGACGGTCCGCGGCGTCGCGTGCCGGATCGTCTGGCCGAGGCGGAAGTCCTCGAAGAAATTGCCGGGCGTGGTTTTGGTCATCGTGTTCTGTCCATGCGCATGTCCGGCGGCTCAGAATAGCACCGTCATGGCCGGGCTTGACCCGGCCATCCACGTCTTTATTGC
>JBAVXH010000320.1:0-3057 GCA_049698215.1 Xanthobacteraceae bacterium | reverse complement strand
CAGATAGAGCGCGCCATTGTTGAAGGCTTTTTCGGCCTCGACCCGCGCGGCGTTGAAGCCTTGGACCAGGCTGACATCGTTGTGGGCCTGCCGCATGCCGCGCCCGCCGCCGCCCGCTGCGGCCTTGATCATCAGCGGGAGGCCGAGCGGCTTTGCGGCTGCGATCAGACCCGCGTTGCTTTGGTCCTGCGGCTCCGCGCCGGGAATCGTCGGCACCCCGGCCTCGCGCGCGATACGCTTCGCCTCGGCTTTGTCGCCCATCTGGCGAATGACGGCAGGCGGCGGACCAACCCAGGTCAGCCGCGCATCGATCACGGCCTGCGCGAAGTCGGCGTTCTCGGCGAGGAAGCCGTAGCCTGGGTGCACCGCGTCGGCGCCCGTCCGCTTCGCCGCGTCGATGATCGCCGCAATATTGAGATAGGAGTCCCGCGGCGCCGCGCCGCCAATACGGAGTGCTGTATCGGCCTCGCGCACATGCAGCGCTTGCGCGTCCGCATCGGAATAGACCGCAACCCTGCGCAGCCCCATGCGTTTCGCGGTGCGCATGATGCGGCGCGCGATCTCGCCGCGGTTGGCGATGAGCAGCGACGTCATGGCCGTGCCACGCCGAACTGCACCGGGCGCAAGGTGCGCGCATCGGCCTCCTTACAAATAGACAGCGCGAAGCCGAGCACGTTGCGCGTGTCGCGCGGATCAATGATGCCGTCGTCGAGCATGCGCGCCGAGGTGACGAACGCGCTGCTCTGGCTCTCGAAATTGTCGACGATCTTTTTCTTCAGCGTGTCGATCTGCGCGGCGTCCGGCTCCTGGCCCTTGCGGCGCGCGGTAGCCTCCATCACGTTCGCCATCGTGAGCGCCGCCTGCTCGGCGCCCATCACGGCGGTCTGCGCATTCGGCCACGAGAACAGGAAGCGCGGGTTGTAGGCGCGCCCGCACATGCCGTAGTTGCCGGCACCGAACGAAGCGCCGCACATCAGGGTGATCTGCGGCACGTTCGCGTTCGACACCGCCTGGATCATCTTCGAGCCATGCTTGATCATGCCGGCTTCTTCCGATGCCTTGCCGACGATGTAGCCGGTGGTGTTCTGCAGATAGAGGAGCGGCAGGCCGGCCTGACAGCACGACTGGATGAAGTGCGTCGCCTTGGTGGCGCCGTCCGGATCGAGCGGGCCGTTGTTGGTGACGATGCCGACGGAGAAGCCCTGCACGGCCGCATGGCCGCACACGGTCGCGGGCCCGTAGTCCGGCTTGAAGTCGAGGAAGTCGGAATCGTCGGCGAAGCGCGCGATCGCCTCACGCATGTCGACCGGCGTGCGATGCTCCGGCGGCATGATGCCGAGCAGGTCGTCCGCCGCGTAGCGCGGCGGCTTGCCTTGCGGCGATGGCACGCTACCCCAGTTCAGCCGCGCGATCACCTCGCGCGCGAAGCGCACGCCGTCCGCGTCGTCCTCGGCCAGATACTCGCCGAGCCCCGACACATGCGTGTGCATCACGGCGCCGCCGAGCTCTTCGTCGGTCGCGATCTCGCCGGTCGCGGCCTTGAGCAGCGGCGGCCCGGCGAGGAAGGCCTTGGCGCGCCCGCGCACCATGATGACGTAATCGGAGAGACCCGGCATGTAGGCGCCGCCGGCGGTCGAGGATCCATGCACCACGGTGATAACGGGCACACCGGCGGCGGACAACCTCGCCAGATTGTGGAAGATCGCGCCGCCGTGGATGAAGCCTTCGACGCGGTAGCGCAGCAGGTTTGCGCCGGCGGATTCCACGAGATGAATGAACGGCAGCTTGTTCCTGAGCGCCAGCTCCTGCGCGCGCAGCAGTTTCTCACGCCCCATGTGCTGGATTGCGCCGGCGTCGATGCCCGAGTCGCTTGCGACCACCAGGCAGCGCACACCCGACACATAGCCGATGCTGGCGATCATGCCGCCGCCGGGGATTGATTTGTCGAGGTCCGGGTTGTCGAGGCCGTAGCCGGCGATCGAGCAAAGCTCCAGCCACGGCGCGCCGATATCGAGCAGGCGCGCGACGCGCTCGCGCGGCAGCAGCTGTCCGCGCCGGTCGAACAGCGGCTTCGCCTGCGCCGACCTCTCGCGCGTGCGGGTTTCGAGTGCGCGCAGCGTGTCGATGAGGCCGAGCATATGCTGGCGATTGCGTTGGAACGCATCGCCTCCCACATCGATCCTGGATTCGATGGCGGGCATCACGCCACCCGCTCATTCCCGCGGAAGCGGGAATCCAGTTCTTGGCCAAGCACTGGGTCCCCGCTTTCGCGGGGACGAGCGGAGAGAGGTATCACTCCAGCACCTTCGGCTTCGCCGCCAGATGAAACCCGTCGAACGCGCGCGTCGTGCCGCGCGACGGCAGCGTGTAGTTCGGCTTTGCGTTCGGCACCGCGCCGTCGATGCGGATGCACGAGCCCGAGACGAACGCGGCCGCGGGCGAGAGCAGGAATACGATCGCGGCGGAGATTTCCGATTCGGTGCCGAGGCGGCCGAGCGGCACCTTCTGCGGCAGCGCGCGGATGTGCTCGCGCCGCTCCGGCGGATACTGGTCGAGCCCCGACGACGCGATCCAGCCGGGCGCCACCGCGTTGACGCGCACGGGCGCCCATTCGAGCGCGGCGGTCTCGGTGAAGTTCAGCATGCCGGCGCGCGCCGCGCCCGAGTGGCCCATGTTGGGCATGCCGCTCCACATGTCGGCGATCATGTTCACGATCGCGCCGCCGTGGGTCTTCATCCACTGCGTGTAGGTCTCGCGCGCCATCAGGAAGCCGCCCGTGAGGTTGGTGCGCACCACGGCGTCCCAGCCGTTCGCCGAGATCTTCTCGAGCGGCGCCATGAACTGCCCGCCGGCATTGTTGACCAGGAAATCGATGCGCCCGAAGTCGGCGAGCACCGCGCGCATGATCTCGGCGACGCGCCCTTCCTCGCGGATGTCGGCGGTGTAGCAGCGTGCCGTCCCGCCGGCGTTCGCGATCTCGCGCGCCACCGCTTCGAGCTTGTCGGGTTTGCGCCCGATCAGCGCCACGCGCGCGCCGAGCGCGGCGAGCTCATGCGC
>JBAVXH010000319.1:0-19833 GCA_049698215.1 Xanthobacteraceae bacterium | reverse complement strand
GCATCGCGGCGAGCGCCGCGGCCGGCCTGTTTGCCTTCGTGAACGGCGGCGCCGACATCAAGCGCCTGCACGCGGGCCATGCCTCGCGCGAGGGAATCCAGGCGGCGCTGCTCGCCGAGCTTGGCGTGAACGGCCCGCCCAACGTGATCGAGGCACGCGACGGCTTCATGCAGGCCTTCGCGTTCGGCCGCTCCGACAAGGCGCGGCCCATCGCGCTGCCGCCCGATGCGCCGTTCGGCATCACCGACTGCTACATCAAGCCCTATGCGTGCTGCCGCCACATCCAGCCCGCAGTGGAGGCACTGTTCGGCTTGATGAATGACGAGAAGATCGACGCCGAGGACATCAGCAAGGTCGATGTCGAGACCTATCGCATCGCCGCCGAGCACGCGCACACCGGCTGGGACGATTATGCGAGCGCGCAGCTCTCCTTCCCGTACCTGATGGGGCTCGCGGCGCGCTTCCGCGGCATCAAGGTGCATCACTTCAACGCGGAGACGAGGGCCGACCCGGCCTTCGGCAAGTTCGCCGAGAAGCTCACCATCACGGCGCCACCGGAGATCGATCAGCTTTATCCGAGGCTGCGGCCCGCCCGCGTGACCGTGACCACGCCGCGTGGACAATTCGTGCGCCAGGCCGACGAGGCGCTGGGCTCACGCCTGGTGCCGCTCGACGACGCCGGGCTGGAGCAGAAGTTCGTCGAGAATGTCGAGCCGGTGCTGGGGCAAGCACGCGCCAGGGAACTTGTGAAGCAGCTTTGGGATGTCGAGGCGATCCGCGATATCCGGCCTCTCATCGAAGCATCTGCGTTGGGCGCGTGACCGATGCCAGACATCAGGACAATCGGCTTCATCGGCATCGGGAACATGGGCCGGCCGATGGCAGCCAATCTCGTGAAGGGCGGTTACGACGTCACCGTCTATGACCTCGACACGGCGCGCGCGCAGCAAGCCGCAAAAGACATCGGCGCAAAGGCGGCCGCGACACTCGCCGAGATGGGCAAGCAGGCCGACGCCGTCATCACCATGCTGCCCACCGGCAAGGAAGTCCGCGCCTGCCTGTTCGAGGCCGAAGGCGGCGCATTAGCCGCTAACCTGCCGAAAGGTGCGCTGGTCATCGACATGAGCTCGTCCGCCCCGGTTGGCTCGCGGGCGACCCACGCCGATCTCGCAAAGCGCGGCCTTACCTTCGTGGATGCGCCGGTCTCGGGCGGCGTGCCGCGCGCCACGGACGGCACGCTCGCGATCATGATCGGCGGCGATGTGGCAGCGGTCGAAGCCGCCAGGCCCGTGCTCGCCACCATGGGGAAGCGGCTGTTCGCGGTCGGCGGCCCGGGCAACGGCCACGCCATGAAGGCGCTGAACAATTTTGTGGCCGGCACGGCGTTCATCGCGGTGTCCGAGGCCCTGCTGGTGGGCGAAAAATTCGGGCTCGACCAGGGGACGATGGTCGATGTCATGGATGTTTCGTCCGGCCACAGTTTCTGCACCGAGCACGTCGCCAAGCAGCACGTCGTGTCGCGCCAGTTCGCCTCTGGCTTTGCGCTCGGCCTGATGGCGAAGGATGTCGGCATCGCGGCGGGCCTTGCGAAGGCCATCGGCGCCGACAGCCCACTCATCGGCATGTCGTCGGCGCTGTTCGACGAGGCGCGCGACAAAGTGGGCAGCGAGAAGGACCACACGCTCGCCTATACGTATTGGGAAAACCGCGACAAGAAAGCAGCAGCGGAGTGACTTGGCGCACGGCCGCCGGAATGTGATAGTCGATAACAAAATTCGTCAGGGGAGGACCTCATGAAGCATTTCGGAAGGGCAATCGCGCTCGCCGCGCTGCTCTGCGCAGCGCCCGCCTTCGCGCAGGACAAGGCCGTCGAGTGGCGCTTCTCGCACTGGGTGCCGCCGTCGCACCCGATGCACCCGGCCGCCGAGGCGTGGGCGCAATCGATCGAGAAGGCTTCGGGCGGCACCATCAAGATCAAGATCTTTCCGGCGCAGCAGCTCGGCAAGGCGTTCGATCACTACAACATGGCGCGCGACGGCATCGCGGATGTGGCGCACGTCAACCCCGGCTACGAGCCCGGCCGTTTCCCGGTGATGGGTGCGATGGAGCTGCCCTTCCTGTTCGCCAATTCGAAGGAAGGCAGCGCCGCGCTCGATGCCTGGTACCGCAAGTACGCGCCGAAAGAGATGGCGGACGTTCACTATTGCCTCACCTTCGCGCACGATCCGGGCACGTTCCATTCCACCAGGAAGAAGATCGTCGTGCCCGGCGACGTGAAGGGCATGAAGGTGCGTCCCGCCAACGCCACCATCGCGCGCTTCATCACGCTGCTCGGCGGCACCAACGTGCAAGCCTCCGCGCCGGAAGCGCGCGATGTGCTCGAGAAGGGCGTCGCCGAGGCGATCACCTTCCCGTGGGGGTCGATCGTGCTGTTCGGCATCGACAAGGTGACCAAGCATCATCTCGATGCGGCGTTCTACGTCACCGAACAGGGCTGGGTGATCAACAAGGGCAAGTACGAGGCGCTCTCCGCCACGCAGAAAAAGGTGATCGACGATCACTGCACGCCGGAATGGGCCGGCAAGATCGCCGACCCGTGGGCGACCTTCGAGGCCGCGGGGCGCGACAAGATCAAGGCACAGCCCGGCCAGGAGCTCGACCCGCTGACGCCGGCGCAGCTTGCCGAATGGCGCAAGGCCGCCGAGCCGCTCTATGCCGAGTGGGCCGAGAACGCCAAGAAGGCCGGCTACAATCCGGACGAGATCATGAAGGATCTCAAGGACAGCCTGACCAAGTACAAGTCGTTGTATTAAAGACCTCATCCTGAGGCGCCCGCGCGAGCGCGGGCCTCGAAGGATGGCCGCAAACTCGGAGTACACGCCCTCGCCCTTCGAGACGCCATGCTTCGCATGGCTCCTCAGGGTGAGGGCTAATAGTTAGAGAAGAACCATGCTCCCTGCCCTCAATGGTGCAACGCGCATCCACGTCACCATCGGCGATCCGATCGCGCAGGTGAAATCGCCGGCCGGCGTGACGCAGGGCTTCTACGCGCGCGGCGCCGATGCGATCATGATCCCGCTGCAGGTGAAGCCCGCCGATATCGACGACTTCTTCCGCCTCGCCAAGAAGCTTCCGAACCTCGATGGCATCATCATCACGGTGCCGCACAAGCCGGTCGCGTTCCGTCATTGCGACGACCCCTCGGAGCGCGCACGCGTGCTGGAGGTCTGCAACGTGATGCGGCGCACCTCCGACGGCCGCTGGACCGGCGACATGACCGATGGCGGAGGCTTTGTCGCTGCGCTGAAGCGCAACAGCTTCGACCTGAGCGGCAAACGCGCGCTGCAGGTCGGCGCCGGCGGCGCGGGGTCGGCGATTGCGCTCGCGCTCGCAACGGAGGGCGCAAGCGTGACGCTGATCGATGTCGATACGAAAAAGCGCGACACGCTGATCGCGCGGCTCGAACGTCACAGCCACACGGTCACGGCGGCCGACAAAGTCGATCCCTCCGGCTTCGATCTCGTCGTCAACGCCACGCCCGCGGGCATGAAGCCCGGCGATCCGCTCCCGGTCGATGCGTCGGAGCTGTCAGCCGGTCAGTTCGTCGCTGACGTGATCACGATCCCGGCCATGACGCCGCTGCTCGACGCCGCGAAGGCCAAAGGCTGCCGCACGCAGACCGGCGTTGAGATGTTCAACGCGCAGGTGGATTTCATCAGCGAGTTTTTGCTGGGGAAATAGGTCCCTCCGTTCGTCATGGCCGGGCATAGCCCGTCGAAGACGGGCGTGAACGCCCTTTCGCCCGGCCATCCCGCTTAGAAGGGCACCTCGTACGCCGCTCCGGATCACCGGGTCTCGCCGCTGCGCGGCGGCCCGGTGATACGAAGCGAGCGCGATGCGCTCGCTTCTAATTCATCAAGCCCTGCTTGCCGATCCAGTCGTGGACCAGCTTCGCGATGTCGTCGGAGTTGCGGTCCATCATCAGCATATGGGTGTTGCCCTTGATGCCCATGACGGGCAGGTCGAACGTGTCGACCGTGCCGCCGGCCGCCTTGATCGCCGCGGCCCATTTCTCCGGATTCGGTTTGATCTTCGGCCAAATCGCGTGCTTGTCGATGAAATCGCCCCACACGATGAGCAGCGGCACGCCCTTCACCTTGGCGGCCTCGACCTTCGCGGGATCCGGCGCGCCGGACGGCTCGACCGCGACCAGCGCCTTCACCTTGTCGGGTGCGTTGAGCGCGGCGTTGAAGCCGAAATTACCGCCCTGGCTGTGCACCACGATGATGCATGGGCAGACCTTCTGCACCAGCGCGTCATAGGCCTTCTGCGTCGCCGCATCGTTGGTGAGCCAGCGCGGCACGCCCTGCTTCATGAAGGTATCGAGCGCATCGATCGGAAACTGCTGTCCCTCGAATGCAGCGCGGCTGCCGCCCGGCACGTAGCTTGGGCCAATGCGGAACAGCTCCCAAGCCTCCTTCTTGGTGCGGAACATCGGCTCACTCTTGAAGATCTCGGGATAGCGTGCCCATGAGGCGCGGCCGCGCTCGACCGCATCCGAGACGTAGACGTCGTAGCCGGCATTGAGAAAGTACTGCTGCCAGCCCGGCTTGCCGTCGGGCTTGGTCTCCCACGTTACGCCGGACAGTCCGCCGCCGTGCCACAGCAGCAGCGGCACGCGCGCCTTCGGCTGCGCCAGCTTCACGTACTGCACGTACATCTGCTCGACCTCGAACTCGCCGTTCGGGTCGACCTTGATGGCGGGCATCCCGGCGCTGAACGAGACTTCCTTGGTGGGCAGGCCGCTCAAGTTTTCGGTGCGGCCACCGACGTGGAAACTGCCGACCTCCTTGACCAAATAGTCGGCAAACGCGGGCGTGGTGGTGAGCAGAATCGTCGCGAGCGCGAACGCGCGCATTGGGTCGCCTCCCTTGGGTTATCGTTACCCGGGAGCCTAGCAGCGCGAACTATCGAGGGCTACCGAGCGTCGGTCGCGGCGACCGGGCGCCAGACGAGCAGCCGCTTCTCGACCGCCGTGACGATCATGTCGATCACGATGACGAACACCGCGAGCACGAACATGCCGGCGAACACGCCTGCCACGTCGAACACGCCTTCGGCCTGCTGGATGATGTAGCCGAGGCCCGCCGCCGAGCCGAGATATTCGCCGACCACTGCGCCGACCACCGCGAAGCCGACCGAGGTGTGCAGCGAGGAGAACATCCAGGACAGCGCGGACGACCAATAGACATGGCGCATGAGTTGTTGCTCGCTCATGCCGAGCATGCGGGCATTGGCGAGGATCGTCGGGCTGACTTCCTTGACGCCCTGATAGACGTTGAAGAACACGATGAAGAACACCAGCGTGAAGCCGAGCGCGACCTTGGAGGCGATGCCGAGCCCGAACCAGAGCGCAAAGATCGGCGCCAGCACCACGCGCGGCAGCGCGTTGAGCATCTTCACATAAGGATCGAACACCGCGTTGATCGACGGCTTGCGGGCGAACCAGAACCCGATCAGCACGCCGCCGAGCGAGCCGATGACGAACGCGAGCATCGCCTCGACCAGCGTGATCCACAGATGCTTCCAGATCGTGCCTTCGACGAACCAGCGCACGATACGCGAGGCGACGTCGTAGGGCGTGGAGAAGAAGAACGGCGGCAGCAGTTTCACGCCGCCGATCGGCACCGTGGTCAAGACATGCCACAGCGCGATCGACACGACCGCGACGAGGATCTGGAGAGCGAGAAGAGTTGTCCGGCTCATCACCCGCCCCCTGTCTGCTGATAGCCCTTCATCACCTCGTCCTTCAGCGCTTCCCAGATCTCGCGATGCAACTCGTGGAAGGCGCGCTCGAGCTTCACCTCGCCGATGTCGCGCGGGCGCGGCAGCGGTACCGTCCAATTGCCGATGATGCGCGCCGCGGGCCCGGCCGACATGATGACAACGCGGTCGGAGAGCGCGATCGCCTCCTCCAGATCGTGGGTGACGAACAGCACCGCCTTGCGGTCGGCGCTCCACAGGTCGAGCAGCAGGTTGCCCATGATCTGGCGCGTCTGCGCATCGAGCGGGCCGAACGGCTCGTCCATCAGCAGGATCTTCGGGTCGCGGATCAGCACCTGCACCAGACCGACGCGCTTGCGCTGTCCGCCGGAAAGCATGTGCGGATAACGGTCGCCGAAGCCGCCGAGGCCGACGCGCGTCAGCCACTGCTGCGCGCGCTCGCGCGCCTCCGCCTTGGCGGTGCCGGCGATCTCCAGCCCGATCGAAACGTTGTCGGCCGCGGTCTTCCAGGGAAACAGCGCCTCGGCCTGGAACAGGTAGCCGGCCTGCCGGTTCAGCTCGGTGAGCGCGCTGCCGAAGATCGTCGCGGTGCCATTCGAAGGGGCGAGCAGCCCCGCCGCGACGTTGAGCAGCGTCGACTTGCCGCAGCCGGTCGGGCCGACGATCGCGACGAACTCGCCGTCCGCGACATCGAGCGAGGCACGCTGCACGGCCGTGTAGGCGCCGCCGTCCGCAAGGCGGAACGTCACGTCGACGTCTTTCAGCGAAACGGCCGGCGCCGCTGCGTTGGCCGCGGGCGCGCTTGAAGCTGCGGCCATGCGTTTCCTCTGTGTGGATGACACCCCTCGCGGGCAAGCTAGCAAGGAGTCGTAGGGCGGGCAAAGCACTCGGATCGGCGCACCGCGCCGTCCGAGCACAGGCTCCAAGTCCCCGCCATCTCGCGTGGCGGTGGGCACGCGCTCCGCGCCTTGCCCACCCTACAATCCCTTGATCAGCCCCGCGTCGATCAGCAGCCGGTTGAAGCGGCGCGCCTCGGCGCCGCCATGGCAGCGATAGAACAGCCCCTGGCAGCGCTGCAGGATCTTCTTCTGCTCGGCGAACGATGGATCGAGCGGCACCCCCGCGGCTTCCAGCACCACCAGCGGCAGATAGGGCGCATCCAGCGCATTCGCCGCGGACGAAACGTCACGCGGCGTGAAGTTCACCCCGTTGATCGCATAGTACGTGGCAAGGAAACGCGGGTCCGCGGCCGCGATGCGGCGCGCCAGCATGGAATCATCCTGCGAGGGATCGATCAGGCTGCGCGCGAAATACGGCTGATGATCGCCGAAACGCACGATCAGGAACTGCTCGCCCGGAAATTCCTTCTTCAGCCGTGTCACGAACGCCTCATAGTCGACGGCGCTCAAGTGCTGGCGGCGCAGATATTCATCGACGTCGGGGCGGTTGCCGGGGTCGCGCCATTCAGGCGCGAGGTCGGGGCGGAAGCGAAAGCTCCATGGAAAATGGTTCTGCGCCGTATAGACCATCAGGAACAGCGGGTCCTTGCTGCGCTCCTTGCTGATCGTGTCGATCGCCTTGTCGAAATAGAACGAGTCCGGATCGAGAAACGTGGCGCCCAGCGCCTCCGAGTCAAGGAAACGCTGAATGCCGACGCTCGACTGGAAGCCGCGTGCGCTCAAGAATGCCCCGTACATCGGATAAAGCGTGAAGGTCTTGTAGCCGCACCGGCGCAGCGCCTGCGGCAGGCCGCGCTCGACGCGCCCGGCCGCGATACGCGTGACGAAGTCGGCGAAGCGCCCATAGGAGCGAACTGACAAGCCCGTGAGCACGTTGTATTCGGTGTACCAGCTCGGCCCCCCTGCCCCCTCGACGATGAAGGAGCGTTGCTTGCCGTCATCCGATCTGAAATGCGCCCCGTAGCCGGGCGGCACCTTCACGTCCGGGATGGCGCGGATATCGAAGCTCGATTCGTCGAACACCATGATGATGTGCGGCGGCTTGCTCGCCGTGCACACGGGGCTGGCGGCGAGCCGCTCGGATACAGAGGCATCCGACTCCAGCACGCCCCGGATCATCAGGTCGCCGACTGCGGTCACGCCCGAGCGCGTGAATTTGGAAAAATAGTTCTCGCTGTAGAATTCTTCCCACGGGTCGCTCGGAAATATCAGCGCGAGCGCGACCAGGCCGGCGAGGCAAGAGCTTGCCCCGATCAACGCAGCGCCGCGCCGCATCCGCAACGGGTCGAAATACCAGATCAGCACGAGCGCAAGGATCGTGAGCGTGATCGCGAGCGCGGTCTTGAAGCCGAGATCGGGGAAGACCTTGATCAGGAACGAGATGGTGTCCGGATCGATGATCATCAGGTCGACGAAGTTCACCGTCATCAGCAGCACGTCGTGCTTGAACCGGGAGATGATGATCAGCAGCACGAGGAAGGCGAGCGACAGGGCGGCCGCCAGCGCTGGCCGGCGCGTCAGCACGATCCAGCAGAAGTTGAAGAAACCCCAGGAGAGGAGAAACGCAATCTGCGGGATCGGCCGCGACTCGGTGAGGAGCAGGATCGCAAGCGCCGCCAGATGCAGCAGCGCCAAAAGCGCAACGCGCCAGGCCCGCACGGCCGAGGCGTCGAACAGGCGGGCGGTCAGGGAAGCGATCGCGGGCGGCATACAACCATCGGCCGCGCCCGGCACAACAACAACAGCAGCGGCAGCAACGTCCCCGCCGGGCGGCGGTCGGCTGTCATCAAACTGTAATCAAAGGTTCAAGGCAAGGGCGGGGCGATTTGCCGCCCGATCGGCCGCAAACCGCGGTTAATGCTCAGGCGGGCGCCGCCAAATTCATCGCATAGGCGGTGTCGTAGAAGGTGGTCAGCGAGGCGATCCGTCCATCCCTGACCTCGATCAGGTCGACAATGTCGGTATCGCCGACCCGGCCGTTCTGGGCGCGGAACTTGCCGCGCCAGTGAACCACCGCCCGCGGCGGATCGATGATCCGGCAGTGCTCCTGATATTCGACCAGCGCAAAGGCCTCGAACATCTGCCCCAGCGCGGCGACCTGTTCCGCTCTGCTTTTCGTGCCAGCCGGCATGCCATTGGCCATGAAGCAGCCGTCGTCGCAGAAGCACGCCGCGGCGGCCTCCGCATCGCTGCGCCTCCGCGCGTCGTAGGCCTTGTCCAGGACGGCTTCGATCGAGGCGCGCGTCTCCATGCTCCCTCCGCTGGTTCCCAGGCTCCGTCACAGCATCTACCATGATCATGGTTGTACGGCACCAGAGAGGCAACCATGGCCAAGAAGACCCGCAAGGCAAAGAAACGCGCGCCGGCACGCCCCGCGGCGAAAGGGCGCGCTTTCAAGGCCCTGGCGATGCATGTGACGGAAGCGCAAGGCCGCCGCACGTTCCAGGCGCTGCGGTCAGAGCGGTCCGGTGTGGCGGTACTCAACTTCGATGCGACGCAACCGCAAAATCTCGACCCCGAAAGCGCGGCCAAGCGCATTCTCGCGCATGCGCTTGAGAGCCGTGCGGCGGCCGACTTGACCGCTCCGACCGTCGGGAGCACCGAGAGCACGTTCAAGAGCCTCGGCGTCGAGACGCTGCCGCTGACCGGCACCCGCATCGTCAAATTCCGCCAGCAGCTTCGCGGCATTCCGGTCTATGGCTCGCTGGTCAGCGTCGAGCTCGACGCAAACAACGAGATGGTCTCGCTCAATTCCAATCTCGCGACGCCCGACGTTCCGTCATTCGTCGCCAAGGTCTCCCCTCAGGACGCGCTCAAGCGCGCCGGCGCGGAGGCCGGCTACGGACGCGAGCTTCCGGACGTCACGCCGGTGCTCAACCTCTATCTCGACCGCAAGGGCAAATGGCATCTTGCCTATATCGTCGAGAATGTACGCATCCGCAAAGAACCCAAGGCCAAGGGCGTCGCAGGTCATGGTCACGTGCCGCTGGTGTTCGACTATGTCATCGATGCGCGGACCGGCTCCCTGATCGCCGCGCTGCCACGCACGCCGTCGATGGGTGCCGGCACCGCGCAGGGCGTCGATGAACTCGGCACCACCCAGACGTTCGGCATCGACACCAACGGTTCGACGCAGGTGCTGCGCGACACCACGCTGAATATCGAGACCTATGACTTCAAATGGGCCGATCCAAAGGCCCAACCCAAGAAGCTGCCCGGCAGCATATACGCGTCGCCGCCGGCCTGGACCTCGGCTGCGGTCAGCGCGCACGCGAATGCTGCCGCCGTCGCGTCGTTCCTGCGGGATGTGCTCAAGCGCAACAACATCGACGACAAAGGCAGCCGCATCGTCTCGAGCGTGAACTGCATCTGGAAAGCATACGAGGACCCGCCCGGCAGCAAGAACTGGCTAAATGCGTTCTGGGACCCGGATCGCAAGCAGATGATCTATGGCCAGGCCACCGTCGACGACAAACTGCGCTCGCTCGCCTCGTCACTCGACATCGTCGCACATGAGCTGTTTCATGGCGTGACGGATCACACATCGAAGCTCGAATATGCGTTCGAGTCCGGAGCGCTGAACGAGTCCTATTCGGACATTTTCGGTGTCATCATCTCCAACCTCGACGAGCCGGATATAGCCAAGTGGAACTGGCTGATCGGTGACGGCCTGTCGACCGGCCTGTCGGCATTTCGCGATTTTCAGGACCCTTCGCGGCTCGGGCATCCGAAGCTGATGAGCGAATATCTCCATATGTCCCAAGCCGAAGACTATGGCGGCGTGCACTACAACAGCGGCATCCACAATTTCGCCGCCTACAACATCATCACGGCCGCCGACGGCGCGAACGGCCGTCTGTTCAAGCCCGAGGAATCCGCGGCGATATTCTACATCGCACTGACGCAACAGCTCTCGCGCCAATCCGGTTTTTCCGACAGCCGGCGCGGCGTGGTGCTGGCCGCGCGGTCCTTGTTCCGCCAGCTTCCGCAAGCCGCGATCGATCAGCGCGTCGCCGCGATCGAGGCGGGTTTCGACGCGGCGGAGATTCCATAGAGCGGAAAATAAGGGGCCCGCGCTTCCGCGGGCCCCTTTGAAGCTTCTCTTTCCGCTCGTCCCCGCGGAAGCGGGACCCAAGGCTTTCGCGAAGAGCTGGATTCCCGCTGGAGCCTGTGCTCGGGCCAGCCGAAGGCTGGACCCGACTGCGGGAATGAGCGGAGATTTGTTAGTTCCTTGCCTTGTCCACCAGCGCGCGCGCCTTGATCCACGGCATCATGGCGCGCAGCTTTTCGCCGACCTGCTCGATCGGGTGGGCGGCGCACTTGGCGCGCATCGCCTTGAACGAAGTCTGGTTCACCCGGTTCTCCAGCATCCAGTCGCGCGCGAACTTGCCGGACTGGATGTCGGAGAGGATGCGCTTCATCTCGGCGCGCGTCTCGTCGGTTACGACGCGCGGGCCCGAAACGTACTCGCCATACTCGGCGGTGTTCGACACCGAGTAGTTCATGGTGGCGATGCCGCCCTCGTAGATCAGGTCGACGATCAGCTTCACCTCGTGCACGCACTCGAAATAGGCCATCTCGGGCGCATAACCCGCCTCGACCAGCGTCTCGTAGCCGGCCTTCATCAACTCGACCAGGCCGCCGCACAGCACGGTCTGCTCGCCGAACAGATCGGTCTCGCATTCCTCGCGGAAATCCGTCTCGATGATGCCAGCGCGCCCGCCGCCGATCGCCGACGCGTACGAGAGGCAGAGATCGTGCGCGTTGCCCGACATGTCCTTGTGGATTGCCATCAGGCAGGGCACGCCCGCGCCGCGCTGGTATTCGGAGCGCACCGTGTGGCCCGGTCCCTTCGGCGCCACCATCATGACGTCGAGATCGGCGCGCGGCTCGATCAGGTTGAAGTGCACGTTAAGCCCGTGCGCGAACATGATCGCGGCGCCCTGCTTCATGTTGGCGGCAAGCTGGTCGTTGTAGATCTCGGCCTGCAATTCGTCCGGCGTGAGCATCATCATCACGTCGGCCCACTTGGCGGCCTCCGCGACCTCCATCACCTGGAGCTTCTCGCCTTCCGCTTTCTGCACGCCCGCGGACGACTTGCGCAGCGCGACGCGCACATCCTTAACGCCCGAGTCGCGCAGGTTCAGCGCATGTGCATGGCCCTGGCTGCCATAGCCGATGATGACGACCTTCTTTCCCTTGATCAGATTCAGGTCGGCGTCGCGATCGTAGTAAACACGCATGTCGGTCTTACCCTTGCTCCTTAAGGCCCCGTGGCCGTTTTCGTTTTGTGTGGTGCTTCTAGGTTTATTGGGCGGCCCGGACAAGCCCCCGGCCGATCCGCAATTTCTCACTTCAGGTCATTTCGCCGCCACCGCGAATTGCGGCCCCGATGACCGCGCGCGCGAAAATTCCGGCATGATTTCGCGTGCGAAGCGCCGTAGCTGCTCCCTGCCGCCGGAGATCGTCAGCAGCGCATACTCCGCGCCGGCCTTGTTCAGCGCATGAAGCTTGCCGCAGATTTCATCGGCCGTTCCGTAAAGTGCATTGGTTTCGGTCCCGCCGGCGCCGTCGGCGTAGGCAAGCACATGTGCCCCTCCCTTCGCGGCGGGTGCGCGTGACACATCGACCGTGCGCTGCGTGTATTGGGCGAGCCGCGCCAATGCGGCGTCCCTATCGGCCTTGTTCTTCGCGACGTAGACCTGGCGGGCCACCGCCACCTGCATCGGATCGAACACGCCCCCCCTCGCCTCGCGTTCAGCGCGATAGAGCGCGATGCGTTCGCCGATGGCCTCGGGCGCCGCGTACTGATCGAGAATGAGATTGAAGGAGCGCGCAGCAGCGCCGCGAATCGAGGGCGCGCTTGCGGCCGCGACCCAGATCGGCGGATGCGGCCGCTGCGCGGTCGGCGGTTCGACCACAATATCCTCGAGATTCCAGAAACGACCCTGATGGGAAAAGCGCTGACGCGAGGTCCATGAGCGCAGAATGACGTCGAGTGCTTCTTCGAAGCGCGCCTCTGCGTCCTCGGGCGGGATGCCGAAGCCCTTGAACTCGCCGTGCCGGTAGCCCTTGCCGATGCCGAAATCGAGCCGGCCCCCGGAGATGAGATCAAGCGTCGCCGCCTGCTCGGCGAGCAGGACCGGATGATGCCACGGCAAGACCATCACGCCGCTGCCCAGCCGCAACGTGGTCGTTCGCATGGCAAGCGCAGTGAGCAGCGTGAGCGTGGCCGAGACCTGGTTCCAGCCGGTGAAGTGATGCTCGACGAGGAAACTCGAATGAAGCCCAAGCGCCTCCCCCTCGACGTTGAAGTCGAGGTAGTCGCGAAAGCCCTGGCCCGTTTCCGGACCAAGATCGCCGTTATCGGCTTGCGCCGAACCAAACAGACCGAAGCGCATTGTCAGCTGTCCCGTGCGAGCGCCGTGTGCCCAACCCGCCGCCTACATTCCCTCCGCGCCGCGGGAAATCGCCACGACGCCGGTGCGCGACACCTCCACAAGGCCCAGCGGCAGCATCAGGCTGATGAAGCTTTCGATCTTCTCGGTAGCCCCGGTGATCTCGAAGATGAAACTCTCCGTTCCGGCATCGATGACGCGTGCCCGGAACGCGTCGGCGAGACGCAGCGCCTCGACACGGTTCTCGCCCTTGCCGCGCACCTTCACCATCGCAAGCTCGCGCTCGATCGCGGGCGTTGAGGAATCCGTCAGATCCACCACCCGGCGGATCTGCACCAGCCGTTCGAGCTGATGGCGGATCTGCTCGATCACCATCGGCGTGCCGCTGGTGACGATGGTGATGCGCGAAAGGTGCTTCTCGTGTTCGGTCTCCGAGACCGTGAGGCTGTCGATGTTGTAGCCGCGGCCCGAGAATAGCCCGATCACGCGCGCGAGCACGCCAGGCTCGTTGTCGACCAGCACCGAGAGCGTATGGCGCTCGGTCTTCTCCTTGACGGTCTGAGCCGGATAGTGGCTCGCGCTTGCAGGCGTTGCGTTGCTCACACCAGCACCTTGCCCCTTTCGTCGATCGCTTTCTGGATGTCGCCCGCGACATCACCGAGCAGCATCTCGTTATGCGCCTTGCCGGACGGGATCATCGGGAAGCAGTTCTCCGCCTGATCGACCATGCAATCGAAGATCACCGGCTTGTCGACATCGATCATCTCCTTGATGGCGTGATCGAGATCGCCCGGCTTCTCGCAGCGGATGCCGACGCCGTGGTAGGCCTCGGCGAGCTTCACGAAGTCAGGCAACGCCGCCGTGTAGCTCTCCGAATAGCGCCCGCCGTGCAACAATTCCTGCCACTGGCGCACCATGCCCATGTACTGGTTGTTGAGGATAAAGATCTTGATCGGCAGCCGGTACTGCGCGGCGGTCGACATTTCCTGCATGGTCATCAGCACCGAGGCTTCGCCGGCGATGTCGATCACCAGCGACTTCGGGTGCGCGAGCTGCACGCCGATCGAGGCCGGCAACCCGTAGCCCATGGTGCCTAGGCCGCCTGAGGTCATCCAGCGATTCGGCTCCTGAAACTTGAAGAACTGCGCGGCCCACATCTGGTGCTGGCCGACCTCGGTCGTGATGTAGACGTCGCGGTCCTTGGTCGCCGCATAGAGCCGCTCGATCGCGTATTGCGGCTTGATGGTCTCGTTCGAGGGCCGGTAGGCAAGACAGTCCCGCGCGCGCCACTTGTCGATCTGCTTCCACCAGCCGGCCAGCGCCTGCTTGTTCGGCTGGCGGCCTTCCGCGCGCCAGATGCGGATCATGTCTTCCAGCACATGCGCGCAGTCGCCGACGATCCCGAGATCGACCTTGACGTTCTTGTTGATCGACGATGGATCGATGTCGACATGGATCTTGCGCGAGTTCGGCGCAAACGCATCAAGCCGCCCGGTGATGCGGTCATCGAAGCGCGCGCCGATGCAGAACATCACGTCGCAATCGTGCATCGTCCAGTTCGCCTCGTAGGTGCCGTGCATGCCGAGCATGCCGAGCCACTGCGGATCGGCCGCCGGGTACGCCCCGAGCCCCATCAGCGTCGAGGTCACCGGGAAGCCAGTCAGCCGCGCGAACTCGCGCAGCAGGTGGCTCGCCTCCTTGCCGGAGTTGATGATGCCGCCGCCCGAATAGATGATCGGCTTCTTGGCGTTGGCGAGCATGTCGACCGCGGTCTTGATCTTGTCGATGTCGCCTTTGACCTTCGGCCGGTAGGTCTTGATCGAAACGCTCTTCGGACCCTGATAGGTGCCCTTGGCGAACTGCACATCCTTCGGGATGTCGACCACCACCGGGCCGGGACGGCCGTTCGCCGCGATGTGGAACGCCTCGTGCAGCACGCGCGGGAGATCGTTCACGCTCTTCACCAGATAATTGTGCTTGGTGCACGGGCGCGTAATGCCGACCGTGTCGCATTCCTGGAATGCGTCGTTGCCGATCAAGTGCGTCGGCACCTGGCCGGTGAGGCACACGAGCGGGATCGAGTCCATCAAGGCGTCGGTGAGCGCCGTCACGGCATTGGTCGCGCCAGGGCCGGAGGTCACCAGCATCACGCCGACCTTGCCGGTCGAGCGCGCATAGCCCTCGGCGGCGTGGCCTGCGCCCTGCTCGTGGCGCACCAGGATGTGCTTGAGCTTGTCCTGCTGGAACATGGCGTCGTAAATCGGCAGGACGGCGCCGCCGGGGTAGCCGAAGACGTATTCGACCCCCTGATCGAGAAGGGCCTGGATCACCATTTCGGCGCCGGTCATTTCCTGGCTCATCGCTTGCTCCACTTCCCAAGTCATTGGCTGGGCAACAAAAAAGGCCCCTAAAGGGCCCCTGCACGCACCGCTCGGTCGCGGATGGCTGTCAGCCACCCCCGGCGGTGCGCGCGACGACTACGATAAGAATATTGCGCAGCATTGCCCTAACCAGTCATTTCCTTGCGCGGGCTTATATGGCCTCCGCGCCGCCCACGTCAAGCAGAATTCGCGTCATTCGGCAAGGCGCGCTCCGATCACGATAACTCCATCAACAGCCCGGTGAACAGTTTCGCCCGCTGCGGCAGGCTGTCCACGATGATGTGCTCCTGCAGCGTGTGTGCGCCCGAGCCGCACACACCCAAGCCATCGAGCGATGCGATCCCGAGCGCGCCGGTGAAGTTTGCATCCGAGCCGCCGCCGGAGCTTTCATGCTTGAGCTCGATGCCGAGTTGCTTCGCGAGCGCCCTCGCCTTCTCGTACATCGCCGTGGTCTTCTCGTTCGGCTCCCAGACCGGCCGGGTCACGCCGCGCGTGACGATGAACCGGCCGGACTGATCGTCGCCTTTGGTGAGCGCGAGCATCCGCTCCACGCCGCTGTCGAGATCGGCCTGGCGCTTCGCCATGCTCAGCGCTTCGCCGTCGCAGGAACTCGACACGCAATTGACCCACTGCCCGCCGCGGATCACGCCGACGCTGAACGTGCAGGCATCCGTGGTCATGCTTTCGATCTGCGGGATCATCTCGGCCATGATGCGGATCGCCGAACGTCCGTCCTTCAGCCGCGAGCCGGCGTGACTCGGGCGGCCGATGGCTTTCAGATTGAAGCGCGAGATCGCATAGCGGCCAGTGACCACGCCACCGTCGGTGCGGCCGGGCTCCGGCACCAGCACGTATTTGTGGCGCGCGGCTTCGGCCTCGATCAGGTCGCGCGTCGAGGGGCTGCCCACCTCCTCGTCGCTGGTGAACAGGAACGTCACCGGTAGCGCAGGCGACAAACCCAGCCGCTGCAGCATGCGTACCGCTTCGAGCGCGAGGAAGTTGCCGCCCTTCATGTCGAAGATGCCGGGGCCGTAGCAGCGCTCGCCGTCGCGCCGCCATGGGAGCACGTTCAGCGTGCCGACCGGGTGCACCGTGTCGAGGTGGCCCATGATGAGGATACCGGGCTTGCCCTCATGGCCGAACGAAAAGGTCGCGCGCACGCAATCGCCAAACCCCATGCGCCCGGCGATGCGCTCGACAGTCGCGCCCGACACCGCGCACTCGCGCGCGACATAATCGAGCATCGCGTTGACGCGCGCGGCATCGAAGGTCGGGCTCTCGATCTCGACCCAGGGCTTGAGCCCCGCCAGCATGGTATCGGCGTCCAACGGCAGCTTCGTGATGTCCATGAGGTACTCGCTGGCGGGCTTAAAGACTGCGGCTATGATAGAGGAAGGCCGCGCCGAAAAACCATCAGGAAACGCTCATGCTCGACCCTGCCTCCATCAAGGCCCTCATCTTCGACGTGTTCGGCACCGTGGTCGACTGGCGCACCTCGATCGCGCGAGAGAGCGAACTCGTTCTCAAGCCGAAGGGCTACGCGCTCGACTGGCTCGCCTTCGCGGACGCCTGGCGCGACGAGTACCAGCCCGCGATGGAGGAGGTGCGCTCGGGCAAGATCCCGTTCTCCAAGCTCGATGTCCTGCACCGGCGCAACCTCGAGCGCATCCTGCCGCGCTTCAAGGTCTCCGGCCTCGACGAGGCGACGATGCAGCACCTCAACAAGGCCTGGCACCGGCTCGACGGCTGGCCGGACTCGACCGAGGGCCTGACGCGGCTGCACAGGAAATACCTGATCGCGCCATGCTCGAACGGCAACATCTCGCTGATGTGCGGCATCGCGCGGCGCAACAGTTTTCCCTGGCACGCGATCCTCGGCTCGGAGATCGCCGGCGACTACAAGCCGAAGCCGATCGTATATCTCAAGTCCGCCGAGGCCTTCGACTGCAAGCCGCACGAATGCGTGATGGTCGCGGCGCATTCCAACGACCTCGCCTCCGCCGCAGCGTGCGGGCTGAAGACCGCGCACGTCGCGCGCCCGAATGAGCATGGCCCCGGCAAGGGCGAGCCGAAGCCGACCGTGCCGGTGGATATCGCGGTGGGAAGCTTTACAGAGCTTGCGGAGAAGCTGGGAGCCTAATCCGTACTCCGCTCATGCCCGCGAAAGCGGGCATCCAGCACTTTGGCCAAAGAACTGGGTCCCCGCTTTCGCGGGGACGAGCGGGAGAGACGGTCACGGCCGCCTCACCCATTCGTCATCCGAATTGCATCGCATTAGGGGTGCACTTCGCTATGGTCGCGCGAGGCTGAGGAAAATCTGATGCCCTTTCTGCGCGAAAAGTCAGACCGCTGGTCGCCTGAAAAGATCATCGCCTTCGTCGGCGGCTGCATCCCGATCTTTTGGCTCATCTACCGTGCCTGGACCGGCGACCTTTCCGCTGCGCGCCCGATCAACGACGCGATCCACTCGACCGGCAATTATGCGATCTGGCTGATCGTGCTCTCGCTCGCGATCACGCCCGCACGCCGCCTGTTCAACGCGCCAAAGCTGATCAACATGCGCCGGACGCTCGGCGTTACGGCGTTCTGTTACGTACTGCTGCATCTGACGCTGTATGTCGTTCAGGAGAAGTACGATTTCCTGAAAGTTGCGAGCGAGATCGTGCTGCGCATCTATCTCACCATCGGGTTTGTTGCGCTGATCGGGCTGATCGCGCTCGCCGCAACCTCGACCGACGGCATGATCAAGCGCCTCGGCGGGGCGCGCTGGAACCGGCTGCACAAGGCGGTCTACGCGATCGCGATCCTCGGCGGCATCCATTTCCTGATGCAGACCAAGCTCGACATCAGCGAGTCCGTCATGGTGGGCGGCTTCCTGATCTGGCTACTCGGCTACCGGCTGATGCACCGGTATGTCGGGGCCGTCAGCTACGTTTCGCAGATCGTTCTCACGATCGTCGCGTCGGCGCTCACGGCGGTCGCCGAAGCCGCATGGTACGGCGTAACGACGGGCGTGATGTGGTGGCGCGTGTTCTCCGCCAATCTGAACGCCGATATCTCGGACCTGACGTTCCGCCCCGCACAATGGGTGCTGATTGTCGGGCTAGCCACCACGCTCGCGTCATTCCTTTGGTCGTTCCGCGTTCAACGGCCGAAGGCGCGCAACACTTCTGCCAGAGCGCCCTCCGGCGCGATCCAGGTCCAGTCCGGCAACTGGTGACGCACCCAGGTGAACTGGCGCTTGGTGTAGCGGCGCGTGTCGTTCTTTCCGCCCTGCGCAGCCTCGTCGAGCGAAATCTCGCCATTGAGATGCCGGATGAGCCACGGCACGCCGTGCGCCTTCAAGGCGGGAAGCAGCGGATCGAGCTTGCGGCGGCCAAGCGCACGCACTTCATCGAGCGCGCCGGCGGCAAGCATGGCGTCAAAGCGCGCATCAATGCGCCGCCGCAGCTCAGGGCGCTCGGGCGCGAGAAACACCTTCACGGCCCTTGAGGCATCGAGCAGCGGCGGCAAGCCCCGGTCGTGCCACTGGGAGAGCGGCCGCCCGGTCGCTTCCAGCACTTCGAGTGCGCGCGCGATCCGCGTGCGATCGCCCGGCTTGAGCGCAGCACTCGCCGGGTCGCGCCGCACGAGCTCGCCATGCAGCGCGGCGGAGCCCTCCGCATCGAGCCGCGCGCGCACGGTCGCCCTGATCTCCGCAGGCACCGGTGGCACGTTCGAGAGCCCCTTCGTCAGCGCCTTGAAATACAGCCCGGTGCCGCCGACCAGGACCGGCACGCGTCTCGCCGCACGTACCTCGTCGAGTACAGGCGCGACATCCGCAAGCCAGCGCCCGACCGAATAGTTCTCCGCCGCGTCCACATCGCCATAGAGCCGGTGCGGAACCCTCGTCTCCTCCGCTGGCGTCGGTCGCGCCGTGATGACGTGCAGGTCGCGATAAACCTGCATCGAGTCGGCATTCACGATCGTGCCGCCGAGCTCTTCGGCGAGCGCCAGCGCGAGCGCCGACTTGCCGCTCGCGGTCGGCCCTGCGATCAGGATCGCCTCAGGTTTCATGTCGTTGCCGCACCAGTCCAAAGATAGTAGATTATGTGGATGAAACAGTCGGTCGTGTCGTGCAATCCCGAAATCATGGGTGGCACTCCGGTATTCGCCGGCACACGCGTTCCGGTGCAGACCTGCTTGACTATCTCGAAGCCGGTGAGTCCATTGACGATTTCCTGGAAGGCTTGCCGTCCGTGAAGCGCGAGCAGATCATTGTTTTCTGCGCCGACCGCGAGACGTCGTAGGGTGGGCAAAGGCGCGTAGCGC
>JBAVXH010000318.1:0-13641 GCA_049698215.1 Xanthobacteraceae bacterium | reverse complement strand
TCGTCATCCGGCACGCCATAGGGATATGGCCTGCGCCCATACGGCGCCCCGGCCGACGCATACGGTCCGCGACGCAACATCGGCGGACCGCCCATCGGCTCGACCATCACGACCTGCGCTCGGTGTGCATCGATCACGACACGCAACGGCTTGCCGTAGTAATCGGCGGCGCGCTGGAAATAGACCGGACCACTGCGCACCGGCGCGCCGACCGGCTCGAGTCCCATGTGGCGCACAATCTCGGACACGTGCTCGGGCGGCAGTGGCCCGATCGGCGCCATCGGACGCGGGATGTATTGCGCCGAGGCCGGCGCACCCGCGACGACGAACCCGGCGGCGAGCAAAGCAACAAGTTTCATCGGTTACTCCCCGTCCACAGCCTTAACCCTCGTCAAGGAATAGGGCGGAGCTTGGGCGCGGATAGGGCGCAAAGATGTGGGGATGCGTCGAAGTTATGAGCGCACGATGGCGAGAAATTTCTCGACGTCTTGATTCGTGGTTTGAAACGACGTGACGAGCCGCACCAGGATTCGGTCCTTCGGCACGCTCTCGCTCGGCCACGGGTAATACATCGCGCCCGCAGCCTTGAGCCGCTTGTCCATATCCGCTGTGATCGGCGCGAAGACCTCGTTCGCCTCGACCGGCCACACCGGCTTGCAGCCCGCGGCCGTCAGGCCCGCCGCGAGCGCGTCCGCCATCGCATTGGCATGACGCGCGAGCCGGAGCCACAGATCGTCTGCCAGATAGGCCTCGATCTGCGCCGCGATGAAACGGTGTTTCGAGGCGGTCGCACCGCCGCGCTTGCGCCGGCCCGGCATGTTCGCGCCATGCTTCGGGTCGAAGAAGATCACGGCTTCGGCGCCCATCGTGCCGCCCTTGGTGGCGCCGAACGACAGCACATCGACACCGGCCTTCCACGTCACTTCGGGGAGTGAGGCGTTCGTGCGTACGAGCGCGTTGCCGAGCCGCGCACCATCCATATGCACGGCAACGTCATGGGTGTGGGCGACGTCGGCGAGCTCCTTGACCTCATCGAGGCGATAGATCGTGCCGCACTCGGTTGCCTGCGAGAGCGAGAGCACACTCGGCGTGACGTGATGCGGGCCGCCCCATGCGCCACGTTCAAGCGCACCGCGAAGCGTCGCTGCGGAGATCTTGGCGCCGTCGCCGGGCAGACCGATCAGCTTCAGCCCGCCACCGAAGAATTCCGGCGCGCCGCATTCGTCGGTGGCGATGTGCGATCCCTCATGGCACAGCACCGCGCCCCAGGGCGGAGACAGATGCGCGATCGCCAGCGCATTCGCGGCTGTGCCGGTCGGCACCAGGAACACCGCCACTTCGCGCTCAAACATCTCGGCAAAACGCTGCTCGACCCGTTCGGTCCACGCATCGTTGCCGTAGCCGAGCGCGTAGCCGGTGTTCGCCTTCCCGATCGCCGTGAGGATTTCCGGCGCAATGCCGGCAGTATTGTCGCTTGCAAAGTACATCGTCCGAGCCTACCTACTTTCTGACCCTTGTGTTTTTGGAGCAACACCCGAAACAAAACAAAGAAAACCGTGGCAAATCAAAAGCTTAGGAGCGTTGGCATAGCGAACGCAATCCGTTATCCTGTTCCGCACGGCGCGAGGAAGCGCCGAATTGAAAACAATTCCAAAGTGTTGCCGCGTTGCGGGATGGGGCTTTGTAAGATGAGCGCGGTCGACATCATAGGCGCGAACGACTTAGTTGTGCAAAGAGGCGCGTCATGAAAAACTGGCGCAGCGAGTTGCGTTTCGACGCTAGTTTGCCGATGGCGTCCGGCCTCTATGATCCCGCGCGCGGCAGGGGTTCCTGCGGCGTCGGTTTTATTGCCGATATCAAGAACCGAAAGTCGCTCCAGATCGTCAAGGATGGTCTGACGATCCTGCTAAATCTCGAGCATCGCGGCGCGGTCGGCGCCGATCCGCGCGCCGGCGACGGCGCCGGCATCTTGATTCAGGTTCCGCACAGGTTCTTTCAGCGCAAGGCAGCCGAACTCGGCATCGCGCTGCCGGAGCCCGGCCATTACGCGGTCGGCGTCGTGTTCATGCCGCACGACCCGGAATGGCGGAAAGTCATCCTCGACATCTACGCCGAGAAGGTGCCGCAGGAAGGCCTGACGCTGCTTGGCTGGCGCGCGGTGCCGCATGACAATTCCTCGCTCGGCGAGTCGGTCAAGCCGACCGAGCCATTCCACATGCAGGTGTTCATCGGGCGCGGCGAGGGCATCAAGTCCGAGGATGAGTTCGAGCGCCGGCTTTACATCCTGCGCAAGGTCATCTCCGACGTCGCGTACCGCAAGCGCGAGCGGCGGCTCGCCAACTACTACGTGGTGTCGCTGTCGTGCCGCACGATCATCTACAAGGGCATGTTCCTCGCCGATCAGCTCGGCAAGTATTATCCCGACCTGCACGAGCCGGACTTCGAGACGGCGCTCTGCCTCGTGCATCAGCGCTTCTCGACCAACACGTTCCCGTCGTGGCCGCTCGCGCACCCCTACCGCATGGCCGCGCACAACGGCGAGATCAACACGCTGCGCGGCAACGTCAACTGGATGGCGGCGCGGCAGGCTTCGGTGTCGTCAAAACGGTTCGGCGACGACATCAAGAAGCTCTGGCCGATCTCGTACGAAGGCCAGTCCGATACCGCGTGCTTCGATAACGCGCTCGAGTTCTTGACGCAGGGTGGTTATTCGCTCGCGCACGCCGCCATGATGCTGATTCCCGAAGCGTGGGCCGGTAACAAGTTGATGGCCGAGGAGCTCAAGGCATTCTACGAGTATCACGCTGCCTTGATGGAGCCGTGGGATGGTCCCGCAGCGATTGCATTCACCGATGGCCGCCAGATCGGGGCGACGCTCGACCGCAACGGATTACGTCCGGCACGCTGGCTCGTCACGAAAGACGACCGCGTCATCATGGCGTCGGAAGCAGGCGTTCTGCCCATCCCGGAGAGCGATATTAAACAGAAATGGCGCCTGCAGCCGGGCAAAATGCTGCTCGTCGACCTTGTCGAGGGCCGCATCATCTCCGACGAGGAGATCAAGGCGCAGCTCGCCAAGAAGCATCCGTACACGAAATGGCTGAAGAAGACGCAGCTCGTGCTTGAAGACCTGCCGGCGCTGCAGCCGCGCAAAGCCAGCACGAACCTATCGCTGCTCGATCGCCAGCAGTGTTTCGGCTACAGCCAGGAGGACCTGCAGATCCTGATGGAGCCGATGGCCACTACGGGGCAGGACGCGGTCGGCTCGATGGGCACCGACACGCCGATCTCGGCGCTCTCCGACAAGTCGAAGCTGCTCTACACCTATTTCAAGCAGAGCTTCGCACAGGTCACCAACCCGCCGATCGATCCGATCCGCGAAGAGCTCGTGATGAGCCTCGTTTCCTTCATCGGGCCGCGGCCGAACCTCTTCGACGCCGAGGGGCTCGCGAAGAAGAAGCGGCTCGAAGTACGCCAGCCGATCCTCACCAACGAGGACTTAGAGAAGATCCGCTCGATTGCGCACGTCGAGGAGCAGTTCGATACGAAGACGCTCGACGTCACTTATCCGTCCGAGCAGGGCGCGGCCGGCATGAAGGATGCACTGGCGAGCCTGCGCGAGCGCGCCGAGGACGCCGTGAAGGGCGGCTACAACATCATCATCCTGTCCGACCGCCGCGCCGGCCCGGACCGCATTCCGATCCCGGCGCTGCTCGCGACCGCGGCGGTGCATCATCACCTGATCCGCAATGGGCTACGCACCGCGGTCGGTCTCGTGGTCGAGACCGGCGAGGCGCGCGAGGTGCATCACTTCTGCTGTCTTGCGGGCTACGGCGCGGAAGCGATCAATCCCTATCTCGCCTTCGAGACCCTCGTCGCCATGAAGGACGAGATGCCCGAGAAGCTCTCCGACAAGGAGGTGGTGAAGCGCTACATCAAGTCGATCGACAAGGGCATCCTCAAGGTGATGTCCAAGATGGGCATCTCGACGTATCAGTCCTACTGCGGCGCGCAGATTTTCGACGCTGTCGGTTTGCGCGGCGATTTCGTGGCTGAGTTCTTCTTCGGCACGGAGACGCGCATCGAGGGAGTCGGCCTCGACGAGATCGCCGAGGAGACCGCGCGGCGCCATCGCGACGCGTTCGGCGACGTGCCGGTGCTCAAGCATGCGCTCGATGTCGGCGGCGAATATTTGTTCCGCGTCCGCGGCGAAGCGCACGCATGGGCGCCCGAAACGGTCGCGACCCTGCAGCACGCGGTGCGCGGCAATTCGCGCGACAAGTACCGCGCGTTTGCCAAGATCGTCAACGAGCAGTCCGAGAAGATCCTGACCATCCGCGGCATGTTCAGCATCAAGTCGGCTGAGGAGGACGGCCGCAAGCCAGTGCCGCTCGAGGAAGTCGAGCCCGCCAAGGAGATCGTCAGGCGCTTCGCGACCGGCGCGATGAGCTACGGCTCGATCTCGCGCGAGGCGCACACCACGCTCGCGATCGCCATGAACCGCATCGGCGGCAAGTCGAACACCGGCGAAGGCGGCGAGGAAGCGGATCGCTTCAAACCGCTGCCGAACGGCGACTCGATGCGCTCGAAGATCAAGCAGGTCGCCTCGGGCCGCTTCGGCGTGACCACTGAATATCTCGTCAACTCCGACGTGATGCAGATCAAAATCGCACAGGGCGCGAAGCCGGGCGAAGGCGGACAACTGCCCGGCCACAAGGTCGACGCGACCATCGCCAAGGTACGCCACTCGACGCCCGGCGTCGGCCTCATCTCGCCGCCGCCGCATCACGATATTTATTGTATTGAGGATTTGTCCCAGCTCATTTTCGACTTAAAGAACGTCAACCCTCAGGCCGCAGTCTCGGTAAAGCTCGTGTCGGAAGTCGGCGTCGGCACAGTCGCGGCCGGTGTTTCCAAGGCGCGCGCCGACCATGTGACGATTTCGGGCTTCGAGGGGGGCACGGGCGCCGCGCCACTTACCTCGATCAAGCATGCCGGTTCGCCATGGGAAATCGGGTTGGCGGAGACGCACCAGACATTAGTTGCCAATCGCTTACGCGGCCGCATCCAGGTTCAGGTCGATGGCGGGCTACGGACCGGCCGGGATGTGGTGATAGGTGCGCTATTGGGAGCCGATGATTTCGCCTTCTCCACTGCTCCGCTAATCGCGGCCGGCTGCGTGATGATGCGTGTGTGCCACCTGAACACCTGCCCGGTCGGCGTCGCGACGCAAGACCCGGTGCTGCGCAAGCGCTTCGTCGGCCAGCCCGAGCACGTGATCAACTATTTCTTCTTCGTGGCCGAAGAAGTGCGCGAGATCATGGCCGAGCTCGGCTACCGCAAGTTCGACGAAATGGTCGGGCAGATGCAGATGCTCGACAAGCGCAAGCTGGTCGAGCACTGGAAAGCCAAGGGCCTCGATTTTTCACGGCTGTTCACCAGGCCTGAGGTGCCAGAGAACGTCGGCATCTATCACAGCGAATTGCAGAACCATCACCTCGAACGCGTCCTCGACCGCAGGCTGATCGATGGCGCGCGCGCCGCGATCGATCGCGGCGCGCCGGTGAAGCTGGAGGAGACGATCCGCAACACCGATCGCACCGCGGGCGCGATGCTCTCGGGCGAGATCGCAAAGCACTACGGTCACACCGGACTGCCCGATCACACGGTGCACGTAAAGCTCAAGGGCACCGCCGGGCAGAGCTTCGGCGCGTGGCTTGCGCGCGGCGTCACCTTAGAGCTCGAAGGGGAAGCCAACGACTACGTCGGCAAGGGCCTCTCGGGCGGCCGCATCATCGTCTATCCAGTGCGGGAGTCGAGCATCGTGCCGGAGGAGTCGATCATCATCGGCAACACGGTGCTCTACGGCGCGATCGAGGGCGAGTGCTATTTCCGCGGCATCGCGGGCGAGCGCTTCGCGGTGCGCAATTCGGGAGCCATCGCGGTGGTGGAAGGCGCGGGCGACCATTGCTGCGAATACATGACCGGCGGTGTCGTCGTGGTGCTCGGCCGCACCGGCCGCAACTTCGCGGCCGGCATGTCGGGCGGCATCGCCTATGTGCTCGACGAGGACAAGAGCTTCGAGGATCGCTGTAACATGTCGACGATCGAGGACCTCGAGCCCGTGCTTGAGGAGGAAGAGGCGATGTGGGATCACTACCACCAAGCCGGCGACCTCGACAGCCACGGCCGCGTCGATGTGATGAGCGACATGTCGCGCTACGACGGCGAACGGCTGCATCAACTCATCGCCAATCATGCGCGCTATACCGACTCGCAGCGTGCCAAAGACATCCTCGCGGCCTGGAGCGAGTATCTGCCGAAATTCCGCAAGGTGATGCCGGTCGAGTACCGCCGTGCGCTTGCCGAGATGAAGGCAGCCGAGGTACCCGTACCGACCATGGCCGCGGCTGGAGCGTAAAGGACGTCACGGCGGTCACGGGCTTGTGGCGGAAGCCCCCCGCTATGCGGGCGACGGAACGGGACCGCGAATTACGTCAGAAGTTGTTTTTGCGGTCGTCCAAAAGCGCTCCGCGATAGCGCACAACGTTGTTGATGTCCATTTAGGACAGCAGTACTGTCCTGTTGACCTTCCTGCAAGGAAGTCCATGGGCAAGAGCACTGGTTTTCAGGAAATCGATCGGCAGGACCAGCGGCACGTGCCGGCGGCCGACCGAATCCGCCATTTCAAGGAATTTATGATCCCGCTGTCGCAGGACGCGACGAAGGATCAGGCGGCGCGCTGCATGAATTGCGGCGTTCCGTACTGCATGGGGACGGGCTCGCTTGCGCCCGGCGCGCCCGGCTGCCCGGTGAACAACCAGATCCCCGACTGGAACGACCTAGTCTATCGGGATAACTGGAAAGACGCGCTCTACAATCTGCACTCGACCAACAATTTCCCGGAGTTCACCGGTCGTGTCTGCCCGGCGCCGTGCGAGGCAGCGTGCGTCCTCAACCTGATTGAAACGCCGGTCACCATCAAGACGATCGAATGCGCGATCGTCGATCGTGGCTGGGATGAAGGCTGGATCGCGCCCGAGCCGCCCTCGCACAAGACCGGCAAGAGGGTTTCGGTGATCGGCTCTGGCCCGGCGGGCATGGCGTGCGCGCAGCAGCTCGCGCGCGCCGGTCACGAGGTGCACCTGTTTGAGAAATACGCGCGCGCCGGCGGCCTGCTCACCTACGGCATTCCAGACTTCAAGATGGAGAAGCATCACGTCGATAAGCGCGTGGTGCAGATGGAGGGAGAAGGCGTCGTCTTCCATTACGGCGCGCATGTCGGCGTGAACATGGCCGTAGAGCGCGTGACCGAGGGCTTCGATGCGGTGGTGCTGACCGGCGGCGCCGAAGCTTCGCGCGACTTGCCGATCCCGGGGCGCGAGCTTTCCGGCATCCACTTCGCGATGGACTATCTGCCGCAGCAGAACCGCCGCATCGCGGGCGAGCCGGTCAACGAGGCGCCGATCTCAGCGGCGCGCAAGCATGTGGTGGTGATCGGCGGCGGCGACACCGGCTCGGACTGCATCGGCACGGCGATCCGCCAGGGCGCGCTGAGCGTGACCAACTTCGAGATCATGCCGAAGCCGCCCGAGAAGGAAGACAAGCTGATGACGTGGCCGAACTGGCCGCTGAAGCTGCGCACCTCGTCAAGCCACGAGGAAGGCGCCGAGCGCGACTTCGCCGTGATGACGCAGAAGTTTTCGGGCCAGCACGGACAGGTGCAGTCGCTCGACTGCATCCGCTGCGACGACAAGTTCAAGCCGGTGCCCGGCACCGAGTTCAGGCTCAAGGCCGACCTGGTGCTGCTTGCGATGGGCTTCGTGCATCCGGTGCACGAGGGGTTGATCAAGACGCTCGCTCTCGACCTCGATCCGCGCGGCAACGTCAAGGCCGACACCGAGAGCTACCAGACCTCGAACCCGAAGATCTTCTCGGCCGGCGACATGCGCCGCGGCCAGTCGCTGGTCGTGTGGGCGATCCGCGAAGGCCGCCAGGCCGCGCACGCGGTCGACAAGTTCCTGATGGGCGCGACGAATTTGCCAAGATGAGCGCTGCGCTCATTCCCGCGTAAGCGGGAATCCAGTCCTTGGCCCTGGGTCCCCGCTTTCGCGGGGACGAGTGGCACTTCCGGGGGCCGCCTACTTGCTCACCATCCGGCCTTCCACTCCGGTGCGCGCGGTGCCGAGTTGGCGCAGATACTCCACCACCTCGTTGACCATCAGCGGCGCGTCGTTGTCCGGCGTGATGCGGAGCGCGTCGCGAAACATCGTGTAATCGTCCCCACCGCCCGCGAGGTAGTCGAGGATCGCGAGGCGGTACATCCTGGCCTCGTCGAGCGGCGCGCCGCCGGCGCGCATCGCCGTGATCCGGCTGCCCGCCGCGCGAGCCATGTCGAACTCCACCGCCATGCCCGAAACCTGCGGGAAGCGGCCGCTCGCCTCCGGCAACCGCGAGAGGCCGTTCTCGATCGCGCGCTTCAGGTCGGCGCCGCTGATCTGGACGACCACGACACGATTGCCGAACGGCAGCTCGGTGAGGATATCGCCCTGGCTGATGCGCGCGCCTGGTGCGTAGGTCTTGCCGGCGCGAATGCCGCCACCGTTGAGGATCGCCGCGTCCGCATGCGTGCCCACGCGCATCGCGTCGGCGAACAGGTTACCGATCGCGGCCTCGCGTGTGCGCACCGTCGCGGTGGTCGAGTCAAGCGCGACCGCGGTCGTGGCGATCGGGTCGGTCATCCTGTCGAGCAGCGCCTGCTCGAAACGTGCGACCGCGGCGGCAACTTCAAGATCGGGCGTCACCGTCGCGGTGTCGATCACCCGAAATTGCGGCCACCACGTCGTGGTGCGCTTGCCATTCTCTTCAGCGACCGAAATCGCGACGTCGATGCAGGTCACGTAGTGCGCGTCGTAGCTCGACTCGACCAGCGCGCACTTGTCGTCGAAGTTGATGAACAGATCGTGGGTATGGCCGGTGAGCAGCAGATCGGCGTCGCGCTCGGACTGCAGTTTGATCGCATCGCCGCGATTGCAGTGGAGCACCGCACAGACGAAATCCGCGCCTTCGGCCCGCAGCGCGGCGGCCTGAGCCTTCGTGGTGCCGATCGAGGAGGCAAAGCGCAGGTCGCCCGGCGATGACACGCGCGGCGACTGCTCGTAAGCGATGCCGGTCAGTCCGATCTTGACGCCATTGAAGTCGAGCACCGCGCGATCCTTGAAGGCCGGAAGCCTCGCGCTGTCCGCATCGCGCAGGTTCGCCGCATAGAGCGGAAACTTGGCCTCGCTCATGCGCTCCAGAAATACCGCCTTGCCGAAATCGAACTCGTGATTGCCGGGCGCAAAGATGTCCGGCGGCATCATGTTGGTGAGCGCGACGATATGCTTGCCGCGGTCGAGCCCGGACATCACCGAGGGGGAGAGCGTGTCGCCGCCATGCGCCACGATCACGTGACGGCCCTCGCCGGCCGCCTTCGCGCGCTCTGCCTTGATCACCGCGGCAAGACGCGCAAAACCGCCGCGCTTGCCCCCGTCCGGAAACGGCTGCTCGCCCATGATGTAGAAGTCGTTGAACAGCACGAAGGTGACGCGGGTGCTGTGCGTCGGCTGCGCCCATGACGGGCGCAACGCAGCGATCAGCGCCAGCGTCGAGGCGACCGAGGACAGAAATAAGCGGCGGGTGATTTTCATATTGTGGTGCAGGCGCATTTAGCATCATCTAATCGGTGCCGCCACTCGCGGCCAACTGAACCCTGGGATGCAATGAACGAGACTTTGCCCAGCGCCGCCGACCACACGCCGGCGGCCTCCAGCCGCATCGGCGTGCTGCTGGTCAATCTCGGCACGCCGGATGCGACCGACTACTGGTCGATCCGCCGCTACCTGAAAGAGTTTCTCTCCGATCGACGCGTGATCGAAGAGAACCGGGTCAAATGGTGGCTCATCCTCAACCTGATCATCCTGTCGGTGCGGCCGCGCCGCAAAGGGCGCGACTACGACAAGATCTGGAACAAGGAGCGCGACGAATCGCCGCTCCGCACCATCACGCGTGCGCAGGCCGAGAAGCTCGCGTCGAGGCTCGGCCCCGTCGATGCGCGCATCACGGTCGACTGGGCGATGCGCTACGGCAATCCGTCTATTCGCTCGCGCCTCGACGCGCTGCAGAAGGCGGGCTGTGGCCGCATCCTCGTCGTGCCGCTCTATCCGCAGTATTGCGCCGCGACCACCGCGACGGTCGCCGACAAGGCCTTCGATGCGCTCAAGACCATGCGCTGGCAGCCGGCGGTGCGCATCGCGCCGCCGTGGCACGACGATCCGGTCTACATCGAGGCGCTGGCGTCTTCGCTTGAAGCAGAGCTGAAGACGCTTTCGTTCGAGCCCGAGGTCATCCTCGCATCGTTCCACGGCGTGCCGAAGGACTACGTCGTCAAGGGCGATCCCTATGCGGCGCAATGCGCCGAGACAGTCCGCCTGCTGCGCGCGCGGCTCGGGCTCGACGAGACCAAGTTCATGCTCACGTTCCAATCGCGTTTCGGCACCGACGAATGGCTGCAGCCCTACACCGACATGACCGTGAAGGCGCTCGCCGGGCGCGGCGTGAAGAGTCTCGCCGTGATCACACCCGGGTTTGCCGCCGACTGCCTCGAAACGCTGGAGGAAATTGCCGGGGAAAATGCGGAGATTTTTCACCATGCAGGCGGACAGAATTTCGCGGCGATTCCCTGTCTGAACGACAGCGAAGCCGGAATGGCGGTGATTTCCCAGCTCGTGCTGCGGGAGCTCAAAGGCTGGGTAAGCCCTTGAACCTGCTCGCTTCCCGGCCTGATCAGCAGGCGCGCCCGGAAGGCGCACTTGCCGCGGGCGCGCCGCTCTCCCACATTTCGTGCAGGCGGAGAACGGGGTCCGCCGAGGGAGGATGCCGTGTTCTTCGGCTTCGATATCTTCGTTCTCGTCATCGTCGCGCTCGCGATCCTGACGCTCTTCGCGGGCGTGAAGACGGTTCCGCAGGGCTACAATTGGACCGTCGAGCGCTTCGGAAAATACACATCCACGCTGCGGCCCGGCCTCAATCTCATCGTGCCCTTCTTCGATCGCGTCGGGCACAAGATGAACATGATGGAGCAGGCGAACGACATCCCGCAGCAAGATGTTATCACCAAGGATAACGCAACCGTCACGGTCGACGGGCTCGCCTTCTTTCAGGTGATCGATGCCGCCAAGGCGTCTTACGAAATCGCCAATCTCGACACTGCGATCGTGAAGCTGACCATGACCAATATCCGCTCCGTGATGGGCGCAATGGACCTCGACCAGATGCTGTCGCATCGCGACGAGATCAACGAGCGGCTGCTGCGCGTGGTCGATGCGGCGGTCGGACCGTGGGGCGTCAAGGTCAACCGCATCGAGATCAAGGACATCATCCCGCCCGCGAACCTCGTGCAGTCGATGGGCCGGCAGATGCAGGCCGAGCGCGAGAAGCGCGCCGTCGTTCTTGAAGCGGAAGGCCAGCGCCAGTCCGCGATCCTCAAGGCCGAGGGCGCCAAGCAGGCGCAGATCCTCGAAGCCGAGGGACGGCGCGAGGCCGCGTTCCGCGACGCCGAAGGCCGCGAACGGCTCGCGCAGGCGGAGGCGAAAGCCACCGAGGTGGTCAGCGCCGCGGTGGCGAGCGGCGACGTCGCCTCGCTGAACTACTTCGTGGCGCAGAAATACCTCGAAGCGTTCGGCAAGCTCGCGCAGGCGCCGAACCAGAAGGTGCTGATCATTCCGATGGAAGCGACCAGCGTGCTCGGCTCGCTCGCCGGCATCGGCGAAATCGCCAAGGCGACGTTCGGCGGCGGCGACGGCGGAGGCAGCGGCGGAGGCGGCGGCAGCAGCAAGACCGTGCCGTCGACGCCCCGCAAACCCAGCGGACCGACGTCGCCCGGCTTCACCACGCCCGGCTACACGCCTCCGGCATAAGCGAGCCACACCATGCTGATCGATTATCTCGTCGCGTTCGGCAAGTGGAGCTGGCTGATCCTCGCCGCGGTGTTCTTCGTGATCGAGCTGGTCGCGCCGGGCGCCTTCATGATGTGGCTCGGGCTGTCGGCGCTGCTCGTCGGCATCATCTCGTTCTTCGTCGACTGGCCGTGGCAGTACCAGCTCATCGCCTTCGCGGTGTTTGCGCTGGCGTCGATCCCGCTGTGGCGCCGTTTCGCGCATCGCGTCGAGGGACAGATCGATCAACCGTTCCTCAATCGCCGCGCCGATGCTTTCGTCGGCCGCGTGTTCACGCTGGAGAAGCCGATCGTCGCGGGCAACGGCACGGTGCGGATCGACGACTCGGTGTGGCGCCTCGCGGGCGCCGATGCGCCGGCAGGCAGCCGCGTCAAGGTCGTGCGCGCTGACGCGGCGACGCTCGTGGTGGAGCCGGCCTAAGCCACCCCGGCGCGCAGCAGATCGTGCAGATGCACGATGCCGACCGGCGCACCGCTTTCGACCACGATCACCGCCGTGATCTTCGATGAGTTCAGGAGCTCCAGCGCCTCGCTGACTAGCTGATCGCCGCTCACCGTTTTCGGGTTTTTTGTCATCACGTCGTCGACGTGCACGGCGAGCAGGTCGGGACGCATGTGGCGGCGCAGATCCCCGTCGGTGATGATGCCGGCGAGACGGCCATCGGCGCCCGTGATGCCGACGCAGCCGAAACCCTTCGCGGTCATCTCCACGATCGCGTCCGCCATCGCGGTTCCGAGCGGGCGCAGCGGCACCGCGCCGCCGGTGTGCATGACATCGCGGATGAACTTCAGTTTCGCGCCGAGCCGGCCGCCGGGATGCAGGCCGCGGAAATCCAGCGCCGTGAAGCCGCGGCTTTCGAGCAGGGCCACCGCGAGCGCATCGCCGAGCGCAAGCTGCATCAGCGACGAGGTGGTCGGCGCGAGATTGTGCGGACAGGCCTCGCGCGCCTGCGGCAGCAGCAGCACGACGTCGGACGCTTTCGCGAGCGTACTCTCGGCATCCGCCGTGACGGCGATCAGGCCGGCCTTGAAGCGGCGCGAATAGTCGATCAAGTCCTTCAGCTCGACCGTTTCGCCGGACCAGGACAGCGCCATGATCACGTCGTCGCGCGTGATCATGCCGAGGTCGCCATGGCTCGCCTCGCCCGGATGCACGAAATAGGCGGGCGTGCCGGTCGACGCGAAGGTTGCGGCGATCTTGCGTCCGACGTGGCCGGACTTGCCCATGCCGGTGACGATGAGGCGGCCGCTCGATTGCGCGATCAGACTGACGGCGGCGGCAAATGGGGCGCCGAGCGGCCCGCGGAGCGCCGCGATCAGCGCCTCGATGCCGCCCGCCTCGGTGTCGAGGGTGCGCAGCGCCGAGGCGATCAGCGGGCTTTCGTCGGTCCTGTGTTCCGGCCGGGCGTTTGCCATTCGTTAACTCTTGAGGCTTGCCGCTGACCTAGCACGGAAGCGGCCGCGAAGGCGACCGCAACGCGCCGTTAACCATCCTCGTTTTACATCCGTTAACCATAAGCCGCGCTTGCGGCGCGAGGATGTTTTCGTGCGGCGTGCCGTTCCACATTGTCTTGCGCTGGCAAGCGCAGGCGCAGCCGTGCTCGCGGCGGCCTTCGCGCACGCGCAACCGGCGGCACGCCCGGGCC
>JBAVXH010000317.1:0-2455 GCA_049698215.1 Xanthobacteraceae bacterium | reverse complement strand
CATACATACCCTCAGGCATTTCATTGGGGTGAGCAGTTAAGTGCTGCGCTCTCTTGCTTTCAGATATGGCGAAATTGAAAGCCTCACTCGCATTTAGGTCGGGTTCCGGGGACGGCGGGAGTGCAATCCGCCATTCGCCACGCTGCAAGTCAGCGACCGTTGTCTGAGTCGATGACGCGGCCGGTATTGCGGTTCCTTTGCTGAGGTGGAGTACGCGGAGTGTAATTACAGACAGCATTACAATCGCCAAGCCGAGCAAGCCTGCGCAGAAGATGGCGAAATAGGACCAGCCAGCCAGTGCTGCGGCGACGGTCATGACAAGGCCGCCCCCGGTAATCCAGCCATAGGCCTCTTTGATTGCGCCCCAAACGGTCGGCCAGAAATGCGCGCGCTCTGCCCAGTCGTAGACTTCGCGAATGCGCGTAAGAATCCTCGCAAGCATGGCCGAATCCCTATGAGTGGCGCGCGATAATCGCGCCTCTGACACGGGGACGGCGAGTCGAATTCCCGGCAGGCAACATTTTCTTGTGTCCGGCTAGGATGGATTTCAGGGTCTTTTTGCCGGCAGGAAGTCCTAGAACCGTGTTCATGCCGCTTCGGCCCCGGCGCGTTTCCCGCGTTCGGGGTCTGTAGGTCATTGGTTAGGCGAGCATCCGGGCTTCTGTCACGTTCCCAGATAGTCGCCTACAAGAGAGGGCTATTGCGTCTGCGTCCTTCGATTCTGGAACAACGATGTACTGACGTCAGCTGCCCCTCACCCGGCTCAGTGCTTCGCACTTCGCCACCCTCTCCCCGCTTCGCAGGGAGAGGGATAGAAGGCACGATCTCGCCTCGCCTGCGGAAACGTTACTGCCGCGTCGGGGCCGCCTCCGCGCCATCGCGGTTGAGCCGGTCGATCACCGAGCGGACCGCATCGCGGGTCTTGCGGTCACGCACCGCATCGAGCAGGGGGGCTGCGGCATTCGAGCGGCTGATCAGGCTTTGCGCGTCGGGCAGCATGATCGGGTCGTCCCACGAGCCCTGGACCACGAACGGCAATTCGAACAGCGGCGGCGCATCGGCCGTGGCGGACACCAGCGCGGCGGTGCCGCGCAGATCGAGATCACGCGCCGGGATCGAGGCCGACCCGCCAAGGCCGAGGCGGACCGCGCCGCCCTCGACCCGCATCTCCTCGATCGTCGCGGTGCCCTGCACGATCCTGGCGGTGGCGGTGAACCGCTCGAACGGCGTGCGGCCGCGCCGGAAATCGCCGCCGATCGAGAGCGGGCGCTGCTCCAGCCGCTTGAGCAACTGCTCCACATTGAACCCCGCGATGGCGCCCTGCCGGGCCCGCAGCTCCGCGGTCCCGCCCAGGGTGCGCGTGAGCGCCAGCACGCTGTCGCCGGAGGCCTCGACCGACAGCGAGAGATTGCCCTTGCCCTCAAGCTTGCGGATGGCGAACAGCTCGCCGAGGCACGATTCAAGATCGACATCGGTGAACTGCAACTGCGTCTTCACATCGGCGCCGGTTGCGGTCTTCGACAGGATGAATGCGCCCCTGAGCACGCCGCCATAGGCTTGCGCCTCGCCGATCGCGAGCGTGAGACGCGCATCGCGCAGATTGACCGCAATGCCGGTGCGCCCGAGCCGGGCGTTCACGACATTCACGCGCGCGGACGAGAGGCGCAGGTCGAGATCGAAATTCGCCAGGTTGTCGATCGCGAGCGGCCCCCGGCTCCAGTCGCGGTCGCTCGAGCGCAGCACCTCGAACGTCGACACATAGGGGGAGAGATCGAGCGTGTCGGCCGCAAGCGTGCCCTTCAGCGTCACGCGCGGTTCGGTCGCAACCGCCAGCACGCCCTCGGCGACATTGCCGTCAAGCTCGATGTTCACGCCGAGCATGATCGCGGTGCCGCCGGTGAAGCTGGTCTGTGCCTTCAGGGCGAACGGGCCCATGCCGGAGCCGGGCAGGGGCTGGCGGTTGGCCCAGCGCAACGCCTCGCGCAGCGACTTGCCGTCGATAGCGAGCGTGCCCTCCATCTTGAACGAGGGCTTCTGGCTCATCGCGCCCTCGAAGGCGAGCTTGAACGGCGCGCCCGCGAGCCGCAGCTTCAGGCCGGAGCGATCGCCGGAGAGCGCCGCCAGCAGATCGCCCGCAGTCGCGCTCGCGTCGAAGACCTCGCCACGCCAGGTGAAGCGGCCGGTCGCGCCGAAGCTGCGCGCAATCGAGGGCCAGGCGAACGACAATTCCACGTCGGAGAGTTCTTCGGAAATCCCGCGTGCCGCCTCGGTGACGGTGATGGTCCCGCCGGTCATGCGCAATTCGGACAGCGACATCCCAGGCTCGGTCTCCCGCGCGCGGGGCTTGAGCGTGCGCGCGAGCGTCGCCATCAGTCCGGACCAGTTCGAGCGCCCGTCGGGCTCGACCTCGACCAGCAGGCGCGGCCGCGTCAGCGTCAGGTCGGCCGGCTCGATC
>JBAVXH010000316.1:0-17872 GCA_049698215.1 Xanthobacteraceae bacterium | reverse complement strand
GGACGGCGCCGCTGCGCTCAAAGGCATCGCGGTCGGCGTCGAGGCGCTGTGCCGGTTGAGCCTCGTGGTGCCGAAGGCCGTGCACAAGGCGGGCTTTCATCCGACTGCGGTGTTCGGCGCGATGGGTGCTGCCGCTGGCGTGGCGGCGGCGTTGCGGCTCGATCAGAAACAGACGGTGGATGCCCTCGGCATCGCCGGCAGCATGGCGAGCGGCATCATCGAATATCTCGCCGAAGGCGCCTGGACCAAGCGCATGCATGCGGGCTGGGCCGCGCAGTCCGGCCTGCGCGCTGCACTGATGGCGCGCGCGGGGTTCTCCGGCCCGCGAACCGTGTTCGAAGGCACGCACGGGCTGTTTCACGGGTTCGCGCACCGGATCGACGGCGACTACGGCGCCCTGCTCGGCGATTTCGGCGCGCGCTGGGTCACCGAGACACTCGCCTTCAAGCCCTATCCATGCGGGACGATGACGCACCCCTACATCGACTGCGCGCGGCGGCTGTTCGCGCGCGGCATCAAGTCGGAGCAGGTCGCGGACATCGTTTGCGACGTGGGGGAGGGCACGGTGCACCGCCTGTGGGAGCCGCTTGCCGCCAAGCAGAAGCCCGCCAACGGCTATTCGGGAAAATTCTCGCAGCCCTATTGCATCGCGGCCGGACTGGTGCGCGGCAATGTGGGCCTGGGCGATTTCACCGACGAGGCCGTGAAGGATGCACGCGTGCTCGCCGTCGCCGGCAAGGTGCGTTATCGCATCGATCCGCAAAACCGCTACCCGAACGAGTTCACCGGCCATGTCCGCGTGACGCTGACCGACGGCGGCGTGATCGAGGAGCGCCAGCCGCATTTCCGCGGCGGCGCGAAGGAGCCGTTGACGCGCCCCGACATCGAGGACAAGTTCGCGCTCTGCTGCCGCCATGGCGGATGGGATGAGGCGAAGACGAAAGCGGCGCTGGCGATCACGAAGTCGCTGTATGATGGCCGGATCGATTTGAGGGGATTGCGGTGATGCCTCTCCTTGGTCATTGCCCGCGAAAGCGGGCAACCCAGTATCCGAAAAGCGTTGTTATGTGTCGAGGTAAGAAAACAGGGTTGGTGTTTACTGGGTCGTCCGCTTTCGCGGACGATGACGACGGTGGGACATGAGCGAGAAAGAACTCTCTGGCCGGGTTGCGCTGGTGACCGGCGCGGGACGCAACATCGGGCGCGCGATGGCCAAGGCGCTCGCGGCGGGCGGCGCGTCGATCATCGTTAATGTGCGCTCCAACAAGGCCGAGGCCGACCAGGTCGTGCGTGAGATTGAGCGCGACGGCGGAAAAGCTATCGCGGCGGTCTTCGGTGTGGCGGACGAAAAAGCCGTGACCAGCGGTGTTGCGGAGGCCGCGAGGCAACTCGGCCGCGTCGACTATCTCATCAACAACGCCGCGCTGCGCCAGGAGCGCACCTTCGAGGAGATGACCTTCAAGGAATGGCGCGACGTACTTGGCGTGACGCTCGACGGCGCGTTCCATTGCGCCAAGGCGTGCCTGCCGTATCTGAAAGCAAGCGGCGCGGGCGCGATCGTGAACATCGGCGGACTCTCGGCGCATACCGGCTCGGCGCACCGGGCACATGTGACGGCGGCCAAGCTCGGGCTGGTCGGCTTCACCCGCGGCCTCGCGCACGACCTCGCGCCGGAGGTCACGGTCAATCTCGTCGCGCCGGGCACGGTCGACACGCCGCGCGATCCCGCGGCCGCTAAGCCCGCGCATCATCTGACGCACAATATGCTAATGGGGCGACGCGGCGCGCCCGACGAAGTCGCCGCGATGGTGCGCTTCCTGTGTGGCCCCGGCGCGCGCTACGTCACCGGACAGACGATTCATGTGAATGGCGGGGCGTATTTTGCCTGAACTCCGCCCCTCATCCTGAGGAGCGTTGCGTAGCAACGCGTCTCGAAGGATGGCCCGGAGCGCATATCCATCCTTCGAGACGCTCGCTGCGCTCGCTCCTCAGGATGAGGTCTGAGTGTTTGGCGGCGCCGCGAGAGCGCGAACTGACTCAAAAAGGTCGCGCACCATTTTCTCTTCAATACCGCGGGTTACGAACTCCAGCCGGGTCACGCGGTCCTCGGTCCGCCAAGCCTGAAGCTCGACAGGCCGCGCCGCGAGGTGCCCCATGAGCTGCACCGCGACCGGTCCGCGGCAGCCAGCGACATTGAGCGGACCCGCTATCCGCAGCAGATCGGGGCCGCGCAGGGCCGTGAGCGTTGTCACGAAGCGGCTGAAGGCGTCCCACGAGAGCGGCGCGTCCTCCGTCAGCGTGAAACGATCGCCATCGAGCGGCGGTGCATCTTGGACGTAGTATTCACCGCCGAGCGCGCGTTCGCTCGCGAAGGTGCGGAGGATCGGGCCGAGGGCTTCGGCGCTCTCGATTGCAATACGTGAGAAGGGTTTCCACTCGCCTTCGGCCAGCAGACCGAGCAGGGCATTTCTTAACTTTGGGCGGACGGTGCAGCAGGGGCAGCCGCCGCGGAGGAGCGCGACGTCATCAGCGCCGAATGTGTCAATGACGATCCGGTCGCGGTTGCTTGCCGAAGCCTTGCGCGAAATCGTCACCGGAATCCGATGCCCGCGCACATGGCGCTGCCGCCGCCCGAACCTGCCGATGTCGGGCGAGGGGAAGTGCAGCATCAAAAATCCATCTCCAGGATGTACAGCCCGCCGACGTGCCGGTCGACCGTGTAGACGATGCCGCGCTCGTCCACGAACACGTCGTTGAGCTGGATTGTCCCACGCGGCGCCAAGGCGGGCGCCTTCGGCACGAAGGTGCCGACTTCCTTCGGCTGGTACGGATTGGAGATGTCGTAGGCGCGCAGTCCGCCATTGAAGAACGTGCCGATGATGATCGTATCGGACTGCCACGACGTCGGCAGCGGCACGTTCTCGTGGATGTTGTGTGCACCGAACCGCCCGCCCGCGCGCGCGAACGCGTCATAGGGCAGGGGGCAGGTCGAGATCGGCACCGGATTGGTTTCGTCGCGCGCGTCGAGAATCCACACGAGCTTCGGCCAGTCGTCCGCGTCGTCCACCACCGACTCGTCGGTCACGACGAACAGATTTCGTTCGAACAGCGGCAACACCGTATGGGTGAAGCCGTGATAGGGCGGCGAGTTGTCCCAGCGGCACAGCGGTTTCGGGTGCGCCTTGTCGGAAATATCGAGCACATACATGCCGGCGTCGATGTAGCCGAGGTAGCAGCGGTCCGGCCGCTGCGGATAGACGTTGGTGTTGTGCGCGCGCATACCCATGTCGAGGATCGGCGGCTTGTGGCGCGGCGGCCGCGGCTCGGCATCGCCCGCGCGCGTGCCCGGCATCCACCAGCGCCCGACCTCCTTGGGCGCGGACGGATTGCGCACATCGAAGATCTGGTAGCATTGGTCGTCGAGCTGGTTGTGCGTCACGAAATCGGCCGCGCCCGAAGCCATGTGCACGTATTCGCCGTCGCAGAACCAAAGCTGGTGCACGCCGCGCGATTTGTCGCCCGAGCGGTCGACGAACGCGATCGACTTCGGTTTCTCGGGCGTCGAGATGTCGAACAGCTCGAATCCGGCCGGCGTCTGCCCCGGCTGCTGGCACTGATAGGCGACCGCCATAATGTCGCCGACGACTTCAAGCGAGTTGGAGCGCATGTAGGGCTGCGGCAGCTCGGTCTGCACCACCACCTTCGGCTTGCGCGGATCCGACACGTCGACCGCGGTGAAATTCTTCGGCGCGCTCTCGTGCGCGAGCCAGATGATGCGCCGCCCGTCCTTGGCGAGCTGGATCGACATGCCCTCGCCCATGCCGCCGAAGCCTTCCAGCTCGTGGTGCGCGATGAGCTTGAAATTCCATTCGATCGAGTCGGGCATACACATCTCCATCAACGTCATGCCCGGGCTTGACCCGGGCATCCACGTCTTGCTTGTGGTCGATATTCCAAGTCGTGGATGGCCGGGACAAGCCCGGCCATGACGAATTGATCGCTACGCCCCCGCTCTTGCCTTCTCCATGAAATCCGGGCGCAGCGCCTTTGACCAGTCCGGGATCGCGGCGATCTTCTTCTCCCGCAGCAGGATCTCGGCCTGCTCCTGCATGTAGGGCTTCAGGTCGGACGGGAATCCGGGCGCGACGTCGACGGTCGCCATCGCCTTGCGGAACGTCTCCTGCGACATCGAATAGCCCTTGGAGGTGTAGAACGCATAGATCGCGTCGGCGACCTTGCTGGGATTGTCCCGAAAGTCCTTCGCGACCTCGAGCCAGGCCTTCAGATACGTCACGACGGCATCCGGGTTCTTCTGGATGAAGTCCGGCGTCGCCGCCATGAACACCGGCATCTTGTCGACGTCGTAGTAGTTCATGATCTTCACCGCGAGACCGTCGGCTTCGGCGATCGCATTGTACGGCTCGACGTTGACCATGGCGTCCACGGTCTTCGCCGACATCGCGGTGATCATGTTGTTCACGTCCATGCGCACTTCCTGGTAGTCGCCCTTCTTCAGGCCATGCGCCGGGCCGATCTGGTCGACGAAGATGTTGCCGACCGAGGAGCCGGTCTGGTTCGCGATCTTCAGCCCCTTCAGTTGCTCGACCTTGGTGAGGTTCAGATCCTTGCGCACCATCACGCTCGCGGTCTTGCCGACATGCTCGATCTGCGCGATCGCGACGAGCCCGCCCTTGTCATGTCCGAGGATCAGCGACGGCCCCGCGTAGGTCCCGAGGTCGACCTGCCGCGCCACCATCTGCTGCATCGTGAGGTTGCCGGAGGGCACGCCGAACTCCTCGAACTTCAGACCGCGCTTTTCCAAGAGGCCGGAGCGCAGCAGATAGTAGGTCGGCATGCCCCACAGGTTGGTCTGGTAACCCTGCCGGATGACAGTCTGGGCGAAAGCCGCGCGCGGTGCGAAGCCCGCCGCAGTGAGCGCAAGGCTTGCGGCCAGGACGTGACGGCGAGTCAGGGCGGGATGCGTCATGCGTGGTCTCCCTCGGGTTTCTTGTTCTCTCGAACGCGGATTGAAAACCAATTCGGTGCGCGCGCCAAGGCGGTCTATTCCACGCCTGCTGCGGCAAGTTGCGCCTTCACGGGCTTCGTGAAGAGAAAGCGGACAAACTCGATCGCCGCCTTCATGTTCGGCGTTCCGGTCATCGGCACGGCCGCATAATAGAGATAGCTCTGCAGTTCAGCCGGCAGCGGGCCGATCAGCTTGAGCCTTTTATCGGCGCGGATCAGCGTAATGGTGCCGGCCGAGAGATCGTCGCCGGAGCCGGCCAGGATGCGCTCGAACGTCTGCGCCGGATCGGTGCGGATGACTTTCGTCTTGACCTCTGCGGCGATGCCCGTCCGCTCCAGCACTTTGGCGAATTCATCGCCCGACGCGACGTTGTTGAACACGATCGAGTCCGCGCGCTTGAGCACCTGCCGCAGCGCATCGGCGGTCTTGATGTCGCGCGTGGGCGCATCAGCGCGTGCCGCAAGCCCGATGCCGATCCGGCCAAAAGCCGGATGATCGCCAGGATCGACCTTGCCCTTGGCGGCGAGCTCGGCCAAAAAATTCGGCTGGACGATCACGACATCGGCGCTTTCGCCGTCGATGATCCGCTTGTGGATGACCGGCGACGGCGCGAACGCGAAATCGACCTGATGCTTGGTCTTCTTCTTGAAGGCTTCGCCGACCGCGGGGAGTGCGGGGGCGAGCGGGCCATCGCAGAGTACCTTGATGGTTGCTGCCTGTGCGGCGCCGGCGAGCAGCACAGCGAAGCAGGCAATCAGCGCGCGTCGCACCATACCCCTCCCTCACTGCGCCCTTCGCTGTGTGTCCTGCCCGAGATGGCGCAGCAGATCCTTCTGATAGTCGAGGAATTCCACGCTCAGGGGATCACGCGGTCGCGGCAGCGTAATCGGAATGGTGGCCTTCACGGTGCCCGGATGCGGCGTCATCACGATCACGCGGTCGGCGAGATACACGGCCTCGGCGACATTGTGCGTCACGTAAATCACGGTCTTGCGGGTCTCGCGCCACACCTCGGCGAGCAGGCGCTGCATCTCGTCGCGGGTGAGCGCGTCGAGCGCCGCGAACGGCTCGTCCATCAGCAGCACCGACGGATTGTAGGCAAGCGCGCGGGCGATCGCGACGCGCTGCTGCATGCCGCCGGAGAGGTGATGCGGATAGGAGTCGCAGAATTTTTCCAGCTTTACAAGCCGCAGCTGGTTGCGCGCGATCTCCTCGCGCTCTCCCTTCGGCACTCCCTTCATCTCGAGCCCGAATCTCACGTTGCCGAGCGCGGTGCGCCAGGGGAACAACTGCGCGAAATCCTGGAACACGACGCCGCGGTCGAGCCCGTGGCCGTTGACCTTTTTGCCACCAATGCGGATTTCGCCCCCGGTTGGGGTCAGAAACCCCGCGATCAGATTGAGCAAGGTCGACTTGCCACAGCCGGACGGCCCAACGATGCACAAGAATTCGGATTGCTCGATCTCGAAATTCGCGGCCTGCACGCCCGCGACCCGTCCGGCCGGCGTGTCGTAGGTGAGCGAAACGTCGCGGATTTCGATATGGGACATCGGCGTTTCCGGCGTGTGTTTTCCGGAAACCTAGCACGGATCGGAGAAGCATCAGCAACACACAAGAACCTCATCCTGAGGAGCGAGCGCAGCGAGCGTCTCGAAGGATGGCCCAAAGCGTGTTGCCGTTCTTCGAGACGGCCGCTTCGCGGCCTCCTCAGGACGAGGACTGTAGTGTCAGCCCTTGCTCCATCGCCCCGCGCGCTTCTCGGCGAATGAGGCGAGCCCTTCGCCGGCCTCGGCCGACTGACGCTTCGCCGAATGGCTTTCGATCAGCGCGTCAAAATCCGCGCCACCGAGATCGCTCCACGCCGATTTCAGGACCCAGGCCTTGGTCTGCGTAATCGCCTCCGGCCCGTTCGCGAGGAGGTGATCCACGATCCGCGCGCCCTCCTGCTCAAGCTCGGCGAGCGCCACGACCTTGTGCACCAGTCCGATACGGGCGGCTTCCGCAGCGTCGAAGCGCTCGCCGGTCAGCGCATAGCGGCGCAGTTGCCGCACGCCGATCGCATCGGCGAGCTGCGGGATGATGATCGAGGCGTGCAGGCCCCAGCGGACCTCCGCGATCGAGAACACGGAATTATCGGCGGCCAGCACGACATCGCACGCCGCCACCATGCCGGTGCCGCCTCCGAAGCAGCCGCCATGCACCAGCGCAACCGTCGGCACCGGCGCGGTGTTGAGCCGCTGCACGGCCTCCGCGGTTGCGCGGGAGACGCGCAGGTTCTCCTCAGGCGAGGAGCGGCGCACCTCGTTGATCCACTTCAGGTCGGCGCCGGCCTGGAAATGCTTGCCGTTGCCCTTGAGCACCACGGCGCGCAGGCCTTGCGCCCCGCCCAGGGCATCGAGCGCGGCGAGCAGACCGTCGATCATCGCACCGTTGTAGGCGTTGTTCACCTCCGGCCGGTTGAGCGTCACCGTCGCAACGCCGCGCGCGTCGACGTCCCAGAGCACCGGGCTGCGCGCGTTCGAGGTCATGTAAATGATGGAGCGCGATTATCCGAGTGCGCGGCGCGGGATCACGACCGGCTGCCGCGTATTCCGCCAGAAGCGGCGCGCCACGTCGCCCGCGATGGTGAGTGTAACGGCTGCGCCGGTCACGATCAGCAGCATCACCATGCTGGCGAGCGCGAGGCTGACGACGAACAGAAGCGGCAGGGCGATGACCGGCGCGAGGAGAATGGCGTCGAACAGGCCGAGCCTGATGGCGCTGCGGTGCAGGTCCGAATTGCGTCGCCGGAACATGCGAGCATTCCTCCCCAGAACGATGTCTCTTTCGTGGCATCGTACGTTGCGCTTATTAACGAGAATACGCGATTCTGGGTCCATGCCAACCGCGCGATCAACCAAATTCCTTCAATTTATCCCTTTGCGGCGCGCACCATGCCCCAGCGCAACACGGTCGCCCGTTCGAGCGAGCCGAAGACCAGCCGCTCAAAGATGAAGCCGATGGCGCCGATGACCGCCAATGCGGCAAGCATCAGGCCGGTATTGAGGAACTCCTTGGCATCGAAAATAACCCACCCGAGGCCCCAGTCGGAGGCGGCCAGCATCTCGGCGCCCACGACCGCGATCCAGGCGCGCAGAAAGGCCTGGCGCAGCCCCGTGATGATGAACGGGGAGGCGCCCGGAATGATCACTTTCCAGAATAATGCATTCTCGTCCGCGCCCATGGCGCCGGCGGCGCGCAGCCAGAGCGGATTGACGGCGCGCACGCCGGTCCAGGTGTTCAGCAGCATCGGGAACAAGGCCGCATAGAACACGATCAGGATCGCGACCGTGTTCCCGAGCCCGAACCAGAGGATGAACACCGGAACCCAGGCGAGCGAGGGGATCGGCATCAGGGCGCTCGCGAGCGGCAGCACGAAATTCTCCACCGCGCGGAACCGGCCCATCAGGATGCCGATCGGCAGGCCGACGACGATCGCCAGTGAAAGACCGAACAGCACGCGATAGAGCGTGCTGATGGTGTGGCGCAGCATCGTGCCGTCGGCGAGCGATGCGGCGAGCGCGCTTCCGACTTGCGGCAAGGTCGGCATCAGTGCGGGGGCGAACCAGCCGGAGCGCGCCAGCGCTTCGTAAAGTGCTGCGGCGCACGCAATGGTGACGGCAGCGCGGAGATATGAGCGGGCGTTCTCGCTCATGTCATCATCCCCCAGCGCACTACCGTGAACGCCTCGAGGCGCTGGAATACGAGCTTTTCGAGCGCAAGGCCGATGACCGCGATCACCACCACGCCCGCCAGCATCACATCCATGTTGAGGAATTCGCGCGCGCCGAAGATCATCCAGCCGAGCCCCCACGGCACCGCGGCGAGCATCTCGACGCCGACCAGGATGCGCCACGCCTGCGCGAGTCCGAGCCGCAGGCCGGTGAGGATGTAGGGGAGGGCGCCGGGCAGGATGACGTGGCGGAACAGCCGCGCGTCGTCGGCCCCCATGGCTTGCGCGGAGCGCACCCAGATCTCCTTCACGGCCTTCACGCCGGTCCAGGTGTTGAACACGACCGGAAAGGCCGACACGAACGCAACCAGCAGCACGGCCGAGGTATTGCCCAGCCCGAACCAGAGCAGGAACAGTGGCGCATAGGCGAGGCCGGGGATCGGCGCGCCGATGCTGACCAGCGGCAGGGCGATGTCCTCGGCGAGGCGCGAGCGGCCCATCAGGATGCCAATCGTAACACCCGCAATGGCGGCAAGTGCAAAGCCAACGCCGAGCCGGATCACGGTGTCGAGTGCATGGTGCGGCAGGATGCCGGAGAGCGTGAGCCGCCAGAACGCCGCTGCGATGGTTTCCAGCGAGGGGAAAAGACGCGGCGGAAACACACCCGCCCGCGCCACGATCTCCCAGAGCGCTCCGACGACGAGAAACGGAAACGCGTTGCGCCAAATCACGCGCCAGCGCGGCTCGGTTTGCCTGGGCGCTTCGAGGCTGAGCGTGGTATCGGCCATGGCGCGGATCATACATCAGGTCCTCATCCTGAGGAGCCGCACGAAGTGCGGCGTCTCGAAGGATGGCCCGAAACTCCGGTGGTGCATGCGGCCATCCTTCGAGACGCGCTCCCTTCGGTCGCGCTCCTCAGGATGAGGCCGGTGTTTGTTGCTCTGTTTCTAGTCATGAAACCTGCGACTTCGGTCGTGTTGCCGGATGAGGCGCACGCCGATAGCATCGCGCCCCAAAAGCCGGGGGCGGCACAAGAACAACCGGAGGGAACAGATGGACCGGCGCAGCTTCCTTGGCGCTGCCGCAGCCGCACTGGCAACGCCCGTAACGTCATCATGGGCGCAGGATTACCCCTCGCGGCCCGTCACCCTCGTCAACCCGTTCCCGCCTGGCGGCGCGGTCGATGTGGTGGGGCGACCGTTTGCCGCCGCGCTCGAACCGCTGCTCAAGCAGCCCGTCGTGGTCGAAACCAAGGCAGGTGCGGCCGGTGCCGTGGGTGCGCAATTTGCCGCCAACGCGCGCCCCGACGGCTACACTTTGCTCGCGCACCTGCCGTCGATCTCCGGGTTTGCGTCCGTCGACACCCTGTTCGGGCGCACACCGAAGTTCACGCGCGCCGATTTTATCCCGATCGCGCGCCTGACCGAAGGGCCGATGGTGCTGGTCATCAACGATCAGCAACCCTACAAGACGCTGAAGGAATTCGTAGATGACGCGAAGGCCAACCCCAACAAGATCATCTTCTCGTCCTCCGGGCTGTATGGCGCGCTACACTTGCCGACCGCCCTGCTGATCAAAGCGACCGGCATCCAGTTGCGCCACCTTCCGACTGCGGGTGGCGGCCCCGCCGTGACGGCGGTGCTGGGCAACAATGCACAGGTACTGGTGAGCGCGGTCGCGGCCGCGAATGCGCAGATCAAGGCCGGCAAGCTGCGCGCGCTCGCCTGCTTCTCGCCGAAACGCGCGGCTTCGCTCCCCGATGTGCCGACGCTGAAGGAGCTTGGCTACGACGTCGAATTTTCGATCTGGTGCGGCCTGTTCGCCCCGAAGGGAACGCCGGACGCGGTGATCACGCGGCTGCGTGAGGAGACGAAAAAGGTCGTGGCGAGCGACCAGTTCAAAACCGCAATCGCCAACATTGGCGATGTGGTCGCGCACCTGGATCAGCCGGAGTTCAAGACGTTCTGGGACGCCGACGCGCAGCGCGTCGAGGCTGCCGTCCAGTCGATCGGAAAGGTGGAGGGCTAAATGGACCGGCGCACATTTCTGATCGGCACGGCCGCGTCGGCTGCGCTCTTGCCCCACGCACACGCGCAGGAGGCCTTCCCCACGCGCGCCATCACGATCCTCAATGCGTTTCCGCCCGGCGGCGCGAACGATCTGGTGACGCGCCCGATCGCCTCCGCGCTCGAACCGATTTTCAAGCACCCGGTTGTGGTCGAGACCAAGGCCGGGGCGGCCGGCGCGGTCGGCGCGCAAGTGGCGGCGACCGCAAAGCCCGACGGTTACACGCTGCTCTCGCACAACAACGGCCTCTCCGGCTACGCCGAGGTCGACACGTTGTTCGGGCGCCAGCCGAAGACGACGCGCGCCGACTTCATTCCGTTGGCGCGGCTCTCCGCCGATCCGGTGCTGCTGCTGGTCAACGACCAGCAGCCGTGGAAGACGCTGGAGGAGTTCATCGCCGACGCCAAGAAAGAGCCCGGCAAGATCGTCCACTCATCCGGCGGCTTCTATGGCGCGAGCCATCTCCCCGTCGCGATGATCGAGCACGCCGCCGACATCAAGGGCATGCGGCATCTGCCGACCGCGGGCGGCGGCCCGGCGATCACCGCCGTGCTCGGCAACAACGCGCAAATGACGACCCAGACCGTGCAGGCGTCGCTCGCGCATGTGAAGGCCGGCAAGCTGCGCGCGCTTGCTTCCTACGGGACCGAGCGCTCCAAGGCGCTGCCCGACGTACCGACCATGAAGGAGAAGGGCTTCGACCTCGTGTATTACCTGTGGGTCGGCCTCTTCGCCCCGAAGGGCACGCCGGTGCCGATCGTGTCGGCACTCGCTGCCGCGATCGACAAGGCGGGCGCGAGCGAGCAGTTCAAGACGGCCGTGGCGAACATCGGCATCGAGCCGAGCTATCAGTCGGCCGCGGAATTCGCGAAATTCTGGGACGAGGACGCCCGCCGCGCCGAGGACACCATCCGCCGCATCGGCAAGGTGGGGTGAGTCTGCACAACTTATGACCCTCCGCTCAGACCACATCGCGGGCGTGGTGTTCGTGATCTTCGCCATCGCGGTATTCGCGCTGTCAGGCGACCTGCCGTTCGGGAGCCTCGCCTCGCCGGGCGCCGGGATGATGCCGAAGCTCGTGCTGGTGCTGATGATCGTGTTCGGCATCGCGTTGACCCTCGGCGCGCAGGCGAGCGCGCCATGGGCCGACATCGACTGGGGCGACCGCAACCATGCATTCCTCGTCGTGCTCATTGCCGGCATCGCGACGATGCTCTACCAGCCGCTTGGCTTCATCCTGACCATGTCACTGCTCGTCTTCACCTTGCTGGCGGTCGTCGAGCGCAAGAATCTCGTCCGCGCTGCCGCCTACGGCATCGGACTGACGATGATCGCCTGGTGGGTGTTCGGGACGGCGCTCAAGTCGCCGCTCGAGAGAGGCATACTCGGCTTTTAGATGGGTGCGATCGAATCATTGGGCCTCGGCTTCTCGGTCGCGCTGCAGCCGGGCGTGCTCTGGTACGCCTTCATCGGCTGCCTCGTCGGCACGCTGGTCGGCGTGCTGCCCGGTATCGGCCCGCTCGCCGGCATCTCGATCCTGCTGCCAATCACGTTCGGGCTGAACGCCACCAATGCGATCGTGATGCTCGCCGGAATCTATTACGGCTCGCAGTACGGCGGCTCGACCACTTCGATCTTGCTGCGCATTCCGGGCGAAGCCTCCTCGGTGATGACCTGCATCGACGGCAACGCCATGGCGCGCAAGGGACGCGCCGGCGCTGCGCTCTGCATTGCGGCGGTCGGCTCCTGGATCGCCGGCACCTTCGGCGTCATCATGCTCACCTTCATCGCGCCGCCGCTCGCCACCATTGCGCTCAAGTTCGGGCCGCCCGAGTACACCGCGCTGCTGATCCTCGGGCTGATCTTTCTTGGCTACATGTCGACCACATCGTTGACGCGCACGCTGATCATGGCGGCGCTCGGTTTGCTGTTGGGCATGATCGGCATCGATCCCTTGAGCGGCCACTTCCGCTATTCGTTCGATATCCCAGAACTTGGCGACGGCATCGGCATCGTGCCGGTCGCGGTCGGTCTGTTCGGGCTCGGCGAAATCCTGAGCACGCCGAGCCACCGGGTGACCGGCGAGGTCATCCGCCCGAAACTGCGCGAGCTCTGGCCGAACCGGCAGGAATGGCGCGAGGCCGGCTGGCCGATCGCACGCGGCACCGTGATGGGATTTCTTATCGGCATCATCCCGGGCTCGGCGCACATCATTTCGAGCTTCCTCTCCTATGCGGTGGAGAAGAAGATCTCGAAGCACCCGGAGGAATTCGGCAAAGGCGCGGTCGCGGGCGTCGCCGGTCCTGAATCCGCGAACAATGCGGCATCAACCGGCGCGTTCGTGCCAATGCTCTCGCTCGGCATTCCGACCGGGCCGGTGACCGCGGTGCTGATGGCGGCACTCATGATCCATGGGGTGCCGCCCGGCCCGAGCCTGATGAACGATCATCCGCAGGTGTTCTGGGGCTTCGTCGCCTCGATGTATGTCGGCAACCTCATGCTGCTGGCGCTCAATCTGCCGCTGGTCGGCCTTTTCGTGCACCTGCTGCGCATTCCCTACGGGTATCTCTACCCGTTGATCATCATGTTCTGCATCATCGGCGTGTACGAGGTGAACCACTCGATCGTCGATGTCTGGATCATGCTGATCATGGGCGTGGTCGGCTATCTGTTGAAGAAGTTCAGTTTCGATCCGGCGCCGCTGGTGCTCGGGCTCGTGATCGCGCCGATCTTCGAGATGAGCCTGCGCCAATCGCTGATCATGTCGAACGGCAATTATCTGATCTTCCTGTCGCGCCCGATCGCCGCGACGCTGATGGTCGCGGCGGTCATCCTGCTGGCGATGTCGGCGCTCTCGATGGTGCTGAAGCGCCGCGACTGGCGCGCGAAACTGGCCGAAGAGGTGAAGGAGTAGGGGGCATCCGGCAGTTCGGATAAGCGCGCTCATCCGTTGTGATTGGGGAGGATCGGCGTTTCGCCGAACGGCCGGTTGATGATCGACAGCGCCTCCGAGACGACAAACACGCGGTTGCGTTCGTATCCTGTTCGCTCTTGCAGGATTTTCGCTTCGACGAGTTGCTCTACCGCCTGCGATGAGGCTGGAAAACTCACGTCGAGAATCTGCGCAAGACGCTTGATCGTCAGAACCGGATAGTGCGGCAGGACATCGAGAGCCTTCAGTGCAGTCGAATCTTGCCGGAATTTGCGACGGTCTTTCCAGATCGCCTGAAGGTCCGACAATGCGTCGCGCGTTGTCAGAAGCTCGTCTGCTGTGCCGACGATCGCATCGGCAAGAAAGCCGGCGGCTTCTTGCCATTGCAGCTTTTGCTGCGCCGCCTTGAGCGAGGCATAGTAGGCGGCCTTGTGCGCCTCGATATAAGGAGAAAGGTACAGCGGAGTCTGGCCTTCCGCCGCCATCATCAGGGGCAGCAGCAAGCGGCCGACACGGCCGTTGCCGTCGCGGAACGGGTGGACCGCTTCGAAGTGCGAATGAGCGATAGCCATGCGCACCACCAGATTCTGGTTCATGGCCTGCATGCCCTCGCAGCGCATATAGGCCATCGTGTCTTCCAAACAGGCGGCGATATCTTCGGGAGGAGTGGGATTGTAAGTCGAATAGGCGATGTCGTTGCCGCCGATCCAGACAACGCGTGTGCGAATCTCGCCGAGCGTATCCTTGTAGTCCTTGTCCCCAGCCATGACGATGCAATGCAGGTCTTTGACGAGTTGTGTCGTGAAGATCGCCTGCGTTTCTGCGCGTGCGCGCGGAACGAAATCGTCGAGCGCGAGCGCATAATCGCGCACCTGGATCGCAGCGTTGCTGGAGCCGCCGTCGCTCAACTCCTCGATCGATAGAAGTTCATCCAGAGTACTGTTGGTTCCTTCAATCGAGGAACTGCTGATAGCCTCGCGCCGGGGCAAGATGCGGCTGATGAGGTAGGGGTCCTTGAGTTCGGAGGCGATCGTATCGATGCGCGCAAATGCGGCGTCGGCAGCGCTCAGACGCGCCGAAACCGCGGGAAGGGGAATGAAGTCCTCAGGCGGCGGGAGCGGAACAACCCCGTAATGGGAATCGAAGGGTTGCGGCAGCCGTTTGAGACGTTCTCTTACGCTCTGAGTCAGTTCGTCCCGGGTCATGTGTAAGGCTTCATAAGGGGGCAATTGACGGTTCTTATTAAATGTTATATATGAAATATTCAATAAGAAGGAGCCAGGTCCCCTTGTATTAAAGAGGGCGACCGCTTTAGGACGAAGTCGCGACCCCAAACACCCTTTGGGCAAACTGCGGATAGACCTCCGCCAGCTGCGGCGCGACCGTCTCGCGCATCAGCCGAAGAACCTCGTCACTCGGCACCGGCGTGACCGGCACGTCATCCGGCCGGTCGAAATCGAAGCCAGTGTTCTCGATCACTTCTTCGACGGTATGGCCCGGATGAACGCTCGCGAGCGTGAAACGTTTTCGCGCGCGATCGAACGAGAACAAACAGCGGTTGGTGATGAGCCCGACCGGTCCGCCGGTACGGTGCACGTTGGCGTCGCTCCCGCCGGGTGCCGAGACGAATGACACCTTGGGCACCAGTGTGCGCCGCGAATGCTCGAGGCGAAACAGGATCACCTTCGGCACAACGTAGTAGAGATAGCCGGAGCCGAACGAGCCGGGAAAACGCACGCTCGGGCTGCCGTAATCGCCGATGCTCACCAGATTGATGTTGCCTTCGCCGTCGATCTCGCCGCCGGAGAGGAAGAACACGTCGACGCGGCCTTGGCCCGCGCAGTCGAACAGCTCGCGCCCGCCGTCGGTGAAGAACATGTGCCGCCGGCTGCCGAGCAGCGATACGTAGGGCTTTCCCACGCCGCGCTCGCGGAGCGTCAGCGCGGCCAGCGCCGGGATCGGTGAGGCATTGCCAACCGCCACATGCCGCACCTCGCCGATCAGCCGCATGATCGCGTCGGCGAGCAGTTCTTCGGGGAGGAAGTCGGTCACGCGGCGCGCTTCACATACACATGCTGCTCGCAATAGCGCGCGAATCCCTCCGCGGTCGCCGCCAGCTTGGCGTACTCGGCGAGATGCGCGCCGTCCGCCGGGTAATGGTCGGGCAGTCGCAGCGGCCAGGCGCCGCGCGGCGCGACGGCGACCGTCTCGACGTAGAAGCCTGGCACGGTCGATGCCGACAGCGCCGGATCGTCCATCAGGTTGCCGTCGTAGAGCTTCTCGACGGTCGCGATGGTGCACGCCGAGGCATGCGCCATCATCAGCGCCTCGCGATCGCGCCCGAAGAACACATTGCCGGCGCGATCCGCCATCGGTGTGTGGATCAGCGCGAAGTCCGGCTTGATGGCAGGCAGCAGCACGATCGGATCGTCGTTGCCGAACGGGTTGTCGATCACGCGCCAGTCGGGCCGGTGCGCCAGGATGTCGGAGCCGATCAGCCCGCGCAGCGGCATGAACGGCACGCCCTTCTCGGCAGCCTGCACGGCGGCGTAGATCGCCGGGCACGTGGCGTCGAGCATGCGGATGGTCTTGCCGAGCACCGCAGCGGTGAAGCGCGGCGCGGGTCCGAACTCGCCGAGGCTGACAGCGGACGTCTCCAGCGTCTCGACGCAGCCGGCGCCGATCAGCATGTCGGCCTGCAAGGTCGAGGTCGGCAACGCGACCAGATGCAGCCGCTTCACACCACGCCGGATCAGCGCGCGGGTCGCCTCCATCGGCACACCGGAAGCTTCGCGTGGCACGATCACCGTCGCGCCGTCCGGAATGGCGGCGACGGCTTCGTCGACTGACTGAGCTATCGTTGGCATGTTCGAACCTCTCGTAGCCCTCATCCTGAGGAGCGCGAAGCGCGTCTCGAAGGAGAGGGCGTGCGCTCCGGAGCCTGCGGCCATCCTTCGAGACGCCTCGCTCCGCTCGGCTCCTCAGGATGAGGATTGAGTCACATCTCCCCCTTGATCTCATTTTCTTTCACCACCGGTCCCCAGAGCTTGCCCTGCGCGGTGGAGAACTTGCCGAGCTCTTCCGGCGACGACAGCACCAGCGTCATCTGCTGGTTCTCGGTGAGGGTCTTCGAAACGCGCTCCTCGCGGATGGACGCAGCCAGTTCCGTGTGGAACCGCTCGACGATCGGCCTCGGCGTGCCTGCCGGCGCAAACACGCCCCACCACGTATAGGCGGAAAGCTCCGGCACGCTTTCCATCACGGTTGGCACGTCGTTCAGCGCCGGCACGCGCTTCTCGCCGGTCTGCACGATCGGGCGCAGCTTGCCACTGCCGAGCTGCGGCGTGACCAGCGCCACGCTGCCGATGATGAAATCGACATGCCCGCCGAGCGCATCGTTCATCGCCGGGCCGCCGCCGCGATAGGGCACGTGAGTGAGCTTCACGCCGGTCTTCTTCTGCAGCAGCACCATGAACAGATGCCCGATCGAACCCGAGCCAACCGACGCGTAGGACAGGCCGTCGGGCTTCGCCTTGGCGGCCGCGACGACGTCGGCGAGCGTCTTGAAGTCGTGCTTGGTGTTCACCGCGAGCAGATAGGGCGCGGTCGCGACCAGCATCACGGGATCGAGATCCTTCTCGGTGTCGTACTGCAGGTTCATCAAGTACGGATTGACCGAATGCGTATCGAACACGATGAGCCAGGTGCTTCCGTCCGGTGGCGACTTCGCGAACACCGCGGTGCCCGCCGCGCCCGAGGCGTCGGGCTTGTTCTCGATGATGATGTTGGCGCCGAGCCGCTGTTGCAACCCGGTCTGCACCAGACGCGCCAGCGCGTCGGTCGAGCCGCCGGGCGGGAAGGGGACGATGAGGCGAATCGGCCCCGAGGGCCAGGTCTGCGCGCCTGCCGGAAGCGCGCTGACGAGAGAAACCGCCGCCGCGCCGAGCAGTGATCGTCGTGTGAGTTTCAAGGCCTCGCTCCTGTGACCCGCGTTCCGCATCCCCCTATCCTAAGGCCTGTTGAGATTCAGGATTCCATCCGAGGCGTGCTCGTGATTCAAGCTTTGGATGGAACGATTCGTACTGACGGACGCCCAATGGGCGAAGATGGAGCCGCATTGCCTGGGTAAGCCGAC
>JBAVXH010000315.1:0-15557 GCA_049698215.1 Xanthobacteraceae bacterium | reverse complement strand
CGCGGACCGACGAGGCCGCCGCGAAGGCGGTGCGCAGCGTCGACCGCGAACGGCTACGGCACGTGGGCGGGTTGTTCAGCGCGCTCGGCTGGCCGGGCGCGGAGGCGCAGGCACGCGCCATCCTGTTCTACAGTTCTTTGTTCGGACAGAGCCTGCTCGATGCCAAGGCCGTGCCGGCGACCGCGCGCGACAAGGCAATCCGCGCGCTCATCGCTGCGCCGTAGGCGCTACGGCTTCTTCACGTCGACATTGACCTTGATCAGCTTCCACTCGCCGTCGGACATGATGAAGGCAAGGTCGTAATTCACGCGGCTCGGGGTGGTATCGAAGTGGCCCTTGATCGAAAGGGTGCCGTTGTCGCTGATTTTTGGCTCTTCGGTGCTGATCGGCTTTTTCGCGGCGATGATGTCGAAATCGATCCGCTTGTCGCGAAATTCCTTGAAGGTCGCTGCCAGCTTCTCCGGCGGGAACTGATCGCGGAACGGCTTGGACAGCTTGGCGTGAAAGACCTCGTAATTGCCGGTCACATTCGCATCGTTGAAGCTTAGCAGCGAAGCTTTGATCAGCACTTCCTGAAGTTCCGCGCCAGGAACCTTCAGCTGCGCCAGCGCTGGCGAAATCAAGGCACCGACAACCAGTGCGATCGCGAAAGCCCACCGGGCCATGCGCATGGAGTTCATCAATTCCACCTCTTGCGTGCCCCGGCGCTGTTCTAACGCATCGGCGCGGAGGTGTGAATCACTACTTCAATCCGAACCACAGCGTCGCGATGGCCAGGAACGAAAAGAAGCCGACGATATCGGTCACGGTCGTCACGAAAGGACTGGAGGCGACCGCGGGATCGCGGCCGAGCCGGTGCAGCGTGAGCGGAATCAGGATGCCGCCGAGGGCTGCGGCAATCAGGTTGCAGATCATCGCGAGCCCGATCACCACGCCGAGCCCCGGCACCTTGAACCAGGCCGCTGCCGCCACACCGGTAATGACCGCGAAGGCGAGCCCGTTGAGCAGCCCCACCATCAGTTCGCGCGCAATGACGCGCGACGCATTGCCGGTGCTCAACTCGCGCGTCGCGAGCGCGCGGACCACGACTGTCATGGTCTGCGTCGTCGCATTGCCGCCCTGGCTTGCGACGATCGGCGCGAGCACCGCGAGCGCGACCATCTTCTGGAGCTCACCCTCGAACAGCTTGAGCACCGAGGAGGCGAGAAATGCCGTACCCAGATTGATCAGCAGCCAGTTGAAGCGGCCCTTGGCCACCTGCCACACGGAGTCGGACAGTTCCTCGGTTCGCCCCACACCGCCCAGCGCCTTGATGTCTTCCTCGGCCTCCTGCTCGATCACATCGACAATGTCGTCGAAGGTCATCACGCCGACCATGCGGTCGTTCGCATCGATCACCGGGGCAGCCACAAGATTATAGCGCTCGAAGCGCCGCGCCACCTCCTCCTGGTCGTCGGTCGCGCGCACCATGTGCCGTTCCGGCTCCATCAACTCGGACATCGGCACCGGCCGCTTGCTGCGCATCAGCCGGTCGAGCGGAACCGCGCCGAGGAACTTGGCCGCAGAATCGACGACATAGATTTCGAAGAAGCGCTCGGGGAGATCCTCGGTCTCGCGCATGTAGTCGATGGTCTGACCGACGGTCCAGGCCGGCGCCACCGCGATGAACTCGGTCTGCATCCGCCGGCCAGCTGACTCTTCCGGATAGTCGAGGCGCTTCGAGATCGCGACGCGTTCAGGCGTCGGCAGTTGTTCGAGGATTTCCGCCTGCTCTTCCTTCGGCAGGTCCTCCAGGATGTAGACGGCGTCGTCGGAATCGAGCTCGCGCACGCCCTCGGCGACGGTCTCGGCGGGGAGTTCTTCGAGGATCTCCTCGCGCACCGTGTCGTCGACTTCGGTGAGCGCGGTGAAGTCGAAGTCCTTGCCCAGCAGTTCAATGAATTGGGGGCGGAGATCGTGATCGAGCGCCTCGATCAGGTCGCCGGTATCGGATTCGTGCAGGTCGCCGACCAGCGACTGCAACAGGCCGGCATCGCGCCCGACGATCGCTTCCGCAACGGTCTCGACAAACTCGGGCCGAACCGCGCCGTCCTCATCGCGCAATCGATTCGGCGCAGCGTTGGAGGTAGCGGCGATGTCCTGTTCGTCGGCCATGCCGGGCCTCTTTGGACGCGTGATTGCGCGGAATCGCCCGCTTGTACGCCGGGTCAAAGATCGGGAAAAGCAGAAAGCGCGTCAGGCCGCACGCGAACGCCCTGCCCTCGGCTGTTCGGTGCGGCCCGCGTTTTTCTTCGCGCGGCCTTCTTCATCCGAAGTGCGATAATCGCCGAGGCAGTCCGGCGAGCAGAACGTCAGGCAATGGAATACGAGAAAGTCCGCGGCGCCCGACGGGCTGGCGCCGCCGCAGATTTCGCAGACCGTCAGCATCTTCCTGCGCATCGCTATGCTTTCCCGAAAATTAGCGTGCCCTATTGTGTGCCCCGATTGGGACCAGCGGTTGGTCAGAACGGCGCACCTAGCGGCGCTCGGGCACCATGATGCTCGGGGTGCCGAAGCTCGTCCCTGTCGCCGAGCCGGAGCCCGTCCCGATGCTGCCGGTCGTGCCCGGCGAACCGCTCCCGCTGGTGCCGGAGCCGATCGTGCCGGTCGTCTGCGGGACGCCGGCATTGCCGACGCCGGTGCCGAAGTTCGGTGTCGTCGTGGTGTTGCCCGGGCCCGGGCCACCCGGAACGCCGACGCCTGACGGATTGCCGGGCTGGCCGGGAGCGGCGCCGCCCGGAGCGGTGCTGCCGACACTGCCGCTCGGGGTCGCGGTCCCGCTTGAACTACCGCTCGTGCCGCCTTGTGCCAGCGCAAATGTCGACAATGCGACAAACACGGTCGCCAGCGCGGGGGTACGAATACGCATCGGGGGCCTCCTCCAAAAGAATCGTCAGGTCAACGATTCTCGCGAAGGCCTGTTCCGTTACTGCATGCTCCGTACCAGCGGCGCGAGGACCGCTCAGCAGGATGATCAGGGACTGGTGCGGTCGAGAGGACTCGAACCTCCACGGGTTGCCCCGCTAGCACCTCAAGCTAGTGCGTCTACCAATTCCGCCACGACCGCATGTGAAGAGGAATGCCGGGCAAGCCGGCGTTTGGCGAGGCGCATGTAACAAATCGGCCCGGGGGGGACAAGAGCGGGCCAAACGCCCTAAAATCAGCGCTGGTCGGGCGCGCGCGGCAGCATTTCCTTGACCTCGACCGCGATGCGGTTGCCGTTGACCACGACCGTGCCTTTCGCGACGGGGAAGTTGTTGGCGAGGATCTGCACCTCGTCCTCCTCCGAGGCATCGAGCTCGATGATCGCGCCACGGCCGAGCCGCAGCGCCTGGTGGATCGGCATGGAGGTCGCGCCGAGCACGACCGCGATGTCGAGCGAGACCTTGTCGAGCGTCGCCACCAGTGACACATCCCCTTGGGCGAAACGCCCGCACGCCCCACGTCACCATGGTATGGTTAGTAGGTGGTTAACGTCCGTGACCAGCTCGAATTTGGCCTCCCGGGGCAAGGGCTTGCGCCGGCCGAATGGCGCCTGAGCGAGCGACAAGTGCCCTACGAGGAGGCGCTCGCCGTCATGGAGGCGCGCGCGGCTTCGATCGCGCAAGGCGAGGAGCGCGAGCTGGTCTGGCTGCTCGAGCATCCGCCGCTCTACACTGCCGGCACCAGCGCGCAGGCGCGAGACCTGGTCGAGGCGCGCTTTCCTGTTCACGAGACCGGACGCGGCGGTGAGTTCACCTATCACGGGCCCGGACAGCGCGTGGTCTACCTGATGCTCAACCTGAAGCACCGCGAGCCGGACGTGCGCCGCTACGTCGCGACGCTGGAGGAATGGCTGATCCGCACGCTTGCGGCTTTCAACGTGGGTGGGGGGCGGAGGGAGGAGCGCGTCGGCGTTTGGGTCGTTCGTCCCGACAAGGGCGCGGGGCACGAGGACAAGATCGCCGCCATCGGCATCCGCCTCAAACGCTGGGTGAGCCTCCATGGTATCGCGCTGAACGTCGAACCGGACCTGTCGCACTTCTCCGGGATCGTGCCGTGCGGCGTCGCGGATACGCGCTACGGCGTGACCAGCCTGGTCGATCTCGGGCACACGGTGACGATGCCGGACGTCGACATGATACTGCGGAAGGAATTCGAGGCGCTGTTCGGGGCGACCGAGGACGCGGACGCAATCACGGCGTAGCTACTTCTTCTCCTCAGCGCGCTTGGTGCAGCTGATCGCTTTCGGCTGGCACGCAATGCCGGGGTTCGAGCAGGCCGGGTCTCCGCTTTCCGGGCGCGTGCACGTGCGGCACCCGTCGGTCCATTCCTGACAGGTCTTGTTCTTGTCGCCGTAGCCCTGGATCGACACCTCTCCGCGTGGCGGGATTGAAAGCTCCGCCGCCATGGCGTCACGGACGCTCGAATCCTGTGAAGCAGCGAGCGACAGGCACACCAGAAGCGCAGCGGCGGTGAGTGCGTTTTTCATGTCGTCGCCAAGACCGAGAAGCGCTCGCCCGGACGGCGCTGGCTCAACAGCTCCGAACCGGCGGCCGCTACGTCAATCCTATCAACATGGCCGTGGCGTGGCCCAGCCCGGCAGCCTTCCAACGCTGCGGTAACGGATTGCTCCGGGCCTGCGAACACCGCCTCCACCGTTGTGTCGCGGCGGTTGCGCACCCAGCCTTCGAGGCCGAGGCGCTCTGCCGTGTCCTCGACGAAGGCGCGGAAGCCGACGCCCTGAACGCGGCCGTGGACAACCACATGCCGCACGATCATCCGATCTCTCCGGTCTCGGCTGGACGCCCCGCCCGGTAGGCAGGCGCAAGCCGCGCAAGCTCGGCAACATAGCGCGCTGGCAGTTTCCAGTCCGCGGCAGCGGCTACGACACGCTCCTGATAGCCTGGCATCGGCCGGCGCCTGCCGCGTTGCTCGCCGACATACACAACCGCCCTCACCCGCTCACCGCCGGTTTCCACGGTCAGCATCGTGCGGCGGTAAAGCCCGCTGTCGAGACTTTCAAACGCATTCAGCGCGGCAAGGTCGCGCGGCGTGAGCCGCCACAACACGCCGAAGACGCCGCCACCTCGTGCCGGCGCGACCGAGCCGTAGCCCTGCGCGATCACATAGCGCCAGCCGCGCAGGAGCGCTGGACCGAGCGGTTGCGCCGTAGGGCAGCGCTTCCCCATCGCGGCGCGCTCCATATTGGCGCCATAGGCGAAATAGAGCGTCACGGCACGCGCTTCCGCATGCCGGTCCGCACCGAGAAGATCAGCGAGATCGCGGCCGGCATGAACGCGATCAGGATCAGGCCTTTCAGGATCGTGCTGAAGACCCCGAAATCCGGCGTAAACATGATGTTGAACAGAAAGACCACGAGCAGCGTGCCGATCACGGCATTGCTCGCCGGGCTGTCGCCGCCGCGCGGGGCGACGGAATCCGGGTGGGTGAAGAACGCGACCAGCATCAACAACAGGCCGATCGCCAGCACATAGATGATCGCGATGCCGATCGCGGCGGTGGGCCCTTGGCCGGCATCGCGCAGCCGGCGGATATGCAACACCAGCCAGATCGCGACCAGCGCCACCTGCGCAATGATAAATGGCCAGAGGCCGCCGCGCGTGATGATATCGCCGGTCAACAGAAGCTGGCTCGCCATGCCAGCGATCCAAACGCCGAAAACGCCGAGCGCGAACGACTTTGGCGCAAGCCGGCCCTTCAACAGATCCATGCCGCCAGAGTGGCATGGTCCAGCCGCAGGGCGCTACTTGCGCTGCTTCTTCGGGTGTGAATCGACGACGCGCTCCAGCGGCGGTGCGGAGCCATCGGGATGCTCGGCGACACTCTCGACCGAGGCACGCTCGACTTCCTGCTCGTAGGTTTCGAGCCGCGCGTTCTTGTCGGGATCGGCCGCGGTCTCGTCCTCGATCGATTTGCGTTTCGGGTCCATGACTCGCTCCTTGTTTGGGCGTGATCTTGTCCGAAAACCGGCAACCACTTTTCGGGATCACGCCTACGCGTTCACCACGTTGCCGCCGTTCGGGTGCAGCACCTGGCCGGTAATGTAGGAGGCCTCCTCGCTGGCGAGGAACACGTAGCAGGGCGCGACTTCGTTCGGCTGGCCGGCTCGCTCCATCGGAGCGCTGGCGCCGTGTTCGGCCACTTTCTTTGCATCGAACGAAGCTGGAATCAGCGGCGTCCAGATCGGCCCGGGCGCAACCGCGTTCACGCGAATGCCCTTGTCCACCAGCGCCTGCGAGAGCGAGCGCGTCATCGAGACGATCGCGCCCTTCGTTGCCGAATAGTCGATCAGGGTCTTGTGGCCGCGATAGGCGGTGATCGACGTCGTGTTGATGATGGTGGCGCCCGCCTGCATGTATTGCAGGCAGGCGCGCGTCATGTGGAAGAAGCTGAACACGTTGGTACGGAACGTGCGCTCGAGCTGCTCGGTTTCGAGGTCTGCGGGATCGTCCACCTCGTGCTGCTCGGCGGCGTTGTTCACCAGAATGTCGATGCGGCCGAAGTCTTCGTTAATGCGTTCGACCGATTCCCAGCAGAACATCTCGTCGCCGACATCGCCCTTGAAGAGGACCGCGCGGCTGCCCTCCGCTTCGACGAGGCGCTGCGTCTCATGCGCATCGTCGTCCTCTTCCAGATAGAGGATCGCCACATCCGCACCCTCGTGCGCCATGTGGACCGCGACCGCGCGGCCGATCCCCGAGTCGCCGCCGGTGATGATCGCGACCTTGTCCTTGAGCTTGCCGACGCCTGGATATTTCGGCCGGAAATCCGGCTTCGGGCGCATCTGGCTTTCGCGGCCCGGCTGATGATCCTGCTCCTGCGGCGGCTGCTTCGTCGTCTCGGCTTTTTTGGTCGCTTTCTCGGCGGCCTTGTCGGGTCGTTGATGCACGTTCATGGCCGGTCTCCGCGATCACCGGACGAACGTTTCGGCGCAAGCGAAGTTCCCGAGGGTCAGAGCAGGCCCGCTGCCACCGAGGCGAGCAGCGCAACCGCGAAGACGATATTGATCGCGCGCGACCAGGTCGGGTCACGCATCGAGCGGGCGAGTGCGGACCCGGCGAGCAGCCAGGCCAGATCGACCACGATCATGACCGCGAGCAGGATGGCGGCCTTGAGCAAGGCGTCCGCGAGGGGCGCCGGCGCCAGGGCGAAGCCGGACGAGAGCGCCGCCATCACCGCATAGGCCTTCGGATTGCCCACCCCAAGGAACATGCCGCCCCAGAAGCTTGGCGCGTTGGCGGACGCCCCCTCCGCGAGCGGCGGCGCGGTCGCGATGCTCCAGGCGAGCCACAGCATGTAAAGGACGGACGCCGCCTTCACGAGCGGACCGAGCAGCGGCTGCGCCAGGATGAGCCCGGTCAGGCCAGCGGCGGCTGCGGCAAACACGAGCAGTACGCCAACGATGATGCCGGTCATCAGCATGAGGCTGCGCCGCAACCCGAACGCCGCCGCGGCCGCGCTGAGGCCCAGCGTCGCCGGACCGGGGCTGCCGGTCAGCGCAAACGCCGCTATAACGAAGGCCGCAAGGTTTTCGGCGAGCATCTCGTCCTCGCGAGGATCGCGATTTGACCAGCGCGGCGGCAGAAGGTCTTGAACGATCGTGCGGAGCGGAAGACCGCGTCCGCGGCGGCATGTCGCGGCCCGGGTTCGAGCGCGCCGAGGCTTTCTTCTCCACCATGCGCTTTGCGCCGCATCGCCACGACGCTTACGCGATCGGGATCACGCTGCGCGGCGTTCAGTCGTTCGGCTATCGCGGCACCACGCTGCATAGCGAGACGGGCTGCGCCTTCGTCATCCATCCCGACGAGATGCACGACGGCCGCGCCGGCACGGACAAAGGATTCGGCTATCGCATCCTCTACGTCGCGCCGCACCTGGTCTCCGAGGCGCTCGGATCGCGCGCCCTGCCTTTCGTCAGGGAAGCGGTGACGCGCGAGTCGAAACTGCATCGCGCGATCTGCGCCGCGCTCGAAGCATTCGATGCGCCGATCGATGATTTGCGGTTCGACGACCTCGTCTCGTGCCTAGCAGACGCGATGGCTACGCATGATCCGGCGGCTCAGCGCACTCCTGCAAAGGCCGAGAGCGCCGTGCGGGTCGCGCGTGAATATCTCGACGAGGTCTCCGATCTCCCCTTATCCGGGACACTGGAACGGTTGACCGGCCTCTCGCGCTTTGAGCTGGCACGCCAGTTCCGAAAGTGCCTCGGCACCAGCCCGCACCGTTACGCGACCATGCGCCGGCTCGATCGCGCGCGGCGGCTGATCGCAGCCGACGTCCGGCTTGCCGACGCCGCAGCGGCGTGCGGCTTCGCCGACCAGAGCCACATGACCCGGCAATTCAAGCAGGCCTACGGCGTTTCGCCCGGCAAGTGGCGCGCGCTGACGCAGCATTGACGCGCGCGGCCGCTGCCGCTTGCTTGATTTCGGTTAGCAAACCCCGGACGAATGTCGGCGCGCTGGACACACGCCTCTGCGGTGACGATAGGTGCGCCCGCTCGCCAGCTTCCCCTGGTACATCGAGCCGACGAGATAGTTCCGTTCCTTCCAGCGCCCGACCGCTCTCTGCACATACGCGTCGTCCTCGTGCTTCCGCCCGCGCAATTTGGCGCAGTTGTTTCGCGCGATGCAGGCTTGCGCCTTGCCGCTCGGAGCCGCGACGCTCGCAGCCGTGAGCCGGCACATCGACATGCAGTTTTGTTCGGACCAAGCCTGTGCCGAGGTGACGCTCGCCACCACGGCCACCACGGCAATGATTGAGACAAGGGTAGACTTCCACATCGGTGTGCCCCCGTGCGGTTCAGTGCGGATTCTCCCTCGCCGGCCGTAATATCACAGTTCGTTTGGATTGGCGCGGGCAACATTCCCGGATGGGCGGCGGGGGCCTACGCAAACTCCAGGATCACCGCGTCGACCGCGAGGCTGTCGCCGGCTTTGGCATGAAGCTTTTTCACCGTGCTGTCGCGCTCGGCGCGTAGCACGTTTTCCATCTTCATCGCCTCGACGATGGCCAGCGTCTCGCCGGCCTTGACCTCCTGCCCCTCGGTGACGGCGATCGCCTTGACCAGGCCGGGCATGGGGCACAGCAGCTTCTTGCCGGTGTCGGTCGCGACCTTCACCGGCATCAGGCGGGCGTAATCCGCCTCGCGCTCGGTGTAGACCTGCGCGTTCGCGAAGGCCCCGCGCCACGACAGCATGTAGCCATTGCGGATCGGGCGCGCCTGCACGGCCATGGGCTTGCCGTTCACCGTGCCGGACCACACCGGCTCGCCCGGCTTCCACGTCGACTTGAGCGTGACCGGGTCGTCGGCGCCCTCGCCTGCCGCGCCGCGATAGCGCACGGTGAGCGCGGCATCGCCGTTCTCCGGCACGAGCCCCACCTCACCGTCGCCGAACTGTGCGGCGCCGGCCTCGGTCACCTCCACGGTGTATTCCTTGGTATCGAGCCAGACACGGCGCGAGGTCGCGCGCGTGACCGCGCGGCCGGTGAGCTGGCCGGAAATGCGCCGCTTGCGCTGGCCGAGCTTGTGGTCGATCGCGACCGCCACGGCGGCGAGGATCCTGGCGCTCTCGCCCTCCGGCGCCGCGTTGTGGAAGCCGTCCTGGTATTCCTCGGCGATGAACCCGGTGGAGAGCTTGCCGGCGCGCCACCGCGGGTGCGCCATCAGCGCGGTCAGAAACGGGATGTTGTGGCGGATGCCGTCGATCGCGAAGGCATCGAGCGCCTCGGCCTGTGCGTCGATCGCGGCTTCGCGCGTCTTCGCATGCGTGACGAGCTTGGCGATCATCGGATCGTACCAGATCGAGATCTCGCCGCCCTCGTAGACGCCGGTGTCGTTGCGTACCGTGACGCCCTTCTCGTGCTTCTCCGCCGGCGGCCGATAGGTGGTGAGCCGCCCCGTCGAGGGCAGGAAGTTGCGCGTCGGGTCTTCCGCATAGACGCGGCTCTCGACCGCCCAGCCGGTGAGCTTCACGTCCGCCTGCTTCAGCTTGAGCTTCTCGCCGGCCGCAACGCGGATCATCTGCTCGACCAGATCGATGCCGGTCACGAGTTCGGTCACCGGATGCTCGACCTGCAGCCGCGTGTTCATCTCCAGGAAAAAAAAGCTGCGGTCCTGGCCCGCCACGAACTCGACGGTGCCGGCGCTGTCGTATCCGACCGCTTTCGCGAGCGCGACCGCCTGCTCGCCCATCTTCTTGCGGGTGGCCGCATCGAGCAACGGCGACGGCGCCTCCTCGATGACCTTCTGATTGCGGCGCTGGATCGAACATTCGCGCTCGCCGAGATAGATCACGTTGCCATGCTTGTCGCCGAGCACCTGGATCTCGACATGGCGCGGATCGACGATGAACTTCTCGATGAACACGCGATCGTCGCCGAACGAGGACTTCGCCTCCGACTTGGCGCGCGCAAAGCCCTCGGCGACCTCGCCCTTGGAATGCGCGATACGCATGCCCTTTCCACCGCCACCGGCGGACGCCTTGATCATCACCGGATAGCCGATCTCGTCGGCGATCTTTTGCGCGTGCTTCTCGTCCACGATCACGCCGAGATGGCCGGGCACGGTCGCAACTTTCGCTTTCGCTGCGGCTTTCTTCGACTCGATCTTGTCGCCCATCGCGGCGATCGCATCCGCGTTCGGGCCGATGAACACGATGCCGGCTTTCGCGAGCGCGCGCGGGAACGCCTCCCGCTCGGAGAGAAAGCCATAGCCCGGATGCACCGCGTCGGCGCCCGTCTTGCGGCACGCGTCGATGATGGCGTCCATCTTCAGATAGCTCTCGGCCGCAGCCGGCGGGCCGATGTGCACCGCCTCATCCGCCATCTCGACATGCAGCGCGTCACGGTCGGCGTCCGAATAGACGGCAACCGCGGAAATTCCCATCTTGCGCGCGGTCTTGATGATCCGGCAGGCGATCTCGCCACGATTGGCGATCAGGATGCGCTTGAACATGTGCCCTTGACCCGAACCGGCCCTTTTGGCTTTGCGGCGTTGCAGCACGAAAGTCAATCGGACGGCGCGGGGCAGAAATTGCTTCGTTCACCAGACAGGCGGCAAAATCGTTCTCCTCCGTTCAGCGCCGATAGTCGAATGATCTTAAGGTGTTGGAACGGCTGGCCGCTTCCGCGCTTGCCGCCTATATCGTGTTCGAAATCATCTTCGTTGGAGGACGACAATGGCTCTCGCATTAGGCGATACCGCACCGGATTTCGAAGTCGACACGACGGAAGGCCGCATCAAATTTCACGACTGGATCGGCGATAAATGGGCGGTGCTGTTTTCGCACCCCAAGGATTTCACGCCGGTGTGCACCACCGAGCTCGGCTACATGGCGAAGATCAAGCCCGAATTCGACAAGCGCGGCGTCAAGATCATCGGGCTCTCGGTCGACCCCGTCGACCGGCATGCTGGCTGGGCCGCCGACATCAAGGAGACGCAAGGCCACGCGCCGAACTACCCGATGATCGGCGACACCGATTACAGCGTGTCGAAGCTCTACGGCATGCTGCCGGCGGCCGTCTCCGGCGATCCCTTGAAGCGCACGCCGGCCGATAACCAGACCGTGCGCAACGTATTCGTCATCGGGCCGGACAAGAAGGTCAAGCTGATCCTGGTCTATCCGATGACCACCGGCCGCAACTTCGACGAGGTGCTGCGCGTCATCGACTCGCTGCAGATGACCGCCAAGCACAAGGTCGCGACGCCGGTGAACTGGAAGCAGGGCGAGGACGTCATCATCGCCGGGTCGGTCTCAGACGACGACGCGAAGAAGACCTATCCGCAAGGCTGGAAGGCGCCGAAGCCCTACATCCGGATCGTGCCGCAGCCGCGTTGATCATCTCGCCGGTTCTGGGCTAAAGGGCGCGGCTTTCGCCGCGCTCTTTTCGCTTCAGGATCGCCATGTCCGACACCGGTCAGCCGCATTTCGCCAAAATCCTCGGGATCAAGCTCATCAGCGTCGCGCCCGACCGCGTGCTGGCCGAGCTCCCCGTGCGCGAGGAGTTCATGAACCGCGGCGGCATGATGCATGGCGGCGCCGTGATGGCCTATGCTGACCATCTCGGCGGCACGATCGCGACCGCGAACCTGAAACCCGGCGAGCGAACTGCAACGATCGAGAGCAAGACCAATTTCTTCGCCGGCATCCCGATCGGTGACGTTGCGCATGCCGAGTGCGTGCCGCTGCACCGCGGTCGCTCCACCATCGTGGCGCAGACCCGCATTACGCGGCGCGACGGCAGGCTTGCCGCGATCGTGATACAGACGCAAATCGTGATGCAGGGAAAGGACGGCTAGGCGAACACGACGCCCTTCCGCTGTGCCCGCAGCCGCGGATCATGGGACTTCACCAGCACCGGCCGGCCTTCGAGAACCTCACGGCAGCGCGCGAGCGTATCCTCGGTCAGCCGCCGCATCGCTTCCTCGGTGTAGAAGGTGAGGTGCGGAAACAGGATCACGTTGTCCATCTCGTAGAGCGCCGCCATCGGATGCTCGACGTGCACCGGCTCCTGGCTGAACACATCGAGCGCCGCGCCCGCGATCACCTTCTCGCGTAACGCCACGACCAGCGCGGCTTCGTCGACGATGGCGCCGCGTGAGACATTGATCAGGAAGGCCGAGGGCTTCATCAGCCCCAGTTCAAGTCCGCCAATCAGGTGGCGCGTTTCATCGTTCAGCACCGCGTGGATTGACACGATGTCGCTCGCCGCGAGCAGCACACGCAGGTCGTCCGCCTTCTCGATACCCGCTGCCCGCATTTGGCCGGCGGACACATGAGGGTCGTACCCGATCACGCGCATGCGGAAACCGGACGCCATGCGCGCTATGCTGCGGCCGATCTTTCCGGTACCGACGATCCCGAGGGTACGGCCCGCGAGGTCGAGCCCGAGCCATTGCGGCGTCGGCCAGGCCCAGCCTTTCGCGTCCACCTCGCGGCCGATCGGCATCAGCTTCTTGGCAAGCGCGATCAACAGCGCGAAGGCACCTTCGGCGACCGTCTCCTCGGCGTACTCGGGCACATTGACAACCGGAATGCCGCGCGCGATCGCAGCCGGAATGTCGATCGCGTCGATGCCGACGCCGTATTTGACGATTCCTTTGAGCTTGTCCGCCGCCGCGATCACGCGGGCACTGATCGGCGTGTAGCACATCAGCAGCAGGTCAGCGTCGCGCACCGCTGCGATCAGCTCATCCTCGCTGACGCCCTCCGGCAACAGAAGAAGCTCGCAGCCGGCCGCGCGCAGCCCCGCATCGATCTCCGGGCATTCGAGCTCGCGGTCGGTGCGGACGGCCTTGAAGCGGTGCGCCATCAGAGCATGATCCCGAAAAGTGGGCACCGGTTTTCGGATAGGATCATGCTCAACTAGCGCGGCCGTGCCGATAGGCGAGATACCACGCGATCGCGGCCGGGATGCCGAAGACTGGGATGAATGCCGCGGCCTCGTTGATCACTGGAATGCCGGCCTTGAACACGCCCACCGCGGCGTTGAGCAGCGACGCGATCAGCCAAACCCAGATGAAAAGCGCGGCCCCCGCAGCGCCCGATCGGCCGAACATGCGGTATCCAAAATAGAACGCCGCGAGCCCAACCAGTCCGCCTGCGACCACCATCACGATATGCCTGAGAGTCTCCCCGCGCGCAGCTTAGCGGGGCTGCGCTGATCGATCACGGGCATTTTCGGTCGCACCTTCGGTCTCACCCAACTATGATCCACGCCGAAGAAGGAGATCGATATGGACGTGCAGGCGGCAGTGGCGACGGCGGCGGGCAAGCCGCTGGAGATCATGACGGTGCAGCTCGAGGGGCCGAAGGCCTTCGAGGTCATGGTCGAGATCAAGGCGACCGGCATCTGCCACACCGACGAGTTCACGCTGTCGGGCGCCGACCCGGAAGGCCTCTTTCCCGCGATCCTCGGCCACGAGGGCGCGGGCGTGGTGGTCGAGGTCGGGCCCGGCGTCACCTCGGTGAAGAAAGGCGACCACGTCATCCCGCTCTACACGCCGGAATGCCGCCAGTGTCCCTCCTGCCTCTCGCGCAAAACCAACCTGTGCACCGCGATCCGCGCCACGCAGGGCCAGGGCCTGATGCCGGACGGTACCTCGCGCTTCTCGCTCGATGGCAAGAAGCTGCACCACTACATGGGCTGCTCGACCTTTTCGAACTTCACCGTGCTGCCCGAGATCGCGGTGGCGAAAATCCGGCAGGACGCCCCCTTCGACAAGGTCTGCTACATCGGTTGCGGCGTCACCACCGGCATCGGCGCGGTGCTCAACACCGCCAAGGTGGAGCCCGGCGCCAAGGCGATCGTCTTCGGCCTCGGCGGCATTGGCCTCAACGTGATCCAGGGCCTGCGCCTTGCGGGCGCCGACATGATCATCGGCGTCGACATCAACAATTCCAAGAAAGAATGGGGCGAACGTTTTGGAATGACACACTATGTCAATCCGAAGGAGTTGGGCAGCGACCTTGTCCCGCACCTCGTGAACATGACCAAGCAGGGCGCCGACCAGATCGGCGGCGCCGATTACACCTTCGACTGCACCGGCAATGTCACGGTGATGCGCCAGGCGCTCGAGGCCTGCCATCGCGGCTGGGGCGTCAGCGTCGTCATCGGCGTTGCGCCGTCAGGCGCCGAGATCGCCACAAGGCCGTTTCAGCTCGTGACCGGGCGCGTATGGAAAGGCACCGCTTTCGGCGGCGCGAGAGGCCGCACCGACGTGCCGAAGATCGTCGACTGGTACATGCAGGGCAAGATTCAGATCGACCCGATGATCACCCACACCATGCCGCTTGCCGACATCAACAAGGCCTTCGACTTGATGCATGCAGGCGAAAGCATCCGGAGCGTCGTTGTTTATTAGGCGGCGCGCCGCGACAGCCCGACCGCGGCGCCGTGCAGGCAGGTCATCACAACGGCCAGGAAGGCGATCCAGGCATTGCAGACCGGCCGTGTGAACGCCGCGCCGATGCGCCGCTCGATCGCCCAGATCAGGGATTGCGCGATCGCCCTGCAGTGCTGCTCCGATAAGTCGCGCGCTATATCGCGTCTGGCGAGGCCGTCGAGCGTCGCGACCAGGAAACGCATGTCGCTGAGCGCGCCGAATGCGAGCGTCAGCGTCTCTTTCAGCTTGATGCTTTCCACATCGACATCGCCGTGGAAGCGTGCGCGTAGATCCGGCGCCAGCACGAAGAGACGACGGTAGAAGTCGCGCCCCAGCACCAGCGGGTCAGTGGTCGCCTGCGCGAGCGTCAAGCGGACAAGCTGCATCTGTTCGGGTGTCATCGGACGATCCCATACGCCAAGGGCCTGGGAACGTTACGCCGGAGGAATTAACGAACCATTGACCATAATTTCCGCAGCCGGCGCAGCCGCTTGCGGCATTGGCGGCTCAAAACTCGATTCTGTCGCGCACCGCCTCGATTCCGGCTTTCGCGCAAGCCTCGTCCGCATCCCCGCCCGGGGCGCCCGAGATACCGACACCACCGAGCACCGACCCGCCCGCCTCCACCACC
>JBAVXH010000314.1:0-16130 GCA_049698215.1 Xanthobacteraceae bacterium | reverse complement strand
ATCGCGAGGAGGTGGTCCGCCGCCTCCTTGCGCTTGTTCGCCGCATTGAGCGCGACCGCGAGATCGAAGCGCGCCTGATGATCCGCCGGGTTCGTGGCGACCTTTTGTTCGAGCTCTCCGACCGGGCCGACCGACTTCGCCTGCTCGGCAACCTCGAGCGCGGAGCGCGCTGCCGCGACGGCGGGATCGTTGCGTTTTGCCTCCGGCACCAGCGCGAGCGTCTGCTTCGCCTGCTCGGTCGCGCCGGTCGAGATGTAGGCGCGCGCGAGGCCCGCCAGCGCCGGCACGTTGCTCGGCTCATCCTTCAGCACGTCGGCGTAGAGCTCGACCGCCTCGACCGCATTGCCGGCGGCAAGCGCCTGCTCGGCAAGTTTCAGGAGATCCTGCGCTTCGCCGCCCAGCTTGTCCTTGGTGATGCGCGCGATGAAATCGTTGACCTGGCTTTCGGGGACTGCGCCGAGGAAGCCGTCCGCCGGCTGCCCATTGACGAAGGCGACCACCGCCGGGATCGACTGGATGCCCATCTGGCCCGGAATGGCCGGATGCTTGTCGATGTCCATCTTGACCAGCTTCACCTTGCCCTTCGCGGCGGCCACCGCCTTTTCCAGCACCGGTCCGAGCTTCTTGCACGGTTCGCACCACTCGGCCCAGAAGTCGACCAGCACCGGCTGACGGCGTGATTCCTCGATCACGTCCTTCATGAAGCCTTGTGTGGTCGTATCCTTGACGAGGCCATCGGCCGGCTTCGCGCCCAAATCCTGCAGCGACATGATTGTTTCCCTGGCCGGTCTCCGCCGGAACCCTGAATGTCCCCAACTACATGGGTCAGCGCGCGCCCGATTGCAATCGGGTCCCGAACCCTCAGGCGGGGTCCGCCACCCGCTCGATCCGCACCGGATGGCCGGTTGCCTCCAGGAATTTGACCAGATCGCTGCTGCCGATCGAGGTCGTCATCGTGTTGACCAGCGGATGGCAGTTGATCACCGCGTGCTGCATCAGGCTCGCGTCGACAACGACGTTCACGCGGCCCTCCTTGTCGTTGATCGCGCCGAACGCCGTCACGGCCCCGGGCGAAACGCCGAGCAGCTCGTCCAGCAGCGCAGCCGATCCGAACGAAAACCGGCTGGCGCCCAGTTTGTGATGCAACGTCTTCAGGTCGACGCGCCCTTCCTCGGGCGCGACCACCAGAAACACGGCGTCTTTCTTGTCTTTGAGGAACAGGTTCTTGGTGTGCCCGCCGGGGATCGTGCCGCGCAACGCCTGGCTCTGCTCCACGGTGAAGAGCGGCGGGTGCGTCACCGTCTTGTGCGCGATGCCGAGGCTGTCGAGGAAGGCGAAGAGATCGTCGGGGGTGGCGGGCATCGGCGGAGGTATCTCTCGAATTTCGGATAATTTTCGCAAATTGAATGAGCGGTTCGGCAAATGCGGGCAAGTATGATGGGGCCTCGCGGAACGGTTTCCACACGGGTGGTGCGCGCGGTCGCGGAGTTCCTTGCCGAGGCCGCCCGCAGGCTTTTCCGGGGCCGCGCCGGCCTCCGGCCCCGATTGTTGCAATCCGGGACGCGTTTTGGCATAGGTGGCGCGCCCCACGGCCACTTGAGCCGCGGGCGCTTCGGATGCGGGTGTAGCTCAGGGGTAGAGCACGACCTTGCCAAGGTCGGGGTCGAGGGTTCGAATCCCTTCGCCCGCTCCAGTTTTTGAAAAAAGCTTGATTTATCAGGCCGCTTTGCGGCGCGGCTTGACCTTTGGCAAGTCGATAGAGAGCTCGGCGTTCATCTTTGCCAACGCCTCATCGATCACCCACATGTGCGAGCTGTGGCGCAGATCGAGCAGTCGGCGCACCGAGTTCTCCGGCATACCGAGTTCTCTGGCGAGCTTGAACTTCGACCAGCCGCGCGTCCGCATCGTCTCGTAGACGGCGAGCTTCGCCGTCACCAGCGAGGGTAGAATTGCGCGATCGTCTCCCGAATGGCTGGCTCCCTGACGAGGCAAAGGCTTGCCGGCCTTCAGGTAGCCCTCTAGCGCCGCGAGCACGCAATCGAGCGCGTTAGCGCGCGCTTCTTTCTCGGTCTCGCCTTCAGTCAGTGCCTCGGGAATTCCAAGAAAGCGCACGAGCCACCAGCCATTGTCCTGACGCTCCAGCCGGTACCGATAGCCAAATGCCATTATGGATTCTCCAAATCTTTCCTCGTCAGTCCGAGTTGCTGCAGCATGGCGTGAAACAGTCCCGGACCAATTTCTTTCTTTCGGTCTTTCAACGTTGTGAAGCGGCTCCCGTAGTAGAGCCGCCCGTGGCTGCCTTTGCCTCGTCCGCTATCGAACGCAACCGTGATGCCGCGGGCGCGGCCAATCTTTCTGACTCTGGCTTCGAATTCGTGCCCGGTCACCGGATCCAGATTCGCACATATATGTGCGAATCACAAGTCTAATACCCCTCCGCCAGCGTGCCCCGCTGGCGCGGGTCGGCGGCGCCGGTGAGGCCGTCGGGCGTCACCATGATCGAGTTGGCCGAGCCGAAGGTGCGCCCGACCGCGATCTTGTGGCCGCGCGCTTCCAGCAGCCGGATCGTGTCGGGAGAAAGCCCGCTCTCGGCATCCACCTGGTCCGGCAGCCACTGGTGATGAATGCGCGGCGCCGCGACCGCCTCGGCGATGTTCATCTGGTGATCGATCGCGTTGAGGATCACCTGCGCCACCATGGTGATGATGCGGCTGCCGCCGTGGGTGCCGGTGACGAGGAACACGCGGCCGTCGCGAAATACGATCGTCGGCGACATCGACGAGAGCGGACGCTTGCCCGGTCCCGGCGCATTCGCCTCGCTGCCGACGAGACCGAACGCGTTGGGCGCGCCGGGCTTGGCGGCGAAATCGTCGAGCTCGTTGTTGAGCAGGATGCCGGTGCCGTCCGCGACGAGGCCGAGGCCGTAGAAGAAATTCAGCGTGTAGGTGTTGGCGACGGCATTGCCCTCCGAGTCCACCGCCGAGAAATGCGTGGTGTTGTCGCCTTCGTGGGGAGCGGGATTTCCTGCGCGGATTTCCTGCGCGGGCCGTGCGCGGTCCGGATCGATCGCCTTGCGCAATTCCGCCGCATAGCGCTTCGAGGTGAGGCCTGCGACCGGCACTTTCACGAACGCCGGATCGCCGAGGAATTGTGCGCGGTCCGCGTAGGCGGGCTTCATCGCCTCGATCATCAGGTGATAGGCGGCGGCCGAGCCGGCGCCGAGCTCGCGCAGCGGGAACCCTTCGAGGACGTTGAGGATCTGGATGAGGTGGACACCGCCGGAGGAGGGCGGCGGCATCGAGGCGATGTCGTAGCCGCGATAGCTGCCGCGCACGGCGGGGCGCACGATCGCCTGATAGTTCTTCAGGTCGTCGGCAGTCATGATGCCGCCGTTCGCGCGCACGCCCGCGGCGATCTTTTCGGCGAGCGGGCCTTCGTAGAAGGCGCGCGGACCCGCTGTGGCGATCGTTTCGAGCGAGTTCGCAAGATCGGTCTGCACCAGCCGGTCGCCGCGTGTCAGCGCCGTGCCGTCGCTCTTCAGGAAGATCTTCGCCGACGCCGGCCAGCGCGCCAGCCGCAGCTGTGCGCGCGGCAGCGTGTCGGCAAGCTCGTCATCGACCTCGAAGCCCTCGCGCGCAAGCCGGATCGCCGGCGCCATCAACTGTGCGAGCGTGAACTTGCCCGAGCCGTATTTCTCATGCGCGAGCGCCAGTCCCGCGACTGTGCCGGGCACGCCGACGCCGAGCGCTGAGTCGCGCGACTTCTTCGGATCGGCCTCGCCGTTGCCGTCGAGGAAGGACTCGCGCGTCATCGCGGCCGGCGCGGTCTCGCGATAGTCGATCGCGATCGTCTCGTTGCGGCGGCTAAGATGCACCAGCATGAAGCCGCCGCCGCCGATGTTGCCGGCCTGCGGATGCGTCACGGCGAGCGCGAAGCCGACCGCCACTGCTGCATCGATTGCGTTGCCGCCGGCTTTCAGGATTTCGACACCGACACGCGTCGCGCGCTTCTCCTGGCTCGCCACCATGCCGTGCTTTGCGATGACGGGCAGGAAGCGCGCCGTGTTGGTGAGGATGGGAGCGACCGCGGGCGGGGCGGTTTGGGCGAATGCAGCAGCCAGAGGCGCGGTCAGCGCCCATGCTGCGAGGCAGATCGCTCTTAGAAAACGCATGCGGGCTCCGTACCCCCGTTCAGAGATATGAAGCCCGCGCTCAGAAATGAAGAGTTACGACCGGCTCGCCTCGTCGAGGAACGCCTGCACGGCCTCGAACAGCTTGAGCCGGTTCTTCTCCATCACGATGGTGTGCGTGCCTTCGGCGAGCATGACGAAGCGCTTGCCGGGCGAGTTGATCAGCAGCGGGAACAGCGTCTGCGCCATGTAGGGCGGGGTGTCGCGGTCCCATTCGCCGAGCACGAGCAGCGTCGGCACCGTGATCTTCTCCGGATCGTAATAGGCCTTGCCGGCGCCGAAGAAATCGAGCCCGTCCTGCACCACGCCGTTCGGCGCGCGCAGTACTGGCGGGTTCATCTTCGCGCCCTCCGCATCGCTCGCGAACGTCGCGTCGGCCCAGGTGTCGAACCAGCCGGCCGGGATCAACGTCGCCTTCTTGTCCTCCGGCACTCCGGTCATCCAGCGGGTGAACGCGGTTTCGCGCGTCACCGTGCGGTACGCGGGCGTCGGTCCGGGCCCGGTCTGCACCAGCGAGGGCGTCTGGCGGATCCACGCGGGCGCATAGAGCACGAGCCGTTCGACCTTGGCATTGTTCTGCGTCGTGTAAGTCGCCATCAGGGTGGTGCCCCATGACCAGCCCATCAGGTTCACACGCGGGATGTTGCGGCGCGCGAGCACGAAATCGACCACGGTGCCGATGTCCCTGACGGCGGTGTCGCCGCGCACCAGCGGCGGGTTCTTCGCGGCGTCCTCGCTCATCTCCGGCGGACGGGTGGACTTGCCGTAACCCCGCAGGTCGAGAAGGTAGACGTCGTAGCCGCGCGACGCGATGTACTCCATCCACGAGACGCCATCGAGCTTGAGGTCGAAGGCGGTATGCGCCGGATAGGTCGCGCCGTGCACGAACACGACGGTGCGCTCGGGGCGGAACGAGGTCATCGTCGCCGGGCGCTTGTTGCGCACGAAGATCTCGATCCCCGCATCAGGGGATTTCACCATGATGTCTTCGGAAACGAGTTGGGTTTGCGCGGACGCTGCGGTCGCGATCATGGCGGCGATGATACCGCCGACGAGTGCTTTCATGTGTCGCCTCCCTTGAATTTTGGCCGCTCTCGGGCCGCTCAAGGGCTGAGGCTAGCAGGACGCAGAGCTTGTGTCCGCGTACCGATGGGAGCTTCGGAAAGCGAGGGAGCAGCTTTCTAGAGAGGCACGATCCCGAAGCCAAGTTCACGCGCGCAGTCAACCAATCGGTCATCGTAACTTGCGAGCTCGATTGTCTGACCGCGGGCTTTGAGGAAGGCAATCGATGCCAGATGCAGCGCATCGAGCGTTCGAACCGTCTTCGGAAACGGCTCTAGTGCGCGTTCCAGCACGGGAGGCACAAGTTCTATCAGGGCAACACGGCCGAGGAGCGCGCGCACGTTTTCCCCGTGCGAGCGCCCAAACCGGCGTGCATTGATCCGATTCCAGACTTCATACTCAATCAAGCGGCTTGAAATAAGCGGCTCTCGCCAGAGGTCAGGCGGAGGCGTGTGGTCCTCCGCGAGCAAGTGCGCCAGCGCGACTGAGCTGTCGAGATAAATCACTTCTCCTCCCGATCGAGCTGAAGCTCGTCGAGCAGCTCGCGCAGCGGCATCGCCGGCCGGCGCGGCGGTGGCGTTGGATCAGCCAGCGCAGGAGGGGTAATCCATCCTTGACGTACGGCGTCGGCCAGCATGGCGTCGGCCAGAAAAGCACTGCGACCCGCACGAGGGGGAACGATTTCCGCGACGACGCGATCGCGATCCGTCACAAGCACCGTCTCGCCGGACGCGACCAGACGCACGTATTCCGCCAGCTTGTTCTTGAGGATCTTCAGGCCAACCGCACGCATGCCGAGATGGTAGCCTCCGGAAGCTACCTTGTCAAAGGACGGCTATCTTCCCTGCCCGTGATACACCGCGTTCGGCCGCATGTCGGTCGCGCTCGCGATCCGGTTCGACATGTTGAAGAAGCCGGCGGTCGCCGCGATGTCCCAGATGTCGCGATCGGTAAACCCGACGCGGCGCCGCGCCTCGCGGTCCTCCTCGATCGCGTAGGACTCGGCTGTCATCTTCACGGCGAAGTCGAGCATCGCGCGAGCGACTAGGCCTGTCCCTACTGGGGAGCGAGCGAGAGCGCCTGCTCACGGCCATCTTCCTCAACCAACACGAGACGCTCGTTGTCGGCAGCGCGAAGCTGCTCGTTCGCATTCAGCAACTCTATCCCGTAGACGGAGCCGTCCGGTGCGATATCGACGTTCAATTCGTCGCTGACGCGGATCGTTTCGACCTGCTCGCCCTTTGGGCGCAGCCGTAGATAAGCGATATTCCTGCTGCGATCGTATGTCAGCCTCATTTTGGAACCTCAGAAGTACTTCGCTACAACCGTTATCACGATCCAGCGCCCAGCTTCCTCGACGGCGTAAGCCTCGATTTGTTTCGTAACATAGCTCTTCCCGCGCCAAATTCCATTGAATTGGAAGTTTCGACGAAATCCTACGCGGCCAAACTTGGCAGGAAACCTATCTCCGCCTTCAACGGCGGAACGGATCTCCTCTTCAGTCGCGCCACGTTCCGCCGCTCGTTGAAGTGCGTGCGGATCGATTTCGATCATCGGCGCTTATCGCCCCTGCCCGTGATAAACCGCGTTCGGCCGCATGTCGGTCGCGCTCGCGACCCGGTTCGACATGTTGAAGAAGCCCGCCACCGCCGCGATGTCCCAGATGTCGCGGTCCGAGAAGCCGACGCGGCGCAGCGCCTCGCGATCTTCTTCCTCGATCGCGTAGGACTCGGTCGTCATCTTCACGGAAAAATCGAGCATCGCGCGCTGCTTCCGGGTGAGCTTCGCGGCGCGATAGTTCATCATCATCAATTCGCCGAGCGCAGCATCCCCCGAGTAGACCCGCACCGCCGCGCCATGCGCGGTGAGGCAGTAGTAGCAGCGGTTCTGCGACGAGACGACGACCGCGATCATCTCGCGTTCGAGCTTGGAGAGGCCCGAGGGCCCGAGCATCAGGTCGTTGTAGAACGCCGCGAACGCTTCGAGCTTGGCGTTGTCGAACGCGTAGGCGAGCAGCACGTTCGGCACGAAGCCGAGCTTCTCCTCGCATTTCTTGAAATAGGCCTGCATGGCGGGCGAGAGCGTGCCGGGCGGCAGATCGAGCGCCATCACGCGTGTGTCATCCTGGCGTGGCACACCGGTCACCGCGCCTTTCTCAGGCGTCCGCGGGGGTTTCCGCGATGGATAGGCTACCACGTTGGATTTGTTTGCTTTTCTTGCCACCTGATCCGCTCCCTGCGTGACTGACGATACCACCATCGTACAGCGTTCGGGCGCGCCACGAAATCACGAGCGTGCGCATCGCGCGGAGGCCTTTTCCCTCGACGCCGCCGCGCGATTCAGGGAGAGTCGCTGCGAGAAAATTCGGCGAACCTGGCCGGGGAGACGCCCATGAATATCCAGGGGCAATTCATCAGCGATGAGGATCGCGTTGCCCGCCGGTTGATCGAGCAGGCCCAAATCATCATCAAGAGCGCCCGCGGCGATGTGCCGGAGAGTTTTGCCCCGCTGCTGTTCGCAGGTGTGCCGGCCGAAGACGTGGTGCGCTACGAGACGCGCGAGCTTGCGGAACTGGCCGAAGCCGCCTGGCAGTTCCTGCAGGAGCGCAAGGCAGGCGTTCCGAAAATCCGCTTCGAGACGCGCCCCGGCCCGACGGGCGCGGAGCGTATCCGCGCCGTCTCGATCATCGAGATGATCAACGACGACATGCCGTTCCTGCTCGACTCGGTGATGGCGGAACTCGCCGAGCAGGGCGTCGATGTGCGGCTTGTGCTGCATCCGATCTTCACGGTGGAGCGCGACCAGACCGGCACGCTGATCGGCTTCCGCGGCGATGGCCCGGCGGTCGGCGCCGCGCGGCGCGAGAGCTTCATCCACATCCACGTGGAGCGTATCGAGGACGGGGCGCGGCAAAACCAGATCATCGAGGCGATCCGCGGCGTGCTCGCCGACGTGCGCCTCTGCGTGCAGGATTGGCGGCCGATGATGTCGCGCGTCGGCGAGGTCATCGCCGAGATCAAGAACAATCCGCCGCCGCTGCCGGTCGAGGAGATCGCCGAGGCCACGCAATTCCTCGAATGGCTGGTCGCCAACAATTTCACCTTCCTCGGTGTGCGCGAATACGCGCTGACCGGCAACGAGCGCGGCTATGAGGTGGTCGCCGAAAGCGGGCTCGGCATCCTGCGCTCGCCGGACGTACACGTCCTTCGCCGCGGCAGCGAGCTCGTCTCAATCACGCCGGAGATCATGGAGTTCCTGAAGGAGCCGAAACAGCTCATCATCACCAAGGCGAACGTGAAATCGCGTGTGCACCGGCGCGTGCACATGGACTATATCGGCGTGAAGCGCTTCGACAGCGACGGCAACCTGGCCGGCGAATTCCGCATCGTCGGCCTCTTCACTTCGACGGTCTACACGCGCTCGACGCGCTCGATCCCGTACCTGCGGCGCAAGGTCGACAACCTGATGCGCCGCTCCGGCTTCGATCCGGACAGCCACTCGGGCAAGGCGTTCGCCGCCGTGCTGGAGCATTACTCGCGCGACGAGCTGTTCCAGATCGACGAGGACACGCTGTTCCAGTTCGTGCTCGCCATCATGCATCTCGACGAGCGCCCGCGCGTGCGCGTGCTGCCTCGTGGCGATCGTTTCGATCGTTTCGTGTCGGTCATGGTATTCGTGCCGCGCGAGCGCTACGACTCCGGGGCGCGTGCGGCCATCGGCACGTATCTCGCCGGCGTCTACAAGGGCCGCGTCTCGGCGTTCTTTCCGTCCTTCACCGAAGGACCGCTGGTGCGCGTGCACTTCATCATCGCGCGCCTGGGCGGCGAGACACCGAACCCGGACCGCCCGACGCTGGAGAGCCAGGTCGAAGCGCTGGTGCGCACCTGGACCGATGGCCTCGCCGAGGCGCTCACGCTGGTCCATGAGCCGATCAAGGCGCAGCAGCTGATCCGCCGCTATCGCGACGCATTCCCGGTCGCCTATCGCGAAGCCTATGTGCCGGCGACCACGGTCGCCGATATCCGGCTGGTCGAAAGCCTCTCGCCGATCCGCCCGCTCGGCGCCGACTTCTACAGCCGCCGCGAGGGGGCGAATGCCGGCGCGGGGCTCAAGGTGTGGAGCCGCGAGAAACCGATCGCGCTCTCCGAGCGCGTGCCCGTGCTGGAGAACATGGGTTTCAGGGTGGTGGACGAGCGCACCTACCGGATCGAGCCGGACGATGCCGGTGCCGCGGAGGTATGGCTCCACGACATGCTGCTGGAGCGCGCCGACGGCGCGGCGTTCGACATCGAAGCGCTGAAAGCGCGCCTCGAAGCCGCCTTCATGGCGGTGATGCGCGGCCGCGCCGAGAACGACGGCTATAACGCGCTGGTGCTCGGCGCCGGACTGCAATGGCGCGATGTGGCGCTGATCCGCACGATCTCGCGTTACCTGCGCCAGGTGCGCGTCGCCTTTTCGCAGGATTACATGTGGGGCACGCTGCGGCGGCATCCGGAGATCGCCGCCCAAGTCGCACAGATGTTCCACACGCGCTTCGATCCGCGGCTCGAGCTTTCGCTTCGTGAACGCGGCGAAAAGCAGGCTGAGTTTGTTGCGGCGATCGAAACGGCGCTGAGCGCGGTCGAAAGCCTCGACGAAGACCGCATCCTGCGTCACTTCGTCAACGCCGTGACATCGGCGTTGCGCACCAATTTCTATCAGACCGAAAACGGGCAGCCGAAGCCGACCATCGCGATCAAGTTCGACAGCCGCAAGATCGAGGGGCTGCCGTTGCCCAAGCCGCTCTACGAGATTTTCGTCTACTCGCCGCGGGTCGAGGGCGTGCATCTGCGCTTCGGCAAGGTGGCGCGCGGCGGCATCCGCTGGTCGGACCGGCCGCAGGATTTCCGCACCGAGGTGCTCGGCCTGGTCAAGGCACAGCAGGTGAAGAACGCCGTGATCGTGCCGGTCGGCGCCAAAGGCGGCTTTGTGCCGAAGCAATTGCCGGCGGGCCCGCGCGAGGCGATCCAGGCGGAAGGCACCGCGGCCTACACGGTGTTCATCTCGAGCCTGCTCGATATCAGCGACAACCTCGGCACCGACGGCGTGATCCCGCCCGAGAACGTCATCCGCTACGACAATGACGATCCCTATCTGGTGGTCGCGGCCGACAAGGGCACCGCGACATTCTCGGATACGGCGAACGGCATCTCGCTCGAAGCCGACTTCTGGCTCGGCGATGCCTTCGCCAGCGGTGGCTCGGCCGGATACGACCACAAGAAGATGGGCATCACGGCGCGGGGGGCGTGGGAAGCCGTGCGCCGTCATTTCCGCGAGATGGACGTCGACATCACCACGACGCCGTTCACCGTGGCGGGTGTCGGCGATATGTCGGGCGACGTGTTCGGCAATGGCATGCTGCGCGAGCGCACCATCAAGCTGGTCGCTGCGTTCGATCACCGCGACATCCTCATCGATCCGAACCCGGACCCGGAGCGCGGCTTCACCGAGCGCCAGCGGCTGTTCGACCTCTCGCGCTCGAGCTGGCAGGACTACAACAAGGACTATCTCTCGGCCGGCGGCGGCATCTACTCGCGCAAGGCGAAGGAAATCACGCTCAGCGCCGAGGCGCAGGCGCTGCTCGGCCTTGCCGAGAAGGTCACGCCGCAGCAGGCGATGACCGCGATCCTCAAACTCAATACCGACCTCCTCTGGTTCGGCGGCATCGGCACCTATATCCGCGCCTCGACCGAGACCGACGATCAGGCTGGCGACCGCGTCAACGATCCGATCCGCATCACCGGCGCGATGCTCCGCTGCAAGGTGATCGGCGAGGGTGCCAATCTGGGCGTGACGCAGAAGGGCCGCGTCGAGGCGGCGATGCGCGGCGTGCGCATGAACACCGACGCGATCGACAATTCGGCCGGCGTCAACACCTCCGACGTGGAGGTCAACATCAAGATCGCGCTCAGCATTCCGGTGCGCGACGGCCGCCTCACGCTGGAGACGCGCAATACGTTTCTCGCCGAGATGACCGACGAGGTGGCGCGGCTGGTGCTGCGCAACAACTATCAGCAGACGCTGGCACTCTCGGTGGCGCAACGCCACGGGCTGGAGGATTTGGGCTTCCAGCAGCGGCTGATGCAGGTGCTGGAGAGCCGCGGCCATCTCGATCGCGCGGTCGAGTACCTCCCCGACGACATGGAGCTCGGTGAGCGGAGAAAGCGCGGGCAGGGGCTGACCCGGCCCGAGCTGGCGGTGCTGCTCGCCTACGCCAAGCTCACGCTCTACGGCGACCTGCTCGAGTCGAGCGTGCCGGACGACCCGTATCTTGGCCGCGAGCTCTCGCGTTATTTCCCGAGCCAGCTGGTCGAGCGCTATCCGGATGCGCTGGAAAACCATCGCCTGCGGCGCGAGATCATTTCGACCCAGCTCACCAATTCGATGATCAACCGCGGCGGGCCGTCGTTTGCGGTGCGCATCGGCGACCAGACCGGCGCATCCGCGCCGACCATCGCGGCGGCGTTCTTTGTTGTGCGCAACAGCTACGACATGATCGCGCTCAACGGCGCGATCGATGCGCTCGACAACAAGGTGTCCGGCAAGCTGCAGCTCGACCTCTACGCCGCGCTCGAAGATCTTCTGCTCGATCGCATCGTCTGGTTCGTGCGCAACGTCGATGTGTCGAAGGGGCTCGCCGACGTCGTCGAGCATTATCGCGGCGGCATCGAGCAGGTGGCAGGCGCGCTGAGCACCGTGCTGCCGCCGGAGGCGGAGCACGCGCTGACGGCGCGCACGGCAGAGCTGGCGAAGGCCGGCGTGCCGGAGGACCTGGCGCGCAAGCTCGCGCAGCTTCAGGCACTCGCCGCCGCGCCCGACATCGTCTCGGTCGCGGACCGCACCGGCAAACCGGTCCACGACGTCGCGGCGACCTATTATGCGGCGGGCGCGTTCTTCCAGCTCGACCGCATCGCCAATGCGGCGCGCGGCATCCAGGTGACCGACTATTTCGATCGGCTCGCGCTCGACCGCGCGCTCGATTCGATCGGGGAGTCGGAGCGGAGGCTCACGGCCGAAATGGTCGGCAATGGCGTCACCGGTCCGGAGGCCGTGGAGGCGTGGGTTTCGCCGCGCGCCGGCGAGGTCGAGCGCATCCGCGCGGCGGTGCATGGGATCGCAAGCTCGGGGCTCACGATCTCCAAGCTCTCGGTTGCGGCGAGCCTGTTGGGCGATTTGGCGAAACACTAACTCACCTGTCATGCGCGCAAGCACATCCCTTCCGTCATGGCCGGGCATAGCCCGCGAAGACGGGCGTAAACGCCCTGGTGCCCGGCCATCCACGTCTTGCACGCGGGAAGGAAGACGTGGATGCCCGGCACAAGGCCGGGCATGACGAAGGAAGAAAGCCATGTCCCCCGCCGCGCCATCGTCGGCTGGGTGCTGTTCGACTGGGCGGCGCAGCCGTTTTTCACGCTGATCATCACGTTCGTCTATGCGCCGTACTTCGCCTCGGTGATCGCACCCGATCCGGTTCGGGGCCAAGCGCTGTGGGGCTTTGCGACCGCGGCTGCGGGCTTCACGGTCGCGCTGCTCTCGCCCGTGCTCGGCGCCATCGCGGACGCATCCGGGCGGCGCAAGCCGTGGATCGCGGTATTCACCGTGCTGGTTGTCATAGGGTCGACGCTGCTCTGGCTCGGCAGACCGGGCGATGCGTCGGTGATTCCGATCGTGCTGGCGGCCTATGCGATCGGCGTCGTCGGTGTCGAATTCGCCGGCGTGTTCACCAACGCGATGATGCCGTCGCTGGTGCCGCCGGAACGGCTCGGCCGGCTCTCCGGCACCGGATGGGCGGTCGGTTATGTCGGCGGCATCATCGCGCTGATCATCGTGCTCGGCTTTCTCGCCGCCAATCCGCAGACCGGCAAAACGCTGCTCGGCATGCCGCCGCTGTTCGGGCTCGACCCCGCGCTGCGCGAAGGCGACCGCGCGGTCGGGCCGCTGAGCGCAGTGTGGCTCGTCGTGTTCATCCTGCCGCTGTTTTTGTTCACGCCCGACCGCCCCGCCGGGCTCCCGCTCGGCGAGGCGGTGTCGCACGGCCTGCGCATGCTCGGCGAGACGCTGCGGCGGCTGCCCGGGCATCGCAACGTCGCGGTGTTCCTGCTCGCGCAGATGATCTGTGCGGATGCACTGCTCGCGCTGTTCGCGTTCGGCGGCATCTATGCGGCGGGAACGTTCGGCTGGACCACGATCCAGATCGGGTTGTTCGGCATCCTGCTGGTCATCACGGCGACGATCGGCGCCTATCTGGGCGGCAAGCTCGACGATCGCGTCGGACCGAAGCCCGTGATGCTCGGAAGCCTTCTGATCCTGCTCGTCGCGACGGCCGCGATCCTCTCGACCGGACGCGATCACATCCTGTTCGTCGTGCCGGCCGCGCCGCCGGTGACCGGCGGCGCATTGTTCGCCTCGACGCCCGAGCGCTTCTTCATCGCGATCGGGTTGTTCATCGGGCTCGCGGCCGGACCGCTGCAGGCCGCCGCGCGCACGCTGCTGGTGCGCCTCGCACCGGCCGGCAAGATCACGCAGTTTTTCGGGCTGTTCGCGCTCTCCGGAAAAGTCACGTCGTTCTCGGGTCCGCTGCTGGTCGGGCTGGTCACCACGGCCTTCGCCAGCCAGCGCGCCGGCATGATGGTGCTGGTGGTGTTCTTTGCCGTGGGTGCGCTGGTGCTGAGCCGGGTAAAGATCTAACCCGCTCTCCGCTCATTCCCGCGTAAGCGGGAATCCAGTCCTTCTTTCTTCTTGGCTCTGGGTTCGCGGGGACGAGCGGATGCGGGACTAATGCCGAAAGTGCCGCGTACCGGTGAACACCATCGCGATGCCATGCTCGTCGGCCGCCTTGATGATTTCGTTGTCGCGTATCGAACCGCCGGGTTGAATTACGGCTGTGGCGCCGGCCTCGATTGCGACCAGCAGCCCGTCGGCAAACGGGAAGAACGCGTCCGATGCGACCACCGAGCCTTTGGTCAGCGGTGCTGCAAGCTTCTGCTCACGCGCCGCGTCTTCGGCCTTGCGCGCCGCAATGCGCGCCGCATCGACGCGGCTCATCTGGCCGGCGCCGATGCCGACGGTGGCGCGGTCCTTCGCATAGACGATGGTGTTCGACTTCACGTGCTTGGCGACGCGGAACGCAAAGCGCATATCATCGAGTTCCGTGTCGCTCGGGGCGCGCTTGGTGACAGTCTTGAGCTGGAGTTCATCCGCGACGGCATTGTCGCGCGACTGAACCAGCAAACCGCCGGCGACGGACTTCACCGTCAAGCCGTTTGCCTTCGGGTCGGGCAGGCCGCCGGCAATCAGCAGCCGCAGGTTCTTCTTTGCGCGGACGATCTCAATCGCTTCCTCCGTCGCGTCCGGAGCGACAATGACCTCGGTGAAGATGTCCGTGATCGCGCGCGCGGCTTCGGCGTCGAGTGTGCCGTTCAGTGCGACGATGCCGCCGGAGGCGGAGGTCGAGTCGCACGCAAGTGCTTTGCGATAGGCTTCGAGCAGCGTCTTGCCCTCCGCGACGCCGCACGGATTTGCGTGCTTGACGATCACGCAGGCCGCGGTGCGCTTCGGATCGAACTCGGCGACGCATTCGTAAGCCGCGTCGGTGTCGTTGATGTTATTGTAGGAGAGTTCCTTGCCCTGCACCTGGCGCATCGTGGCGACGCCGAAGCGTTGCTCGGGTGTGCGATAGAACGCCGCGCTCTGGTGCGGATTCTCGCCGTAGCGCAAAGGCTGCAACAGCTTGCCGCCGAAGGCGCGGTAGGCAGGCGTGGCCTCAACGAGTTCGTTGGCGAACCAGTTGGAGATCGCTGCGTCGTAGGCTGCCGTGCGCGCGTAGGCCTTCTGCGCCAGCGACTTGCGCAACGCGAGCGTCGTCGCGCCGCCATGTGCCTTGAGCTCGTCGAGCACGCGGGCGTAATCCTCGGCGTCGACAACGACCGCCACATCATTGTGGTTCTTCGCGGCCGCACGGATCATCGCCGGTCCACCGATGTCGATGTTCTCGATGCAATCGTCGTAGGCCGCACCTTTCGCGGCGGTCGCCTCGAACGGATAGAGGTTGACGACGAGCAGATCGATCGGCGCGATGCCGTGCTCCTTCATCGAAGCCGCATGCTTTGCGTCATCGCGGATCGCGAGCAGCCCGCCATGCACCTTCGGATGCAGCGTCTTGACCCGCCCGTCCATCATTTCGGGGAAGCCGGTCAATTCGGAAACATCGCGCACCTTCAGGCCGGCATCCGCGATGGCCTTCGCGGTCCCGCCGGTCGAGACCAGCTCGATGCCGTGGCTGGCAAGCGCGCGCGCGAAGTCGATCAGCCCGGTCTTGTCAGAGACCGAAAGGAGCGCACGGGTGATGCGGCGGAGATCGGGCATGGACTCAGTCGTCATTCCGGAAGCCGCGCAGCGGCTGTCCGGAATCCATAACCACAATCGTTTGCGATGACGCAATGCCGCATAACCCAATTCCCACTTGTGTTTATGGATTCCGGGCTCGGCGCCATAGCGCGTCGCAGACGCGCGTGAACGCGCTTAAGGCGCCGCCCCGGAATGACCAGCGTGGTCATAGCGGCAGCTGCGGCTCTTCCTGCTCGGCGCGCCGTACGGGTTCCTGCGCATCCTGGTGCGAGAGGGTCCAGTGCACCCGCGGCACGGCGCGGGCCTGCCCGTAGATCACGATCTGCACCGAACGGCGCGGCCCGTCGGGGCCGGCGAGATAGACGCTTTCTTCCAGTTCGACACGCTCCTCATAGGCATCGAACGTCCAGACCTCCTTGCTGGGCAGCACCAGCATCACACCGTGGCCGTCGCTGTGGCGGCTCGCCTTGACCAGCGGGTGGAGGTGGAAGCG
>JBAVXH010000313.1:0-26155 GCA_049698215.1 Xanthobacteraceae bacterium | reverse complement strand
GGCGGACGGGCGGGCGGATAGGCCTGCATGCCGGCGGGCGGGTAATAGGCCGGCGGATAGGGCTGGGCCTGCGCGGCGCCGCACAAAAGGCCGAGCACCGTGAGGCTAAACGCCGAACGCAGCATCATTTTTTGTTCCCCGACCACCGTGAACCCCGTCGGTCTCTATGCGGACCAGATGGGGCAGGATGAAGGCGCTGTTCGAGTTGGGGACGCGGCGTCCGCGGCCACGTCCCGGCGTCCCGTCAGAGCATCCGAATTTGGCTAACGAACCGTAAAGGCGCTCCGAGTTCCCTTACCGCGCCGGCCGCGCGACCGCCCTCGTCGCGCGCGCCTGCGCCTCGAGCGCGAGTTCGCACACGGTGAAGACGTGCTCCTGCGTCATCGCCGTCTCGGTGCGGTCGCGCACGTCGGCGATGAAACGACGGAAGTAGCTCACCGGCTCGTTGCTGCAGTCGATGTAGCGCGTGCCCGCATGGTTCGCCATGAACAGATGGTCGGTGCCGGCCCGCCCCTCGATGTCGATGTTCTTGCGCAGCTCGATGGTCCCATCGGTGCCGAGAATGGTGAAGCGCCCGTCGCCCCACGTGGGCAAGCCGTCGGGCGTGAACCAGTCGACGCGCAGGTAGCCGCAGGCACGGTCGCTGCGCAGCACGACCTCGCCGAAGTCCTGAAACTCCGGAAAGTCTTCCGTTCCGAACTTGCCGATCGCGCTGTGCACGATCTCGGCCGTCTGCGAGCCGGTGTAGAACAGGAACTGCTCGATCTTGTGCGAGGCGATGTCGGCGAGGATGCCGCCGGCGAGCTTCGGATCGAAGAACCACGCCGGGCGGATCGCGCGGTTGAAGCGATGCGGCCCGAGGCCCACCGTCTGGATCACCCGGCCGATCGCGCCGTCCGCGACGAGCTTGCCGGCGACTTCGGAGGCCGGCGTGATCAGCCGCTCCGAGAAGCAGATCGAGAAGATGCGGCCGGTCTCGTTGACGACGCGCCGCACCTCGTCGAGCGCCTCGCGCGCGATCACGCCCGGCTTGTCGACCAGCACGTCCTTGCCGTGGCGCATCGCTTGAATCGCGATCGCCGCGCGGTCGCGCGGCACCGCGGCGCTCACGATCGCGTCGATTGCGGGATCGCGCATCAGCGCATCGCGATCCTCGACCGGGCGAACGTCGGGGAAGCGCTTGCGAAAGCCCTCCAGCACGCGCGGGTCGGTGGTCTGCGGCCAGTAGCCCGCGCAGGTCGCGCCCGCGTCGAGCAGGCCTTCGGTGAGATCGTAGATGTGGCGGTGATCGAGACCGATCGCGGCGAAGCGCATTGCGTCTCGCATCAGCTCTTCGACTTCTGCGCGCCGATCTCCTGGTCCCAGCGCCGGAACGCGGCGACGAGCCGCTGCGGCGTCAGGTGCACTTCGAGCGGATGCTCGGCGATCAGCTTGTCGTATTCGGGCCGGCCGAACTCCTTGATGATGTCCTGGCTCTCCTTCGGCGCCATCGAGAGCGGCACGTCCTTCACGGCGGGACCCGGATAGAAGTAGCCCTTGTCGTAGGTGAGCGCCTGCTGCTCGGGCTTGAGGAGGAAGCTCATCAGCTGCAGCAGGACCGTGACCTTCTCCTTCGGCACGCCTTTTGGGATGCACATGAACTGGGTGTCCACCACCCAGTGGAAGCCTTCGAGCGTCGTGATTTCGGTGGCCTTCGGCACGATGCCGAGCACGCGCGGGTTGATGTCCCAGCCACAGGTGGAGACGATCATGTCGCGCGCGCCTTCGCCGAATTCCTTCATCGTGGCGCCGGTGCCGCCTGGGTAGTAGTCGATGTTCTTGCCGAGCTCCTTCAGGTACTCCCAGGTCTTGTCCCAGCCCTGCATCGGATCCTTCGGGTCCTTGTCCTTCAGGATGTAGGGAAGGCCCATCAGGAAGGTCCAGCCGGGGCCCGAATTGACCGGGCGCGCGTAGAAGAACTTGTTCGGCTTCTGTCTTGTCCAGTCGACCAATTCCTGCGCGGTCTTCGGCGCCTTCCCGGCGCGCTCCGGCGCGTATTGCAGGATCGGGCCGGATGGCGAGTAGACCACCGCCATGCCCTGTCCGCGGCCCATCTGCTGATGCATACGTAGCGCGCCATCGAGGTAGATCGCCTCCGGCCTCGGCAGCGCGTCGGCGTGCGCGGGCAGGAGCTCGGTCCACAGGCCCTGCTCGACGCCGTCCGACAGCGCACCCGGACCGGTGAGCACGAGGTCGATGTCGACGCGGTTCGCGGCCTGCATGGCTTTCAGTTTCGCGGGCAGCTCAGGCGACGGTGCGCGCGAGAAGGTGATGCGCGAAACGAGATTGGGGTTCTGGGCGCGAAAGCGCTCGATGCCTTCCTGCGTGAGCTGCAGTTGGCCGGCGACGTCGATGATGTTGAGCGTGACCGCGCCTTGCGCCAAGGCCTGCCCCGTTGCGCCGAGTGCGGCTGCGCCCGACAGGCCGGCCAGTACGTCTCGTCGAGTCGCGCGCATGTTTCCCCCGATGTGGTTGTGATTGTGATCAGGCACCAAGCGTTAGCATACGCCTTCGCGCGCCGCGACTCCTGCACGCAAACTCGTACTATGATGCCGCAACAGCAGAGCGGACGGAAAACTCCTCATGAAACTGCCCCACCACGAGCGCTACGACTATTCGGCGATCACGCGCCGCGCGAACTACGACTGGCCGGGCGGCAAGCGGCTTGCCGTCTATCTCGGCATCAACATCGAGCACTTCGCCTACGGCACCGGCCTCGGCCACTCGGTGACGGTGGAGGGCCCGCCGCCCGACTCGCGCACCTTCGCCTGGCGCGACTACGGCAACCGCGTCGGGGTGTGGCGGCTGTTCGACCTGCTCGACGAGTTCGGCCTTCCGGCCTGCCACCTCATCAACACCACCGTGCTCGACTACGCGCCGGAGATTCCCGCCGCGATCAACGCGCGCAAGGACGAGTACATCGGCCATGGCCGCACCAACGCCGAACGGCAGGGCCAGATGTGGGAAGAGGACGAGGCGCGGCTGATCGCCTATGTGCGCGACCAGCTTACCAAACACGGCGGGCGGCCGCCGCGCGGCTGGATGGGGCCGTGGATGTCGCAGAGCCGCGTCACGCCCGACCTGCTCAAGGAGGCGGGGTTCGACTTCCTGATGGACTGGCCCTGCGACGACCAGCCGATCTGGCTGCGCACACGCGCCGGCCCGCTGATGTCGGTGCCGTATCCGCTGGAAATCAACGACTCGCCGATGATGCTGGTGCGCCATCACACGGCGGTCGATTTCGAGCGGATGGTCATCGACCAGTTCGACGAGATGCTCGCCCAGTCGGAGCGCCACGCGCTGGTCTGCGGCATCGCGCTGCACACGATGGTGATGGGGCAGCCGTACCGGCTGCGCGCGCTGCGCCGGGCGCTGAAATACATCGTCGATCACCCGCAGCGCGAGAAGATCTGGTTCACCCGGCCGGGCGAGATCTTCGATCATTGCGCGGGGCTCAAGGCGGGCGTGGTGCCGGGCAGTGAGCGCTGAATCCTATCCCGCTCATTCCCGCGGAAGCGGGAATCCAGTTCTTTCTTTTTCCTGGCTCTGGGTCCCCGCTGGAGCCTGTGCTCGGCCGAGCCGAAGGCTCGACCCGAGTATGGGGACGAGCGGAGAATGGATTACAGCGTCGGCACGACGCGGTGGAAATCGGTCGCACGCTGATACACGTCGACCGCATGCAGCAAGGTGGCTTCGGCGAACGGGTGACCGACCAGCTGATAGGCGATCGGCAATCCACCCGAGAAGCCGCACGGCACGCTGATCGCCGGGAGCCCGAGAAAATTGAACGGCCGCATGAAGTGCGTCAGCTTGCTGAACAGGCCGAGCAGCGACTCGCTCGAGGAGCTCTCCATGTCGCTCTCATCGACTGTCGGCGGCAGGTGCGCCGACGCGGGCAGGTGCAAGAGGTCGATGCCCTGCATCGTATCGGCGATGAATTTTGCGGTCATGACGCCGCGCAGCCGCAACGCGTCGATGTAGTCGGTGGCGGGAAGGAATAGCCCGCCTTCGATGCGCAAGCGCACACCGTTGGAATAGTCCTGCGGCCGCGTTTCGAGCCACTGGCGGTGGAGAGCGGCGGCTTCGCCCTTGATGATGGTCTCGCCGACACGGAACAGGGGGCTCAGATCGGGCAGGGCGATACGAACGAGCTTTGCGCCGATCCGCTCCAGCACGCGGATGCTCTCGTCCATCGCGGCCGCGATCTCGGGTTCGAGTGCGACGCCGTGATCCGCAACCCCGATGGTCAGGCCGGAGAGCCGCTCGGCGCTGAGGCTTGCGAGATAATCCGGAACGGGATGCGCACTCGTGGTGGCATCATCGGGATCGTGCCCGGCGATGACTTGCAGCAGCAAGGCGCAGTCGCGCGCGCTGCGCCCGAACGGCCCGACATGATCCATGCTCCACGAGCGCGGCATCGCGCCGTGGCGGCTGACGCGGCCGTAGGTCGGTTTCAGGCCGGTGACGCCGTTGTAGGCCGCGGGCAATCGGATCGAGGCGCCGGTGTCGGAGCCGAGCGCGCCGAAGACCGTGCGCGCCGCGACCGCAACCGCCGAGCCGCTCGACGAGCCGCCCGGGATATGCGCCGCGTTGAACGCATTGCGGCAGTGGCCGAAGTGGATGTTGTGCCCGGTCGGACCGGCGGCGAATTCCGCCATGTTAAGGACGCCGATCTCGATCGCGCCCGCCGCGTCGAGGCGTTGCAGCACGGTGGCGGTGGTCGTCGCGACCTGATCCTGCAGGATCCGGCTTCCGCCGGTGGAAACCTTTCCGGCGCGATAGAACATGTCCTTGTGGGCGAGCGGCACGCCGTGCAGCGGCCCGCGGCTCTGCCCGCGCTTGAGTTCGGCATCGCGCTGGCGCGCCGCCTCCAGCGCGGCTTCGCCGTCGATGCGGATGAAGCAGTTGCGGCTTGCCTGCCACGCCTTGGCGCGCGCGAGGCAAGCTTGCGTCAACGCAACGGACGAGACGGCGCCGGCCGCGACACGTTCGGCGGCCTCGGCGAGGTCGAGCAGCGCGAGGTCGGTCGTCATCGCGCGTTGTTGTTCAGCGTGGCGGCAAACAGGCTCGGCTCGTCGTCGAATGTGAGCTGGGGAGCCGCAGCCCGCACGACCCCGCACAGCCGCTCGACCTCGATCGCGATGTCGGCAAGGCGCTCCGCCGCGATCCCGGACGCCGCCGGGCCGTTCATCAGACTTGTGGCGGGCGAAGCCGCGCTCTTCTCAGCCGCCATCTGCCTGTCTCCCCATGGCCGTTCGGATGCGAGGATGATCCCATGGCCGCCGCGCAGCCGCCAGCGGCGTGGGAGCTCACGCGCCGGGTGTATCACGCAACGGGCGCCGTCAGCCGGTGAACTCCAGGATGTCGAAGCCGACATGGCGGTCCACCATATGGATCAGGCCGCGCTCATCCAGCATCACGTCGTTGCTTTGCGGAGCGGCGCGCCCGCCGGCGGGCTCGGGAATGAAGAAGCCAACCTCGCGCGGCTGGGAAGGGTCTGCGACATCGATGACGCGCAGGCCTGCCGAGAACCACACCGCATGGACGAGCGTGCCGTGCATCGCCTCGTGATACTGGTGCGCGCCAAAGCGCGCGCCTTCAACACGCGCGAAGGGCGAATCGAGCTCGCTCACTTCGAACAGGCCAAGCGGCTTGATGGCGCCGCGGTCGCTCACGTCGAACGTCGCGAGGCCCGCGTGCGGGCGGCCGCGCCGCGCCTCTTCCTCAGCTGCGCTCTGGGCCTGATCCTCCTCGTCGATTGCGATCGCGATGCGGCGGCCGGCGATGTGCGCCGGCATCACCGTGTGCGTGGGCTCGGGAAACGGCGGATGATAGTTGTAGGAGCCGAGCGTGCGCGGCTTGGCGATATCGGCACAGTCGATCACGAAGAAGCCTCCGTGCCAGCAGCTTGCCCACAGTTCGTCGCCAAAGCGCAGCGCATGATGCAAGCGATGGCGGCGTCCCGGCCACGACGGCGTCTCGCCGCCCGCGATATGCTGGCCCGGCATCCACCAGCGCGAAACCTCTTGCGGCGCGCTCGGATCGGCGATGTCGTAGATGACGAGGATGTTGCCGACGAACCCCTCCATTTCGGTCGAGATGTAGGCGTAGCGGGAATCCATCGCGAAGCGGTGGACGCCGATGCCGCCGGTCTTCTGGTAGGCGATGAGGTTTGGCTTGGCCGGGTTCGACACATCGTAGATCTTGAAGCCGCCGTTCTCGTAGCGCTCGCGCGCGGCCGCCTCCACGACGCGCAGATCTGCTTCGCTGACACCCATTCGCGCTGCGATCTCGGCGGCTATCGGCTCGCGGCCGAGCCTTGCGGCGAGTTCCGCGCGGGCGGCGGGCAGCTGCTCGGCGCGCCGCCCGATGCGGGTCATGTTGCGCTCGTGATTGACGATCATGACGTCGCCGACGACGCGGACCTTGTGGCTGTGCGAAGCCGGGTCGTCCAGCGTGATCGTCGCGACGACGCTCGGATTGTGCGGATCGGCCACGTCGATGATCGTGGTGCCGAGCCGATCCTTGTTCGGGATGTGCCCAACGTAGGCGTGGCGGCCGACGACCGTCACCTGGCCCGCGCCGGGCACATCCAGGTGCGCGAGGCGGCGGACCTTGTGGGCCGCAGCGCCCGTATCGACCGAACGCATCATTCGAGCCGCGCTCCCGCGGCCTTCACGACCGCACTCCATTTTGGAATTTCGGACTTGATGTAGGCGGTAAATTCGGCCGGAGACGAACCCACGATGTCGACGCCGAGATCGCCGAGCGCGCGGCGCACATCCGGATCGGCAAGCGCCGTCGCGGTTGCACGATGCAGCGCCGCGATGATTTCGGGAGGCGTGGCGGCCGGCGCGACAAGACCATGCCATGTGGTCGCGTCGAAACCGCGAATTCCGAGTTCATCGATCGTCGGCACATCGGGCAGTACCGCGCTGCGCTTCAGCGTCGTGACGGCGAGCGGGCGGACCAACCCATCCCTGATGTGGCCGACCACCGAGGCGGCGGTGGCAAACATCATCTGCACGTGCCCGCCGATCACGTCCTGCAGCGCGGGGGCCGCGCCCTTGTAGGCGACATGCACGATATCGATGCGCGCCTTGGCCTTGAACAGCTCGCCCGCAAGATGCGCGGCTGCGCCATAACCTGACGAGGCGAAATTGATCTGCCCGGGCTTTTGCCTGGCAAGCGCGATCAGTTCGCCCATCGAGCGCACCGGGAGCGCCGGATTGACCACCAGAATATTCGTCTGCGAGCCGATCAGGGTGATCGGCGCGAAATCCTTCTCGGCGTCGAAGCCGATCTTGCGATAGAGGCTCGCATTGGTGGCAAGGATCGAATTGTTGCCCATCAGCAGCGTGTGGCCGTCAGGGACGGCACGCGCCGCCAGCTCGGCCGCGATGTTGCCGCCGGCGCCCGGCCGGTTCTCGATGACGAAGGGCTGGCCGAGCAGTTGTTCGAGCTTCTTGCCCAGGACGCGCGCCAGCAGATCGCTCGGTCCGCCCGGCGTGAACGCAACGATCAGCGTGACGGGACGCGTGGGATACTCGCCGGCGCTCGCGGATGGGCCGAGGTAGATCGCCACGAGGCCGATGAGGAAAGCCGCAATTGCGCGCATGCCTTGTCACATACCGGATCGTGTGCGGCCCCGCCATGTGGGCCGGGTATCGCTGCCCACCGTTCCCTGTTTGCCCGCGTCGCGATTTCGTGAACGGGTTACCGCCGCACCTGCCTTGAAATCATTCCAATCCGGGCGTTCGATCGACGGTACCCAGACATGCTGGGCACAACCGGATTACGTGGGGCCCCGGTGAACGCGATTCATCCAGGCAACCAGATGTCCAGGCTGCGGCCGCCGAAGGGCGGTCCTGTGCCCGGTGTTCGACGTGCGCACTCAAGCGCACGCGGGAACAGGGGAGGACATCATGGTCAACCTGAGTGTGAATGGTCAGCAGCGGTCATTCGACGGCGATCCGTCGATGCCGCTGATGTGGTACCTGCGCGATGAACTCGGACTGACCGGCACCAAGTTCGGTTGTGGCGTCGCGCTGTGCGGCGCGTGCACCGTCCACATGAACGGCGAAGCGGTGCGCGCGTGCGGCGTGCCGATGTCGGATGTCGGCGGCAAGCAGATCCTCACCATCGAGGGGCTCGACCCGAAGGGCGAGCATCCGGTGCAAGTCGCGTGGCGCCAGCTCGGCGTCCCGCAATGCGGCTATTGCCAGACCGGCCAGATCATGCAGGCCGCGGCTCTCCTGAAACAGAAGCCCGCTCCGAGCGACAAGGACATCACCGATGCGATGTCCGGCAATCTCTGCCGCTGCGGCTGCTACCAGCGCATTCATGCGGCCGTTCGCGCCGCCGCGAAGGGAGCGTGACATGACCATTCATCGCACCCATGAGATTCCAGTGATCAGCAATGTCAGCCGCCGCCGCATGCTCAAGGGGCTCGCGGCCGGTAGCGCCTTCGTGCTCGCGGCGCGCTTCCCGGCGCTCGCGGCCCCGCCGTTCTATCCGACCGGCGCCGAGGCGATGTCGAACAAGACGGTGAGCGATCCGAAAGTCTTCATTGCGATCGCGCCCGACGGCACCGTGACGATCGTCGCGGCCCGCGCCGAAATGGGAACCGGCGCCGCGCGCACCACGCTCCCGATGATGATCGCCGACGAACTGGAGGCCGACTGGGCCAAGGTCCGCATCCGGCAGTCGGAAGGCGACGAGGTGAAATACGGCAACCAGGACACCGACGGCTCGCGCTCGACCCGGCACTTCATCCAGCCGATGCGCCTGTGCGGCGCTTCGATGCGCACGATGCTGGAGCAGGCCGCGGCGAAGAAGTGGGGCGTTGCCGAGGCGGAATGCGCGGCCGAGAACCATCAGGTCGTGCACAAGCCCTCCGGCCGCAAGCTCGGCTACGGCGAGCTCGCCGTGGACGCGTCCGCGCTTCCGGTGCCGGCGCAGGAGACGGTGAAGCTGAAGGAGCAGGCCCAGTTCCGCTACATGGGCAAGGGCAATGTCGGCATCGTGGATGGACACGACATCACGACAGGCAAGGCCGTGTACGGCCAGGACGTGCATCTCGACGGCATGAAGTACGCCGTGATCGCGCGTTCGCCGGTCGTCGGCGGCAAGGTCGCCTCGGTCGACTCGACCGAGGCGATGAAGGTGCCGGGCGTCGAGAAGATCGTGCAGATCGCAGGCACCCCGGCGCCCGCGAAGTTCGCGCCGCTCGCCGGCGTCGCGGTGGTGGCGAAGAACACCTGGGCGGCCATGAAGGGCCGCGAGGCGCTCAAGATCACCTGGGATGACGGGCCGAACAAGAGCTACGACTCGGCGTCCTACAAGGCGATGCTCGAGGCGAATGTCGGCAAGCCCGGCAAGGTCGAGCGCAATCTCGGCGATGCCGACGCCGCGCTCAAATCCGCCGCACGCGTGATCACGGCCGACTACTACGCACCGCACCTGCCGCACGCCACCATGGAGCCGCCGGCCGCGACCGCGCGGATGGTGAGCGGCAAGTGGGAGGTGTGGGCGCCGCTGCAAAGCCCGGGCGGCGCGCGCGACGACATCGCCAAGGCGCTCGGCATCAAGCCGGAAGAGATGGTCGTTCACAACACGCTGCTCGGCGGCGGCTTCGGACGCAAGTCGAAATGCGACTTCGCGATCGAGGCGGCGCTGATCTCGAAAGAGCTCGGCGGCGCCCCCGTGAAGGTGGTGTGGACACGCGAGGACGACATCCGCCACGACTTCTATCACACCGTGACGGCGGACCGTCTGGAGGCGGGGCTCGACGCCAGCAACAAGGTGGTGGCGTGGCGCCATCGCAGCGCGGCGCCAAGCTTCATGGCGAACTTCATCCCCGACACCGGGGATCCGGGCGCCATCGAGCTTGGCATGGGATGGGTCGACACGCCGTTCGACGTGCCGAACATCCGCATGGAGAGCGGCAAGGCGCCCTCGCAACTTCGTGTCGGCTGGTTCCGCGCGGTCAACAACGTGATGCACGCCTGGACCGAGCAGTCGTTCATCGCCGAGATCGCCGCGCAGCTCGGCAAGGACCCGAAAGACTTCCTGCTCGAACTGATCGGCCCGGCGCGCATCGTCGATCCGAGCAAGCAAGTCAGCACGCCGTGGTGGAATTACGGGGAGCCCGACGGGGCCTTCCAGATCGACACCGGACGGCTGCGCAAGGTCGCCGAGCTTGCGGCCGAGCGCGCCGGCTGGGGACGCCAGCTGCCGAAGGGCCGAGGGCTCGGGATCGCGGCACACCGCGCGTTTGTGTCCTACATCGCGACCGTGGTCGAGGTGGAGGTCGACGACAAGGGCAACATCACCGTGCCGCGCGTCGACACGGCGGTGGATTGCGGCTTCTGCGTCAATCCGGAGCGCGTGCGCTCGCAGATCGAAGGTGCGGCCGTGATGGGGCTGACGCTCGCCAAGTACGGCGAGATCACCTTCAAGAACGGGCGCGTCGAACAGGGCAACTTCAACGATTCGCCGATCGTGCGGATCGACGAGTCGCCGAAGGAGACGCGCGTGCACATCGTCGAACATCCGATCGGCGTGCACCCGAGCGGCGTGGGTGAGCCCGGCGTGCCGCCGTTCGCCCCGGCGCTGTGCAACGCGATCTTCGCGGCGACCGGAAAGCGCATCCGCAAGCTGCCGATCGGAAATCAGCTGGCGTAGGCCGCGATCGAAAGTGCCAGCCATGTTTGCCCTCTCCCCTTGTGGGAGAGGGCATCGCAGACAGATCAACAAGCTCGGTCGGGTGAGGGGTTGCCGCGTTGGAGAAGCGGGAGGCTGCGGCCTCCCGTTTTTTTCAGGATGCGATGCGCAGCACGTCCGCTTCTCACCCGAAGCGGACTTCTATGCGTCTGATCGATATCGGAGGAAGATGGATCAGCAGTGATTAAGGTGACCCGAAAGGGCTGCTGCTTGGGATGAAGCCGGGCTGCCCGATCTTCGAGGTGTTGGGAAAGAGCGGCGTCGGCTCCATGCCCTGCGACATGTGTTTCTCTACAAACGTCGTCTGCTTTTCATCGGGGGCGTAGACAAACCTGCGCGCTCGCGAGGTCACGTACTTGTTTACGCTCTTCACGACTTCCTTTGGATCAGATTGGGCGATCGACGCGAGTGTTTCCCGTCTCTCGGCGGCAATGAATAGCTGGGTGGGGCTGATGGGAATCGAGATGATGCCGTTCTCCTTGAGCCGCGATATTTCTACAGGCCGGTCCGAAGTGAGCAGCGGTATGCCGGCGCGGCTGAGATCAGCGACGCCCCAGATCATGTGATTGATGTGCGTTCCGAGGTTCTGGTTATCGATGACCTTAATAATCATGTTGAGGAACGCTTTGATCGGCGTCAGCGGGAAATGCTTTTCGATGTACTCCTCGAAAGTGGCCGGGTCTTCGGGCTTACGCAGCTCTTCATAAGCAGTTTGGGAAGGTCCGTGGTTTGCATCCCAAGCGGCTTTGGTCGCGACCCGGAGTTCGGCGATCGCGTCGGGATGACGAAGATGAATGCCGATCACAAAGCGTGACCACGCGCTACGCAGTTCGGCCGTCCAAGGCGTTTTGTCGCCGGTCAGATGCTTCTGAAGCGCATCGGACGCGACCCTATCCGCGTAATCGAAGAATACCCGCTCGATGTGCTGTGACTCTTCGGGCTGAAGTTCGGGGAAGGCGTACAGGTCTCGCTGGAAGCCGGTCCCTCCCGGTCCCACAGGCTTGGGGATGAGCTTGCCTTTCTTGATCGAATACTCGACCAGTTTGCCGCCCTTCACGGCCCATTGGTTCAGGTAGAAGACGGGAAGGAAGTGGTGATCGCGTGGTTGGCTCATCGTCAGTGCTGTTGTGCAACGAGACCGTACGAATTGCCGCCAAGAAGGATAACGTGGTTGTCGTATGGAACGGCGGGCCAGACTGGGTGAGGATCACGGCGATTCAGAATGATCGGAATTTCCACTTCGGCATCATCGTTCTGTTGAACGAACTTCATCATATTCGGAAGCCCATGAAGCGTGGGATGCTGAGAGAACACAAATGCTAGGGGAGGAGCTTTCAGGATATGAACGTGATCGATCTCAACGTCAGAGCCGAACGAAGCTAAGAATGCGCTTCGCATAAGAAACATCGTGGCGCCTTGATAGACCCAATAGAAGAGATTCCAGGAAGCAAGGCGCAGGCTCCGCTTGTGGAAGAAGATCTCGCGAGCCTCAATGTCGAAGATATTCGGCATGCCGTTGTCATTCGCCGAGGCTAAATGGGCGTACAGCCCACGAATTATGAGGTTCGGCCGCGCGGAGACCATTGTTGCGGGAGGTAGACTAAGGGGCGAATCGATCAGTTTCTGAATGCGCTGATAGAAATCGACTATTGCGCGGTCTTCAGAGTTGCCGAGCGCATTGTTGCACTCTTCGCAAAGCGTTCTAAAGCGAATGCCGCCAGAGAACCGCCGACCGAACAGGAGTTCTTTGTCGGCAGTCATGCTCGTCATGTAGCTCTGGGCAACCCACGCGTCGTGATTTCCGACCGCCTCGGGCGGCACGTGATTTTCCGTCAGCTTGGAATAGTGAGTGCAAAGCGCACACGGGCCATGAGTGCCATGAACCGTCCTGATGAACGGGTCCGGATATTTGCGCGTCCTGGGCGGAAGAATGATCGACGACGACGACCGATTCATGTCACCAAATATTCTTCCCGCAACCTTTCCCACTCCCGAATGATCCCGTCGTACCGGCTTATGAATATTCGTCTCTCATTCCCCTGCAGAGGCACTTCATCAGGTCGAAAATAGGACGCCCGCAAAACATCAATAATTCTGATTTCATTCGGATCGAATTGAGGCAGAGCCTCACCAAGAACCCAAAAGCCGAGTCTGGCCGCTTCAATCGGCAATTCTGGTGCTTCGCTAAAATACGGGTACACAACTCTATGATTTCCATCCCATATCTTCACAGCCGCGACATTCGCGATCTTCACGACCGCCCTCAGTTCTCCAATTGGAAGAGAGCCACTCACGTTTTGGGGAACAAACTCAAACTCTTCGTTGCGCCATCGAATCTTCTCAGTCCATACCCGCAAAAACCCGTCAGTCAAAAGAGGGTACAGACGAGCTCTTGCCTTGTTCTTCTCTATCCGAAGTTTCGATTGGCTGCGCAAATCAAGCTCGCCAGCAACATGGCGCTTCACATCAGCCCAAAATGGCGTATGAAAATCTCCGCCTTCGTCGTCTTCGCCGGCTTCTCTGGCCAGCTCGCTTCGTATGTCTGCTCGAAGCAGACTCGTCCGCTGCCGCGGAGAGGCATACATTAGCTGGAGCAGCTTTCGCAGATGGATGGATAGGATAGACATACGTGATGAGAGGCCCTTACCCCTTAGATTCACGGGGATCCTTGGATCTCGGATAGGTGCGTTCCTCGTCGTACCCACCGTGCTTCTTTTCGATCCTTACCGATCCACCATCGCTGCCCACTGCCTTTTTCAAGACGCCACGGGTAGTCGCATCCTCCTTGGTAGGAAAACGCTTCACCACTTTGTCAGTGACGTCGTTCTCCAATTTCCAATTCTCCTTGTGTCGATCAAAAGCCAGGGTGAATTTCGGCAAGCGGCCCATACTGCACTCCTAGATTCTCAAGGTTGGCCGGACTATGAACAAAAAGTGAACAGAGTCAATGGGATGGTTGCACCATTCCGGTGGCGCACCCCAGAATAATTGCCCTCGTACAGCTGCCGTCACCTGTGTTCACGAAATGTTCTTGACAACAATCCTCCCCTATGCTTTCCTCCCGCGCATCCCGGCAAGGGCGCGCGCCTCAGTCATGACGCGGCGCGAGGCTTGAGCGGGGAGCGGCAGTCCGACAACGACCGCCGCGGTGGAGCGCCGGGAGGCGCCTCCTCGCAGGACCGCTCCGCCTCGCAAACGGACGGGACTCCCGAGGGCGCGCCGGCGGACGGAACTCGCAATCCCGTCCATCTTGGCGCGCGGCTACGGCCAGGGGCGGGACTCGCAATCCTAAGATTGCCCCACGGGGGATTCGCACTCCCCCAGGCGTCTCCCGGCGCTCCATTCCCTCGCGGGAATGAAAAAGGGACCGGCGGTGCCCACGCCGAAGTCAAACAACCGGGCGGCGCAGCGTTGGCTATTTGCAATATGCTGTGCGGTGAACGGCCGAAGCACCGCCCGCCTTGAGGCGTCCGCCGCGAGCGAAAAGAAACAAGCCATGAGCGTTGCCGTCAACAACTCCGTCAAACGCATCACCGTTCGCGCGCTGTTGCTGGGCGACCGCATCGATACGCAAGGGCTCGAGCGCGACGACGTGCTCGCGACCATGCCGCTCACGTTCCGCGTCGGCAGCGACAGCATCGTGTCGCTGTTCCGGTTCGGTGTGGCGGTGCTGTTCGGAATGTCGCCGATCGCAGAGGACGAGGTCATCCGCAAGCTCGAGGGCCGTATTCGCGCGGCGCTCCCGGTCCGCGATGAGGAATCGGCGCAGATCGAGATCGGGGCCGCCGAGGACGAGCAGATCACACCGAGCGGCGCTATCGCGCTGAAGAAGCTCACCACCGAGCACGCGCTGCTGATCGCCGATGCGCTGGCGACAACCGTCATGCTGGCGCACGACGAACGCAGCGTGTCGGCGGTGTTCGATTCGATCGAGCCGCTGGCGCGCGAGCTTGCGCTGCACGGCCGCACGCCGGGCGGGCGGCGCGCGATCCTCAAGCACATCGGCAATGCCCTGCTGGTGCAGCAGCGCGTCTCCGGCCTCGTGGCAGTCGAGGAGAAGCCCGATATCCTCTGGGAGCGGCCGGACCTGGAGCGCTTCTACGCCAAGCTCGAGGACTGGTACGAGCTCAAGGAGCGCGCGGACGTTCTGACCCGCAAGCTCAGGGTGATCTCGGAAACCGCCAATGCGCTTGCGGACATCATCAACACCAAGCGCTCGCTGCGCCTGGAGCAGGTCATCGTCGCGCTGATCGCAGTCGAGATCGCGATCACGGTGTTCCAGCTCTGGCGTGGCTAGCAGTCCTTTGCGGAGCCACGCGCTCGATCACTTGCTGGAGGCGACCTGAACCTTCGCGGCCTGCTGTGCCGCAAGCTGTTTCTTCTTCTTTTTCAACAGCGCCAGCCGCTTCAATCGTTCGGCCTTAGCCTTGGCGATCCGCTTCTTGGCTTCCAGCGCCGCCTGGTAGCGCTGGCATTCGATCGGATTGCCGTTGCGCAGGTCCGCGCGTTCGAACGAGTCCGCCTCGCGGAAGAAATGGTGGCGTCCTGCCACGAGCACCGGCACGAACTCCTTCTTGAAGCGGCACGCATTGCGGTCCGAGGTCAGCGCGGGATTCATGTAGTAGCGGATGCTGTCTTCGACGATGCTGCTGCGGCCCTCGAGCTCATCGGTTGCGTAGGCGAGGGCTTGGTCCCAGGCTTTTCCCGGCCGCGGTGTACGCCGCGCCAGCGGCAGGCAGGCGAACGTAAACTGGCAGACGCCGGCCTTCTTGTAGAACACGACGTCGCACAGATCGGAGCCGCCCCACTTGCGCAGGTTGGCCTTGGCGCGTTCGACCACGACGCGCGCGATGTGCCGCTGGCCCTCTTCGGATTCGGAGGTCGAGCCGCCTTCGAAGTAGACGGCAAGCGCGACGCAATGGAGCTGGGTTTCGCCGATGATGTCGCGTGGCGGGAGTTCGTCGTTCAGCGCGTTGTCATCCCCGGGCGGGATGAATGCCGCGTACACCGATCCCAGGATCAGGACCGCAAGAAGGCTCCCTAGCCCGACACTGAATCTCAGACTTGAGACTTGCATGTCCGCCCCCGTTTCTGCTGCCGCCCGGCCCCTTGATTCTCCTTGTTGAGGCCAAGCTTTCGGAGGTGAGGCCGATCAGTAAAGCGAGGAACGCGCGCCGTGGCTATTCGCCGGTGGGGCGTGGCAATTCTGCAACGGAATGGAGCTTGCGGAGGTAATTGGGGATTGCGGATGGCCTGTTTTGGCACAAGGCCGGCGCGCTCAGGCCTTGAGCCCAAACTCCTTGGCCAGCAGTTCGTAGGAACGCTTCCGCGCCGCGTGATCGAACACCATCGTGGTGATCATCACCTCGTCTGCCTGCGTGGACTGCACCAGCGCCACAATGCGCTCGCGCACCTCTCCGGGCGAGCCGGCGATCAGCCGCTTGCGATTGTGCTCGATGCGCTGGCGGTCGATCGCCGTGTAGGGATAGGCGGCGGCCTCCTCGGGCGAAGCGAGCGGGCCGTATTGCCCCACCGCACGGCGCGCGAAGTGCAGGTCGGCGCTCTTCGCCAGATGGTCGGCATCGGCGTCGGTCTCGGCACAGATCGCCGCGACGCCGAGGATCGCATAGGGCGTCTGCCGCCAGGCCGAGGGCTTGAACTCCTTGCGATAGCTCAGCATCGGCCCCTCGGGCGGAAAATCCGAGAAGTGATGCGCAAACGAAAATCCCGCGCCGACATGCGCGGCGAGTTCCGCCGAATAGCCGCTGGAGCCCAAGAGCCAGATCGGCGGCAGCGCCACGTCGGTCGGCATCGCGGCCACTTTCGAGAACGGATGGTTTTCCGGAAATCCCTTGCTCTCGAACAGGATCATCTCCTGGAAGCGGTCGAGGAAATCGTCCTGTTCGGTGCTGGTGTCCTGGCGGCGGCGCAGCGCGAGCGAGGTGATCTGGTCGGTGCCGGGCGCGCGGCCGAGGCCGAGATCGATGCGGCCGGGAAACAGCGCCTCCAGCACCTTGAACCGCTCCATCACCATCAGCGGCGCATGGTTCGGCAGCATCACGCCGCCGGAGCCGATGCGCATGGTCTTGGTGATGGCCGCGACCTGCCCGATCATGATGTCGGGCGCCGAACTTGCGATGTTTGCCAGATTATGATGCTCGGCGAGCCAGTAGCGCGTGAAGCCGAGCGTATCGGCAAAGCGCGCGAGATCGAGCGTGTTGTGCAGCGCCTGCGCGGGCGGGGTGGCGGTGGTGACGGGAGAAAGGTCGAGGATCGAGAGCGGTGGCATCCGCAACAGGTAACGACTTGCCGCCGCTTCGCCAACCGCTTCCAAACGGGACGCGCTTCATGGCAGGCTTGCGCGCATGACGCTGAGAGGAATCGCGGCAGTTCTGATGGGCGCGGCGCTCGCCGCCTGCAGCAGCGTCGAGAAGGACTATTCGGGCCCGGAGACGCAAGGCGGCGCGAGCGTCAACGTGTTTCCCGAGAAGTACCGCGCCGAGATCCTGGCCTATCAGCGCAGCTACCTGAACGATCCCACTGGCGTCCGCTCGGCCGCGATCTCGCAGCCGGCGGTGCGCAAGGTCGGCAGCGTGGAGCGCTATGTCGTGTGCGTGCGCTTCAACGCGAAGCAGCCGTCCGGCGGCTACGCCGGCGTGCGCGAGCACATGGCCATCTTTCTTGCCGGCAAGCTCGACCAGATGGGCGTCACGCGCGAGCTGTGCAAGGACGCGGCCTATGAGCCGTTTCCCGAGCTGGAGCGGCTGACAAGGTAATCCCAGACCTCATGGTGAGGAGCCGCGCGCAAGCGCGGCGTCTCGAACCATGGCCCGGAGCGCTTGGCCATCCTTCGGGACGCGGCCTGCGGCCGCTCCTCAGGATGAGGCCGTCAGATGCTTCCCACTCTCACCGGTCGGGCTTTTGGTTCGGGCTTCATCACGCCGGGATTAGCGCTCACGGCGACCGGTTGACGCCTGTTCGTTGCTGACGCTGCGAGTTTAGCCCTCGCTCCGCCGCGCTTGGCGGCAAACTCCTTGCCGTCGATCGGCCCGACATGCGGCGGGTCTCGATCAAGGTACGGGCGCCCGATCCCAAGTTCCTTCTCGCGCGCATCGATCCACTTCCACAGCTCTACGGTCGAGGCCCACCGCTGCATACGGGTCTCGCCCTTGACGCTCACGAGATCGGCCGCAAGCCCATGGCCGTAGCCGCCGCGGCGGCTGCCGCCGTGGAACGAGCTATCGCTCGCAGCCTTGTTGCCGCTTGCGATCGCCTGGCGGTAATCGTCGCGGAATGCGCTGGTGATGCCCGGCATGAGCCCGGCGTCGTCCATTGCGCGAAGCGCGTGGTAGAGCTTCAGCTTGAAGCGACGATCCATGCCTCCGATCACATAGTCCTTGACCGGCATGCCGGCTCGTTGCGCCGCGATCGGATCTTTCCACGTGAAGTCCGCGGCGACGTACTTGGTAATTGTCTTGGTGACGGTCCGCGTTTTTCCCTTCTTCCTGACCATCGCCTTGACTCGCGTCTTCACCTTATTGGTGTCGACCTTGGGCGTCCGTTCGTAGAACGACCAGAGATAATCGTCGATGCAGATTTCGGCCACGAGGCATTCGTTGGGCGTTTCGACCACGCGCACGACCGGCTTCAGGTCCTCTTCCAACGGCTCGGACCTGAACAGGGACACGAGCCGCACGGGCTGCGTGGCAGGCGGCTGAACAGAGTCGGGCAAAGCGGCGCCGACGCGCTCCATCCCGGTGACTTCGACCGCGGGTGCTGACGCCTCGACATTGTCTTGCACGGGATCAGGCGTGCTCGCCGAGGCGACCGCCACGGACGCCAGCATCTCCTGAGGGTCAGGCAAAGCAGCGAGGATGCTCTCGATCTCGGGGACTTCGAACGGCAGCGCTGACGCCTCGACATCCTTCTGCACGGGGTCGGGCGTGCTCGCCGACGCGACCCGCACGGGCTGCCGCATCTCCTGAGGGTCAGGCAAAGCAGCGAGGATGCTCTCCATCTCGGGGACTTCGAAAGGCAGCGCAGCGAAAGCGGCGTCGATGATCCCCTGAACGGAGATGCCATCGACACTGTCCCTGGCAATCGCGGTCGCTCGCGGTGTGTCGACCGCGATCCGTGCTCCGCCGGATTCGATGCTGCGCGAACCGAGGCCAACGAGCCCGGCAGCAACCCAACCGTTGAGAACGAGCGTTCCGCACAGCACCGCGAATACGGCGTATCGCTGCGGGTTCATTGCCCCTCCCCCCGAGTGTCTGGTCCAAAGCTCACGCGAGCCAAGCTGGACAGGAATCGGACGAGGCTCATTTTCGGATCAAAGTGTGGTCGCGCGCAGGACAAAAACGGCCGGTTTTCATCATTTTCCAAATGTGTTGCCGGAATACAACTCGAGCCTGAGATCACAATTAACCCGACCCCTCGGCCTTCGGTCGAAATCGAATAGATTGTGCACTCATAAACCGCTGGCCGACTGATGTCCGCTCAACCCTCGACAGCGGCGGAAAAGCGGACGTCGCCTAAGGGCGCAGAAGGGCCGGGAGCGGCCGTAAGCAGCCGCAACAATTCCTCGACAACGGCATCGGCCAGTTGTGCCAGTAAGCTGAGCTATGAACGTGTCGAGCCTCTCGCGGTACGTGGGCCATTCTCATCTCGCGGCTGTCTTGCTGGAAGGCCGGAAATACGGGAATATTCACGCCGGTTTTTGAGTCATCTGCGGAATTTGAAAGAAAAAACTTGATTGCGCTGGAGCAAATCACCCAGCGAAACGGCTTCTTTGCCTTCGGGCGCCGCGTCGACGCCACCTAATATTCGGTGTGAGCAGCGATGTACGAAATATGCCCCAGACCGCCGGCAGACGCCAGCTATCGTCACTGTTGTCAAGCTGTCGGCGTTAAACCGGTCCAGTTCATGCCGGCCAATGACCGATCAGACGAAACGATTCGCCAAAGCTTCGAGTCCGCGAATGAGCGGGCGATTTCGATTCTCGGCCGCGTCTTGGCTGGTGGCGCCGAGGCTACAGCCGAGGTTCATGCGTGGACCACTTGGCTCCAATCTCATCAGCATGGGAGCAATTCGCTGACGGTATTGGAGCATACCGTCGTGGCTTACATTCTTCGCAGCGGATTTCTGAATCGTTTTCCAGAGTCCCGGTGTCATCTGGACGTCGAAGCTGTTCTGAGGACGAGTTGGCTTCACCTCACGGAAAAACGTGTGGAGGTTCAAAACCTCACGCGCCGCCTTCCGCGATCGGTTCTGCGAAAGGCCAGTCGTGAGGAGCGCCTCTTTCATTTGGCGGCTTTCCAACCGGCGGGACCTAAAGCTGCAATGTCGCAAAAAACGTTCGGTTACGATTACGTGCCGGAGTTGCGCGATCTTGTTGCCGCCGCCGGAATTGCGGTGGTTGCGTTCACCGATATGGCCGGCGTGCTGGTCAGCGGTGCGATTGGTTACACCGTTGCCACCGTCGCCGAATACGGCATGCATCGGTGGGCGGGTCATGAGGCTGGAGGACCGCTCAAACCGCTTTTGGAGAAGTCAGGTTGGTTCGGGGGAAAAGTTTCAGAGTATCTCTCGGTGACATATCTCGGGCATTTCGTCATTCATCATGTGAAGACCTCCAACAAGAACTACACGACCCAGTTTGCTCCCGGCCCCCCGGGCGATCGATTGACGATCGATGCGGAACTCGCTGTCTTGGGCAAGGTCGGTCAGCGTATCAAGAGGTCGGATTACGGCATGTCGCTGAGCCACGGCGGGGTCACGGTAGGCTTGCTGGTCACGCTGCCCGTCCATTTGACGTTGATTTGGGTCCTGGGTCTTGGATTTTTATCGACCCTCGCTCTGATCACACCGTCGTTGCTTTATGTATTGGCATCGAGAAACCTTCACCCTTGTCTCCACAAGAACAGGGAACGGGCAATGGCAGAGTCCGGTCCATTCATGCGCTTGCTGTTGGCGACGCGCTACGCGGAATGGATTTCGCGATCACATTGGATTCATCACAAAGGCGGCGGCGGCAACTACAACCTGGTTCCAGGTGGCGATGTTCTCTTCAGCGATTTCCGGAAGCCCAACTTGAACCTGGTTCTCCGCATGCGGGCAGACGGAATTCTGGGAGCGACTTGGAGCGGCGCCGGCATCCGGACCGGCGCGGCCTGCCGGCGAGCGGCGGTCAGGGCTTGGGAAACAGAATCTGAAGTGCTGAGTTCGCGGTGAACATGCACTAAGCCATGCGCGGGCGCGGGAAGCATGACCGCTGATGCGGACTGGATCAGAACGCTTGCGGCCAAGAGGGCGCCGTGACGTCGATGATCACCGCGTCAGCACGATGAAATCCGTGCCCTTGCCGGTCTCGTGGCTCATCCCGAGATCGGAGATGATCAGCGAGGCGCCGGGCGTCATCAGCGCGTTGATGCGCGCGAGCGCGTCCTGCGGGATCGTGATGCGGTCGAGCGCGGCGTTCGGATCGCGCGGCGCAAGCACGTCATATTCCGGCGCCGCCAGCTGCACACGGAGCGGCTCGCCGCGCCTCGTATAGGTCATCTGATACTTGCCGGGCTTCACGATGCGATCGGTCGCGAGCGAGGCCACGTTCCAGCGCATCGTCCCGTCGTCGTGGCCGTCGAGCGCGGTGAACACGTGGGTGCCGAGCGGCTCGTCGGGATTGGCGATCGTCACCGCGGCCTCGAAGACTTCGGTGAACCCCTTGCGCACGAAAACCTTGGCCAACTTGCGGCTGATGTAGACCGAGATCGGCCCCGGGCGGAGCATGGGGTCTTTTGCGGCCGCGATGGTGACGGGTTTGTCGAACGATCGCACCGGCGCATCTGGAGCGGTCGACGGCGCATCGGCAATGCGAGCCTCGGCAGAAGCGGCGCCCACCTGCACCATCTGGTCGATCGCCTGCTCGATGCGCGCTTCCTCGCCCGCGCTCGCATCGATCGAGCCCTTCAGCGGCGCGTCGGTGACGGAGCTGGTCGCAAAGCGCACCTTGGCGGGCTGCGGGGCCTCCGCGATCGCCTGCGGCCCGGCGGTGAACAGCCGCTTACTCACGATCTCGGTGAGCGGGACGTCATCCTGCGCGATGATCACGCGCGCGCCGACCTTGGTGAGGCTCCAGAGCCGCCGCGCAAAGTCGGGCGGCAGGCGGATGCAGCCGTGCGAGGCGGGATGATTGGGCACCACGCCCTGATGCATCGCGACGCCCGACCAGGTGATGCGCTGCATGTAAGGCATCGGCGCGCTGCTGTAGATGTTCGACTCGTGATAGATGCGCTTCTCCAGGATCGAGAAGACGCCTTGCGGAGTCGGATGGCCGGGCACGCCGGTCGACACCCGCGAATGCGCGACCGGCACGCCGCCGGCATAGAGCGTGAGCTGCTGCTTCTTGATCGAGATGACGATGTGCAGCGGCCCGGGCGGCAGCTTCTCGGGTGTGGATTTCTCTTTGAGGAGCTGCCGCGCTTTCTGCTCGCGAATGATGCGCCGGTCGATCGGCCTCGCGCGCCGCTCCGGCTCCATGATGTAGCCGGGCGGCGGCCCGAAGAACCAGCCGCCCTGATAGACCTGATAGGCGGTCGCAGGCGTCGATGAAACGAGGGCAATGGCGCTCGCAAGCAGCAGGAGCCGCCAACCGTTCGAGCCTTTCGTACGCCCTGGCAACACAAATTCCCCCAGTCGCCGAGACTCAATGCCTCATGGTCTTTAGTTGCGCGAGCCTAATCGAACGATCAAGCCGCTGCGAGGCAAGCGGTTCCACGTTGCTGCGCGGCGTGGTTTCGCGGCAACAACCGGCGCGGCCCGCATCCTAATCCGCCAGAAGTTTCAGCCGGATGAACGTCCGATTAACGGACAGGCCTCGCGGAATTCACAGGCCCGCGATGAACGACTCGGCGGTAGGGGGCGACCAATAGCCGAACGAACGATCAATTTCGCACCAGGCGAAGAACCCTAGGAGAGAGCCATGTTTACCAGGATCCGTACCTCGATATTCGCGATCGCTGCGGTCGCAGCCCTTGGCGCAGCCAGCCTCATCGTAACGACCAGCTCGGCCGACGCGCGCGGTTTCGGCGGCGGCGGCGGCGGTGGCTTCCGCAGCGGCGGAATGGGCGGCGGCCATGCCATGCGCATGGGTGGTGGCGGCGTCCGCATGGGTGGTGGCGGCATGCGCCATGTCGGGATCCGCAACGTCGGCATCCGTCACGTCGGCATCCGCCATATCCACCGTCACCCCAACTGGTGCCGCTTCCACGGCCGCTGCGGCATCCATGTGCGGTGGCATCGTCCGTGGATCTACCCGGTTGCCACGGCGGGCCTGGTTGCGACGTCCTATGCGGTTGCGCCGGCGGTTGCGGCGGCTCCGCGGCCCTGCACCTGCCTGACCAAGGAATACACGCCGGACAATCTGGTGGTGTTCAAGGACCTGTGCACCAAGGAAGTCGCGTCCGCTCCGGCCGGCAACACGCAAGTCCAACTCCAGCTTCCGGCGCCCGAGCAGGCACCGGCTCCCCAGCAGCAGTAAGTCAGGCGTTAAGCCCCAACCTGGAACCCCGGCCTCGGCCGGGGTTCTTGCATTTGTGCGCTACTTCGTCCCGAAACCGTCGCGCACGGCGCGCATGCGCGGGAACACATCGTCCCATTTGTCCCGCCGCGCGATGCCGAACATCTGCACCACACCCGGGCCGAAGCGAAGCCACTGCACCATCACCAGTTCATCGCCGGTGCGCTCGTCCTGGCTCATCGCGACGATCTGGTGTCCTGGCACGCCGCTGATCCGCATCTGCTCGGAGTTCACGATGCGCACATTCGGCCGCTGCAGGAATCCCGCCATCGTGCGTTGCGCGAAGCGGTCGCGCTCGTCGGGCGCAGGCGGCTCGACGGCACGCGGCGTGATCATGAAATAGGGCTGCTCGGCCGGCAGGCTCGTCTCCTGGGACCCAAGCGTCATCACCGCCGTGCCGTCGGGGCTCGTGCGCATCAGCCGGAAACCGGCGAGCTCGTCGAGCCGATACGGCAGCACGGCGAGCATCTCGTCGGGGGTGAGCTTCGCGCGGACCACGACGCTGGCGAACGCGGCGCGCATGGCGGTGTCCGGATAAGCATCGCGCGCGGCTTCGGGCACGACGCCGACGATCGTCACTGTGAGGTCGTCGTTGCGGGCGAGCAGGGCCCATTTGCGCAGCGCCGTGCCGTTCTGTCCCTGCCGGGTCACGACCAGGAGGCCCTCGCCGGCCGAGAGCGGCAACGTCTCGCGCGAAAGCTCCTCCATGCCGGTCCGGCGGATCGCCTCCGGCGTGAACTCCTCCGCAATTCTCTCGTAGGTCTGGGCCGACACTTCGCTGACCAGCAGCACCACGCGATTCGCGCGATCCTCGAAGCCCTGGAACGATTTGCCGGGCGTCATGCCGGGCGCCGGGACAAGCCCGACACGCGCGCCCGGCGGGAAGACCGGCTCGGCGGCGAGCGCAGCAGAGCTGACAGCGAGCGAGATGACAAACGCGAGGAGGAAACGGGGCATGCGCACACTATAGCGCCGCAAGGTCCCGCATCGCATCCGCAACCGCGATCACTTTCGCGACAGGTTTCAGTCCCTCGATCGCCGCCTCATGCAATTCGCGCGAAAACGCCGCGCAGCCGTCGGCGATCACCGTGCAATGGAACTCGCGCACATGCGCGTCGCGCACCGTCGAGGCGACGCCGCCATTGGTGACGATGCCGTTGAAATAGAGGTGTTCGATGCCGGACTTCTTCAGCACCCATTCGAGGCGCGAGGCGTGGAATGCCGAATAGGCGATCTTCTCGATGTTCACGTCGGCGGGCGCGAGCTCGTCGACCAGTTGCTGGCCCCAGCTGCCCGGCGCGAAGTCGCCTTTCTTTAGGAACGGGCGAAGCTGCTTGAGGTGCGGCGAGATGATCGGCTCAGCCTCGCGGCCCGGCACCAGCGTGAACAAGGTCGCGACGGTGAGGATGCCGCGCTCGCGCGCGAGCCTCGCGAGCGGCGCGAGGCGGGCGGGGAGAGCCGCGATGTCCGCGGCGGATTGTTTGGCGCGGCCGTAGGCGCCGTTCGGATGAATGAAATCGTTCTGCAGGTCGCCAAGGATCAGCGCGGTGGTTTGCTTGCTCATGCTCGCTCCACAATCACATTGCCGAGCTTGTCGACGCGCCCGACGTGCCCCGGCTCGATCACCGTGGTGGCGTCGCCCTGCTCGAGGATCGCCGGGCCTTCGATCGTGGCCCCCGCCGGCAGCGCGAGGCGCGACCACACGCTCGTCTCGCGGAAGCCGCCATCGAACCACACCTTGCGCGAACCGGCTTTCGCTTTGTCGAGCGAGGCCGAAGCATCCGGCGCGAATACGGAAAAATCGAACGGCGGCCTGCGCCCGATCGCCGCCACGCGCAGCGAAACGATGCGCACCGCAAGGCCCGGCAGCAGGCGGCTGAACGACGCCGAATAGGTCTGCTCGAACGCTTTGCGCACCAGTGGTTCATCGAGGCCACGCGCATCGGCGTCGACCGGCAGCGGCACGGATACAGTATGCGTCTGCCCAAGGTAGTGCATGTCGAGCTCATAGATCACGTCGATGCGTTCGACCGGAATGCCCGCCGCCGCGATCACCGCGCTCGCTTGCCTGCCCGCCGCCGCCATGCGCTCCGCGAGCGCTGTCGCATCGAGGCCGTCGAGCATCAGGTTCACGGTCTGCACCATGTCGTGGCGGATATCCGCGAGCACGCAGCCGAGCGCCGAGGTGATGCCGGGAAAACGCGGCACCACCACGCTCTTCAGGCCGATTTCGCGGATCAGCGCGCCGACATGCAGCGCGCCGCCGCCGCCGAACGGCATCGCGACGAATTTTTGCGGATCGTGCCCGCGCTCGATCGACACCAGCCGGATCGCGCCGGCCATGCGCGCGTCTGCGACGCGCACGATGGCGGCGGCGGCATCGTTGGGCGAAAGGTTGAGCGGTTTGCCGATATGCTGGTGAATAGCGCGCCGCGCCGCCTCCACGTCGAGCGATTTCAGCTCGCCGCCGAGCGGGCGCTGCGCGTTGATGCGGCCGAGCGCGACTTGCGCGTCGGTGAGCGTGGGCCGCGTATTGCCCTGTCCGTAACATGCGGGGCCCGGTACCGAGCCCGCGCTTTCCGGCCCGACCTGCAGCAGCCCGCCGCGATCCACCCACGCAATCGAGCCGCCGCCCGCGCCGATGGTGGTGATCTCGACCATCGGCGTGCGGATGATGAGGCCGAACTCGATGGTGGTTTGCGCCGCGATCGAGGCCTTGCCGTTCGCGATCACCGACACGTCGAACGAGGTGCCGCCGAGATCGCAGGTGATGAGGTTGTCGAAGCCTGCGGCCTTGGCGAGCGCCGCGCCCGCGAC